>NZ_JBVKBI010000025.1:0-120967 GCF_055639035.1 Streptomyces sp. NPDC107654
CTGGCGTTGATTTTTGGCACGCTGTTGAGTTCTCAAGGAACGGTCGCTTCCTTTGTACTCACCCTCTCGGGCTTTCCTCCGGGCGCTTCCCTTCGATGTTTCAAACTCTATCAGGGTTTTTCCGTCTCCCTGACCACTCCCCTGCGAGCATGCAGAAGGAGATCCAGAGATAGGATCCGATGAGTTTGGGTGCTGCGAGGAGCCAGGATACTTTCGCATGCCTCACTGCCCCCGGCAGGAGTACGACAGTACACGCAGCCGTGAAGGCGGTGCAAATCCGTCGAGCTGGTGGTCTAGACCACTACCTGGTAGCTTCCATCCGGAACCGCCACTTCACATGACATACGCTGCTGCTCAGTGCGCCGTCCGGGACTGCCAGTGACGGCCCCTGAACAGCTCCACTCCCTGGGAGGCTTCCCATGACCACCGTGACGTCCCCTGTTGCCGGGCGTGCCATCGGATTGGCCGCTGTGCCGGATCCGGTCTTCTCCGGGGCCATGGTCGGCCCGGGTACCGCCATCGACCCCGTGCGTGAGCCCTCCCAGGCCGTGGCGCCCGTGGACGGCGTCATCGTCTCCCTGCACCCGCACGCGTTCGTCGTGGTCGACGACAGTGGTCACGGTGTGCTCACCCACCTCGGCATCGACACCGTCCAGCTCAACGGCGAGGGCTTCGAGCTGCTCGTCAACAAGGGCGACACCGTGACCCGGGGCCAGGCGGTCGTGCGCTGGGACCCCGCCGCCGTCGAGGCCGCCGGCAAGTCCCCGGTGTGTCCGATCGTCGCGCTGGAAGCCTCGGCCGAGTCCCTCTCCGATCTCCGTGACAGCGGTGATGTGAAGACCGGCGACAGCCTCTTCTCCTGGAACTGACAGCGGGGCTGCCGTAGGGCGGCGAACAGGACAACCATCGCGGCGGCGGGACCCGCCGCACTATCGGAGACGGGTGAGATGGAGACAACCCTGCGAGGCGTCGGCGTGAGCCATGGTGTGGCGATCGGCGAGGTCCGGCACATGGGCACGGCGGTGCTGGAGCCGCCGGCGAAGCAGATTCCCGCCGAGGACGCGGAACGGGAGCAGGGGCGCGCCCGCCAGGCGGTGGATGCGGTGGCCGCCGACCTGATGGCGCGCGGCAACCTGGCCGGGGGCGAGGCCCAGGCGGTGCTCGAGGCGCAGGCCATGATGGCCCAGGACCCCGAGCTGATGGCGGACGTGGACCGGCGGATCGCCGTCGGCAGCACCGCCGAGCGTGCCGTGTACGACGCCTTCGCGGCGTACCGGGAGTTGCTGGCCGGTGCCGGGGAGTACCTCGCCGGGCGCGTGGCCGACCTCGATGACGTGCGGAACCGTATCGTCGCCCGGCTGCTGGGCGTTCCGATGCCGGGTGTGCCGGACAGCGACGAGCCCTATGTCCTGGTGGCCCGGGATCTGGCTCCGGCCGACACGGCTTTGCTGGACCCGTCTCTGGTGCTCGGTTTCGTGACCGAGGAGGGGGGTCCGACCAGCCACAGCGCCATCCTGGCGCGGGCGCTGGGGGTGCCGGCCGTGGTGGCTCTGCCGGGTGCCGGTGAGCTGGCCGAGGGCACGATGATCGCTGTCGACGGCAGCACCGGTGATGTCTTCGTGAATCCCAGCCGGGAGAAGAAGGCGGAGCTGGAGGCCGCGGCCGCCGAGCGCAAAGCCGCGCTCGCCGCTTCGACGGGTCCCGGTGCGACCGCGGACGGGCACAAGGTGCCGCTGCTGGCCAACGTGGGCGGGCCCGCGGATGTGCCGGCGGCCCTGGAGGCCGGGGCCGAGGGCGTCGGTCTGTTCCGTACCGAGTTCCTGTTCCTGGACGACAGCAAGAACGCTCCTTCCGAGGAGAAGCAGGTGGAGGCCTACCGGCAGGTGCTGGAGGCGTTCCCCGAGGGTCGTGTGGTCGTGCGGGTGCTGGACGCGGGCGCCGACAAGCCGCTGGACTTCCTGACGCCGGCGGACGAGCCGAACCCGGCGCTGGGCGTGCGGGGGCTGCGGACGCTGCTCGACCACCCCGAGGTTCTGCGCACCCAGCTGACGGCGCTGGCGAAGGCCGCCGAGGGCCTGCCCGTCTACCTTGAGGTCATGGCGCCGATGGTGGCGGACCGCAGGGACGCGAAGGCCTTCGCCGATGCCTGCCGTGAGGCGGGTCTGCGGGCCAAGTTCGGCGCGATGGTGGAGATCCCGTCGGCCGCGCTGCGGGCGCGCTCGATCCTGCAGGAGGTGGAGTTCCTGTCGCTGGGGACCAACGACCTCGCGCAGTACACCTTCGCCGCGGACCGGCAGGTGGGCGCGGTGTCGCGCCTGCAGGACCCGTGGCAGCCGGCGCTGCTCGACCTGGTGGCGCTGTCCGCCGAGGCGGCCAAGGCCGAGGGGAAGAGCTGCGGGGTGTGCGGTGAGGCCGCGTCCGATCCGCTGCTGGCCTGTGTGCTGACGGGTCTTGGTGTCACCTCCCTCTCCATGGGTTCGGCGTCGATTCCGTACGTCCGCGCGACGCTGGCGAAGTACACGCTGGCGCAGTGCGAGCGGGCCGCGGCCGCGGCGCGTGCGGCGGACAGCGCCGAGGAGGCACGCAGCGCGGCGCAGGCGGTGCTGTCCGGCGAGTAGGCCGTACCGGCGCCTGCGGGATGCCGGGTTCAGGGGCGTCCTGCCTTCGGGCGGGGCGCCCCTGCTGTTTTCCTGTACTCGTTCTGCCGCTCAGTGACGGTGGTCCGGGGCAGTGCTCTCCTCTCCGAGGGCCGGGGGCTCGCGGTAGTCGACGCCGGACTCCGGAGGAATGAGGTCGCCGGACTCGACGTCGGTGCAGTAGGCGTCGAAGACCTCCGAGGCCGTCAGTGGTTCCATGGCGCCGCCGCGCAGTCGCCAGCCGTAGACGCGGTCGGCCGTGCCGGGGGTGCTGGTGCGCATGACGAGTCCGCCGGGGCTGCGGGTCGCCAGGCCCAGGGCGAGGACGCTGGTGAATTCCAGGGCCTCGGCCTCGTCCAGACGGGTCGCGCCCTGGGGGTCCTGGTCGGCGTGCAGGACGGACACCAGGGTGTCCGGTGGTCCGGAGACGCTGCAGACGAGGTGCCGGTCGCCGGGCGGGGCGGTGTCGAGGATGCGGACCAGGATTCCGGAGGCGCGGGTGAAGGCCGCCCTGCCGATGTCCTCGCCGCAGGTCGGGCAGGGGCCGAGGCGGGTGAGGAGGGTGGTGGAGTACTCCCAGGTGGCCTGGCGGACGGCTTCGTCGACGAGTGCGGGCAGGAGGTCGGCGAGCGGGCGGCCGTCGTAGGGGACGGTGGGGCCGGTGGCCGCGAGTTCCGCGGTGTACCGGGTCCGGCTGGCCTGGGCTTCCGGGTCGAGGCCGGTGTCCGCGCAGTAGGCGGCGTAGTCCTCGGGGTCGAACAGGGCGAGTGTGGTGTGGGTGCCCTGTGCGGCACGGGCCCTGAGTACGGCCTCCAGTTGCCGGAGGTAGGTCGCGTGGTCGTCGAAGGTGAAGCTCCGGTAGCGCCGCATGGCGCGGAAGTCGTGGTCGTCGGTGAGTACGCCGATGGTGCCGGCGATCTCGCGGCGCAGGACGCGTCGCATGGTCTGGTGGTCGGTGTGCGCCATGATTTCCCCCAATGCGCAGTCGATCAATGCTCACTCACCGTAACCGGCGGCACTGACAATGGCAGTGCCGCCGGCGGCTGCGGATCGGTCGACGGGGGCGTCCGCGCAGGTCACGGGGGCATGACCGAGCAGGAAGGCGGATGCGGAGGGTGATGCTCCGCTGGGGTCAGGTGCGCTTGCGGGCGAGTTCCTCGTAGAAGCCGAGCAGGGCGAGGTTGTCGATGGAGCCGGGGTTGACCGCCTTGTCCAGGGGGGTGCCCTGGAGCAGGCGCTTGACGGGGACCTCGATGCGTTTGCCGGTGAGGGTGTGCGGGATGCCGGGGACCTCGATGATCTCGTCGGGGACGTGGCGGGGTGAGAGCTGTTCCCGGATGGCCCGCTTGACGCGGTCGAGGAGTGCCTCGTCCAGGACGGCACCCGGCGCGAGGTGCACGAACAGGGGCATCCAGTAGCCGCCGTCGGGCTGTTCGATGCCGATGACGAGGGATTCCCTGATCTCGGGCAGGCGCTCGACGACCTCGTAGATGTCGGCCGAGCCCATGCGCACGCCCTGCCGGTTGAGGGTGGAGTCGGAGCGGCCGTGGATGATCACACTGCCGCGGGAGGTGACGGTGATCCAGTCGCCGTGGCGCCAGACTCCGGGATAGGTGTCGAAGTAGCTTTCGTGGTAGCGGCTGCCGTCGGGGTCGTTCCAGAAGTGGATCGGCATGGAGGGCATGGGCTGGGTGACGACGAGTTCGCCGACCTCGTCCACGAGGGGCTTGCCGCTCGGGTCCCAGGACTGCAGGTCGGTGCCGAGGCCGGGGGCCTGGAGCTCGCCGGTGTGGACCGGGAGGGTGGGTACGGCGCCGGCGAAGCAGGAGCAGACGTCCGTGCCGCCGCTGACGGACGCGATCCACAGGTCGGCCCCGCTCTCGGCGAACTCGTCGTGCAGCCAGCGGAAGCCGTCGGGGGGCAGCGGGGAGCCGGTGGTGGCGACGCACTTCACCTGGGACAGGTCGTGGTCGCGGGCGGGGTGGACGCCGGCCTTGCGGCAGGCCATGACGTAGGCGGCGGAGGTGCCGTAGAGGGTGGCTGCGGTGCGTTCGGCGACCCGCCACTGGGCTCCGGTGTCCGGGTGGCCGGGGCTGCCGTCGTAGAGGACGATCGTGGTGCCCGTGAGCAGGCCGGAGACGAGGAAGTTCCACATCATCCAGCCGGTCGAGGTGTACCAGAAGAAACGGTCCTCGGGGCCGAGGTCGCAGTGCAGGCCGAGCTGCTTCAGGTGCTCGACCAGGATGCCGCCCTGGGACTGGACGATGGCCTTGGGCAGGCCGGTCGTGCCGGAGGAGTACAGCACCCACAGCGGATGGTCGAACGGGACCTGTTCGAACACCGGCTCGGTGTCCCCCGCCGTCAACGCCGACCACTCCAGGGCGCCCTCGGGGGCCTCGGTGCCCAGCAGGGGGACGTGGACGACGGCGCGCAGGGTGGGCAGCTCGCGGCGCAGCTCGGCGACGGTCTCGCGGCGGTCGTGCTGCTTGCCGCCGTAACGGTAGCCGTCGACGGTGAACAGGACGACGGGTTCGACCTGCTGGAAGCGGTCGAGGACGCTGCGGGCGCCGAAGTCGGGGGCGCAGGAGGTCCAGACGGCGCCCACGGCGGCCGTGGCCAGGAGGGCGACGACGGCCTGGGGGATGTTGGGGAGGTAGCCGCTGACGCGGTCGCCGGGGCGCACGCCGAGGGCGCGGAGTCCGGCGGCGAGGGAGCCCACCTGGCGGCGCAGCTCGGACCAGGTCACCGGGCGCGGTTCGTGTGTCTCGTCCACGTACAGGAGGGCGGGTTCGTCAGCTCGGTCGGCCGCGGCGCGCAGGGCGTGTTCGGCGTAGTTGAGGGTGGCTCCCCGGAACCACTCGGCGCCGGGCATCGCGCGGTCGCCGAGCACGCGCGTGTAGGGGGTCGAGAACCGTACGTCGAACCACTCCGTGACGGCCTTCCAGAAGGTGTCCAGCTCGTCGATGGACCACTGGTGCAGGGCCGGGTACCCGCCTTCGGCCGGCGCGCCGTGGTGTTCGGCGGCCCATGCCTGGAACCGGGTGATGCGGGCCTGGGCGATCCGCTGGGGATCGGGCTGCCAGAGCGGCTGGGGGTTCGCGGTCGACATTGAAGCGGCTCCCGGGCTGTGCGCGTCGTGTGCGTCGGTCCGCGCACGGGCTGGGGTGTGCGCGTGACGCGGCTGACAGGGACGATGCCATGTGATCGACTTCTGCACCAGGGTGCGCCCCACATAGTCCTTGTCATGAAGATGTGGCCCGGGCACGGGTGAACGGCAGTTGAACGACACGCGCGCGTGGGGCGCTCAGTGGCAGGGTGAGCAGCATGGACGGTCGTGACCTGGTGCGTTCGGTGAGTGTGGTCGGTTCGGGGAGGGCGGCTCTGGGGTTGCGTACCGTGCGTGCCTCGTGGCGCAGGAGGCGTCTCGACGCCGCCGGGCTGCCGAGGCGGGGGCCCGAGCGGGCTCGCGTGCCGGGGCAGGTGCAGGAGACGGAGCCGGGTCCGGGAGGTGGTGTGATCCGGTTCGCCCGCTCGGAGCTGCGGATCGTCGTGGCCGCGAACGGTGCGGTCTTCTGGGGGTGGGACGGGGCGGGTCCGCAGCCGTCGTACGCGCTGGCGGGAAGCGGTCCCGAGCCGGATCCACGGGCGGTGCTGGAGCCGGACAAGGACGGCGGCTGGCGGGTGGTGGCCGAGCGGATGACGGTCGCCGTGTCGCGGCACGGCGCGGTGCAGGTGTGCACGCCGGGCGGGGTGATGCTGCGGCGGGACCTGCCGCCGCGCTGGTGGGAGCCGGTCGACGGGGGCGCGGGCCGGTGGATGCAGCGGTCGGAGGTGGCGGCGGACGCCCGGTTCTTCGGCCTGGGCGGGCGCGCGTCGGGGCCCCGGCTGCGCAACGGCAGGTACCGGCTGTGGAACACCGATCCCGGCCGTGCGTTCGGGCCCGGTGACGATCCGCTGTATCTGACGATGCCGGTGCAGTTGGTGGTGGCGGACGCCGGTACGCATGTGGTGTTCCATGACACCACCTGGGACGGCACGGTGGTCCTGCGGGAGGGCGAGGAGGGCGCCGGGTCCGGGCACGACCGGCCGGGTCACTGCGAGGTGCGGATGGACGGCGGTCCGCTGCGCTGCTGGGTGGCGGTGGGGACTCCCGCGCGCGTGCTGCACACGTGGGCCGCGCTGACCGGGGCGCCGGCGCTGCCGCCCGCGTGGGCGCTGGGCCATCACCACGCGCGCTGGGGTTTCGGCAGCGAGCAGGAGGTGCGCCGGATCGTCGCGGGCTACCAGGAGCGCGGACTGCCGCTGGACGCCGTGCACCTCGACATCGACCACTTCGACGAGCGCCGGGTGTTCACAGTCGACCAGGAGCGCTTCCCGAAGCTGCCGGTGCTGGCGGACGAGCTGCGCCGGGACGGTGTCCGGCTGGTGTCGACCGTCGATCCGGCGGTGCGGGCGGAGCCGGGCAACGCGGTGTACGAGAGCGGTTCGGCGGTGGACGCGTTCGTGCGGGACGGGCAGGACCGGCCGGTGCGGGCGGTCGGGTGGGCGGGCGAGTCGGTGTTCCCGGATTTCACGCACGCGCGCGTGCGTGCGTGGTGGGGCGGACTCTACGAGGAGCGGCTGGGGCAGGGCTTCGCGGGGTTCTGGCACGACGTGAACGAACCGACGTCGTTCAGCGCCTTCGGTGAGTCGACCCTGCCGCGTTCGGCGCGGCACGCTCTGGAGGGGCGCGGCGGCGACCACCGGGAAGCGCACAACGTGTACGCGCTGTGCATGGCCCGGGCCGCCTACGAGGGGCTGCGCGAGCTGGTGCCCGGGGAGCGGCCCTTCCTGTTCTCGCGATCGGGGTGGGCGGGGCTGCAGCGGTACGGCGGTACGTGGTCCGGGGACGTGGCGACGGGCTGGCCGGGGCTGCGGGCGTCGCTGTCGCTGGTGCTGGGCCTGGGGCTGTGCGGGGTGCCGTACTCGGGTCCGGACGTGGGCGGTTTCGACGGGAGTCCGTCTCCGGAGCTGTACCTGCGGTGGTTCCAGCTGGGCGCCCGTCTGCCGCTGTTCCGCACCCACGCGAGCCTGCGGGCCGGGCGCAGGGAGCCGTGGGAGTTCGGTGCCGAGGTGCTGGAGCACGCGCGCGTGGCGCTGCTGGAGCGCCGGAGGCTGCTGCCGTACTTCGTGACGCTCGCGCATCTGGCCCGGCGGACGGGCGCGCCCTACGTCCGGCCGCTGTGGTGGGGGGCGCCGGAGGACCGGGCGCTGCGCGACTGCGAGGACGCGTTTCTGCTGGGCGACGGCCTCCTGGTGGCCCCGGTGCTGGAACCCGGTGTCGTCAGGCGTGCGGTGCAACTGCCGCGGGGCCGTTGGTACGACACGGTGACGGAGGAGGTCTACGAGGGCCCGGGACAGGTCACGGTGGAGGCACCGCTGTCCCGGATACCGGTGCTCGCGCGCGCGGGAGCGGTCCTGCCCGTGCGCGGCGCCGACGGCGCGCTGGAGCTGGAGGTGTGGGCACCCGCCCGGGGACGTACCGGGTCCGGGCTGGTGGTGCCGGACGCGGGCGACGGCTGGGACGAGCCGGAGATCGAACGCTACGTCGCCCGCCGGCAGGGCGGCCGGGTGGTGGTCACCCGGGACCGGGAGGACGGCGTGGCCGGACCGCCCTACCCGGTACGTCTGCGGGGGCTCGGCTGAACGGCCGGGCTCACACGTAGCGGCCCTCGAACCACGCCCTGACGGCCACCGTGTGCAGCGGGAAGGCGAGTTCCTCGGGCCTGCGCAGCAGGTGCCAGCCCTCGGTCTCGTCCGTGGGTGCGGAAGGCGGCAGCCCGTCGGCCGAGCGTTCCGGCAGCAGTCCGAACAGCAGCAGGTGCCCGTCGGGTGAACTCATGGCGTCCACGAGGCGCACGTCGCGGGCGGCCGCGTCGATGCCGGTCTCTTCCTTGAGTTCGCGTACGACGGCCTGCTTCCAGTCCTCGCGGTCGTCGACGTAACCACCGGGCAGGGCCGTGCCTCCGCGCGCGGGGGCGACGGTACGGGTGATGACGACCAGTGCCGTTCCCTTGGTGTCGTACACGGGCTGAAGTGCGACCGCGACCGGCAGCGGGTTGCGGTAGGCGACGGTTCCGCAGGACGGGCAGGTGCGGGGCCAGCCGCTAACGCCCTCTCCAAAGGGCGCGCCGCAGCTCGAACAGTGGGAGTTCGGCGCGGAATTGGCAATTGAGTGCTGAGTTTCGGACACGCGCGGACTGTATCCGATCAGGGGAGGGACGCGTTCCGGCAGCGACGCGCCATGAACGGGCGCAACGGGAAGGGGCGGCCGGAATCACCCCCGTCGGTCCCGGCCGCCCCTCGTGTACCACGACGCAGTGGGGTGCCGTTCGGTTCACGGAAACGGCCTGCCCATTTCCGGTCGCCCGTGACACACTCCTGACGCTTCGTCAGATCTGTCACAGGGAGGAACGTTGCCGCACACACGCAAGCCCGCGGTCGTCGGCTGGTTCACCGGTGAGGGTGACGGCTTCCGGCTCCTGGGCACCCGCTGCACGGCCTGCACCTCGGTCTTCTTCCCGCGCGAGGACGTCCACTGCCGCAACCCGCACTGCGCGGGCGGCCGCCTGGAAGAGGTCCCGCTGTCACGGAAGGGGCGAATCTGGTCGTACACCGACAGCCGGTACCGTCCGCCGTCACCCTATGTGAGCGATCCGGAACTTCCGTGGGAGCCGTACTCGTTGATCGCGGTGGAGCTGGGCGCCGAGCGGATCGTGGTGCTGGGGCAGGCGGCTCCCGGCGTCACCGTGGCCGATCTGACGGTGGGCATGGAGGTGGAGGTCGTCCCCGGGGTGCTTCATCGGGACGCGGAGACGACCTGGACGATCTGGCACTGGCGGCCGACGGAGGTGACGGCATGACTCACGACGTGGCGGTCCTCGGTGCGGGTATGCACCCGTGGGGCAAGTGGGGCCGGGGCTTCGCGGAATACGGGACGGCGGCGGCCCGCGCGGCGCTCGCGGACGCCGGTCTCGACTGGCGCGACATCGGCTCCGTGGTGGGCGCGGAGACGGTGCGCGGCGGATATCCGGGACATGTCGCGGGGGCCACGTTCGCCAGGGCCCTGGGCTGGCAGGGAGCCAGGGTGAGCAGTGTGTACGCGGCGTGCGCGTCCGGGGCCCAGGCCATCGCCGCCGCGCGGTCCCAGATCCTCGCCGGCCTCACGGACGTCGTCCTCGTGGTGGGCGCGGACGCCGCGCCGAAGGGCTTCTTCCGACCCGCGGGCGGGGACCGTCCCGACGATCCGGACTGGCTGCGCTTCCGTCTGCTGGGCGCGACGAATCCGGCCTACTTCGGGCTGTACGCACGGCGGCGGATGGCGGTGCACGGGGACACCCCGGAGGACTTCGCGCTGGTCAAGGTGAAGAACGCCGCGCTCGGAGCGCTCAATCCGTACGCCCGGTACCGCAAGCGGGTCACCGCAGAGGAGGTGGCCGCCTCCGCGGTGGTCGCGGATCCGCTGCGGCTGCTGGACATCTGCGCCACGTCCGACGGCGGGGCCGCCCTGGTGCTGTCCAGCCTGGACTTCGCACACCGGCACGGTGCCGTCCGGCCGGTGCGGATCCGGGCGGTGTCGACGGTGACGCCCCGCTTCCCGAACACGGTGCTGGACCTGCCGGACATCGCCACGGACTCCGCGGTCGCGGTGGCGCCCGCGGCGGAGGCCTTCCGCGTGTCCATCGCCGGGGCCGCCTACGAGGAGGCGGGCATCGGTCCCGAGGACCTGTCCCTGGCGGAGGTGTACGACCTGTCCACCGCGCTGGAGTTGCAGTGGTACGAGGACCTGGGGCTCTGCGGCGAGGGCGAGGGCGCGAAGCTGCTCCGGGAGGGCGTGACCGCCCCGGGCGGCCGGATCCCCGTGAACACCAGCGGCGGGCTGGCCTCCTTCGGTGAGGCGGTTCCGGCGCAGGCCATCGCCCAGGTCTGCGAGCTGACCTGGCAGTTGAGAGGCACGGCGGGGGACCGTCAGGTCGCCGGGGCACGGGTGGGGATCACCGCCAACCAGGGGCTGTTCGGGCACGGCTCGTCGGTGGTCGCCGTGCGGTGAGCGGGGCCGGGTCGGTGTCTCATACGCGCGGGAGCCCCCTGGGCGGCGCCCACGCTGTGTGATCAGCCCGGAATCCTGCGTGAACGTCTCATGAACTGCGCCTGGGCGCACGCGGGCAGCGCCATCATGCTCCCGTGCACTCCTGGACGGATAATCTCCGCTTCGCCTTCCAGCCGGTGGTGAACCTGAGGACGGGCGCGGTCGCCGCACTGGAGACACTCGCCCGCCCGGAGACCGGCGACGTCCTGGCCGAGGCCCGCCGGAATCCGGAACTGGACGGCAGGCTGACCGTGCTGGCCCTCCGCGCGGCGGCCCGCAAAGAGACGCTGCTGCCGCTGCACCTGAACGTGTTCGCGGCCACGCTCGCCGACCTCGGCGGTCTCACACCGCTGCGCGACGCCGTGCGCGCGGCGGGACGCATGACCTGGGAGGTGACGCTCGACATCGTCCCGCCCTACACGCACGTGCCTCAGCGGGCCCTGCTGGAGGCGGTGGCCGCGCTGCGCGAACAGGGGTTCCGGATCAGCGCGGACGGCATCGGCGACGGCGACGTACCGCTCAGACTGCTCACGGACCTCTCCCCCGACCTGGTCAAACTCGATGCCTCGCTGCTGGCCCGGCCGGCCGCGGTCCGGGCGATGCGGACGCTGTGCGAGGAACTGGGCGCTCTGGTGGCGGTGGAGGGCGTGGAGACCGAACTCCAGTGTGCGGCCGCCCTGTCGGCCGGTGCCCAGTTGGCCCAGGGCGAGCTGTTCGCACCGCCGGCCCGGATTCCCGCAGCGGACGTATACGTTCCGCAGCTGCCCCCCGGTGCCGTGGACGCGCCCCGCTCCGGGCCGTCGGTGCGGGAGTTCGTGCGGCCCGCCGCCGTACTGCCGCCGACGGCCTCGGCGGGGCAGGTGCGAGCGCTTCTGACCGGCTCCCCGGACGTCTCGGGGGTGCTGCTGGTGGACCCGGCCGGCCGGCCCGTCCGCTCGGTGCACCGCTCGCGCTTCCTGCTGTCGATGTCCGGCCGCTACGGACACGCCCTGTACGCCGACCGGCCGGCCTTCAAGCTGGGTGACGCGCCCCGCACGGTCGGCGTCGACGCGACGGCGTGGGAGGTGCTGGACGTGGTGGCGGTCGGCGGCCGGGACCGGACCTCCGACGACGTGGCGGTGGTCGACGCACGCGGCCGGTGCGTGGGGGTCGTACGGCTGGCGGACCTGGTGCGGGCGCTGGCCGAGAGCCGGGTCGAGGAGGCCGCCGGACTCAACCCACTGACCCGGCTGCCCGGTTCGGACGCGATCGTGAGCGAGGTGGACCGGCGGATCTCCGACGGGTGCGCGTTCGCGCTCAGCTGGCTGGACATCGACCACTTCAAGCAGGTCAACGACGGTGCCGGGTTCGCCGCGGGCGACGAGCTGATCCGCGCGGTGGGCCGCGCGCTCCAGCAGGCGATCGGAGGGCACGCGCGCGTGGGGCACATCGGCGGGGACGACTTCCTGGTGCTGGCCGACGAGGAGGCGCTCGATCCGCTGGTGAAGGCCGTGCTGGACGCCCCCTGGGCGGCGGGCGGACGGCCGGTCACCCTCTCCCTGGCGACCGTCGTCTGCGGCCCAGGCAGCGTCGGCGACCATCACCAGGCCGCCGCCCGTCTCGCCCCGCTGAAGAAGGCCGCCAAGGCGCTGAACGGCGCCAGCTGGGTGCTCGGGCGCGCCGGGCTCCCCGGCCACGAGGTCCGGCGCGGCGGCCCGGGGCCGGCGCCGACGCCGGCCGGTTACGCGGCCGCCGAGCCGGGCTGGTGAAACGGCCGTTCCGTACGCGTCCGTTGCCGCGAACCGGCACGGCCGAGCCCCGGAGAGCCTCCGTGTCAGCGTCGCTGCCGGCGACCTTGCCGCCCGGATCCGGCCCCGCGTGTCGGAGACGACCTGCCCGGGCGCCGCGTACCGGGCCGGTCTGGCCACGGGTGTGTGGAACGGCCTGGTCGGCTGACGTCGGACCGGCGTCAGGACGCCGAGTAGCCGCCCGCGATGGAGGAGTCGGTCCACGACCGCGAGTACCGCGACTGGCGCAGGGCGGTGGACAAGAGCGTGGGGTGGCCGACGGAGGACGGGCACGCGGAGGCGTGGAAGTCCGCCCACGCGCGCGTGGGCGCTTCGCACAGGACCACGACGGCCCGTACACCCCGGTCGGCGGGGTACGGGCCGTGCGTGCCGATCAGCCGGGCACGGCCTGGCGGTGGTCGGCCGCGTACTCCATCGCGTGCCGGACGAGTCCGATGAGCACCTCCTTGACCGACTCCCGGTCGCGCGCGTCGCACAGCAGGACGGGCGCGTCGTCGTCCAGGTCGAGCGCCTGGCGAATGGACTCGGCGGGGTACCGGGCCGCTCCCTCGAAGCAGTTGACGGCGACGAGGAAGGGTATGGACCGGCGCTCGAAGTAGTCGACGGCGGCGAAGCAGTCCTCCAGGCGCCGGGTGTCGGCGAGGACGACGGCACCGAGCGCGCCCTCGGACAGTTCGTCCCACATGAACCAGAACCGCTCCTGCCCGGGCGTCCCGAAGAGGTAGAGCACCAGGTCCTCGCGGACGGTGATGCGGCCGAAGTCCATGGCCACCGTGGTGGTGTGCTTGCCCTCCACACCGCTGATGTCGTCGACGGGCCGCCCGGCCTCGGTGAGCAGTTCCTCGGTACGCAGCGGCCTGATCTCACTGACCGCGCCGACGAGGGTGGTCTTGCCCACGCCGAAACCACCGGCCACGAGGATCTTGAGGGTGACGGGCTCGACCGGGGGCTTGCCGCGTTCAGAGCGCCCGAGGATCATCGGTTTCTTCTCCTGCTTGACGGGGGTCGGGCGACGGTCGGCCGTAGCCGCCGCCACCAGGGGTTTCGATGACGAGTACGTCGCCGGGGCCTACGTCGGCCGAACCGCTGCCGCCGAGGTCGGTGACCGTGCCGTCGGCTCGCTCCACCCGGCTGGCGCCGAGCGTTCCGGGGGCGCCGCCGGCCATGCCGTACGGGGGGACGCGGCGGTGCTGGGAGAGCGTGGAGACGGTCATCGGTTCGAGGAACCGGATGCGGCGGACGGCACCGTCGCCGCCGCGCCACCGTCCGGCGCCGCCGCTGCCGCGGCGGACGGCGAACTCCTCCAGGCGGACCGGCAACCGCCACTCCAGGACCTCCGGGTCGGTGAGGCGGGAGTTGGTCATGTGGGTCTGGACCACGTCGGCGCCGGGGAAACCGTCTCCGGCGCCGGACCCGGAGGCGACGGTTTCGTAGTACTGGTGCCGGTCGTTGCCGAAGGTGACGTTGTTCATGGTGCCGGAGCCCTCGGCCTGGACGCGGAGCGCGGCGTAGAGGGCGCCCGTGATGGCCTGCGAGGTCTCCACGTTGCCCGCCACGACGGCGGCGGGCGGTTCCGGAGCGAGCAGGGAGCCGGGCGGCACGACGATGTCCAGGGGGCGCAGGCATCCGTCGTTGAGCGGGATGTCGTCGGCGACCAGGGTGCGGAAGACGTACAGGACGGCCGCGTCGACGACCGCGAGGGGCGCGTTGAAGTTGGTGGCGAGCTGTGCGGAGGTGCCGGTGAAGTCGATGGTCGCCCGGCGTTCGGCGCGGTCGACGCGGACCCGGACCCGGATGACGGCGCCGGAGTCGGTCTCGTAGGCGTACTCGCCGTCGTCGAGGGCGTCGATGACGCGGCGCACGGCCTCCTCGGCGTTGTCCTGGACGTGCCGCATGTAGGCCTGGACGACGTCGAGGCCGAACTCCCCGATCATGCGGCGGACCTCGTCGACGCCCTTCTGGTTGGCGGCGATCTGCGCGCGCAGGTCGGCCAGGTTGGTGCGCGGGTTGCGGGACGGGTACGGCGCCTCTGTGAGCAGGCGGTGGGTCTCCTCCTCACGGAAGCGGCCGTTCTCGGCGAGGAGCCAGTCGTCGAAGAGGACGCCCTCCTCCTCGATGGTGCGGCTGTGGGCCGGCATGGAGCCCGGGGCGATACCGCCGATCTCCGCGTGGTGGCCGCGTGAGGCGACGTAGAAGAGGATCCGCGGCTCACTCTGCGTCTGCGAGGCCCGGTCGGTGTCGAAGACGGGGGTGATCACGGTGACGTCCGGCAGATGCGTGCCGCCGTGGTACGGGTCGTTGACGGCGTAGGCGTCGCCTGGGCGCATGGCGGAGCCGCGGCGGCGGATCACCTCTTTGACGCTGGTGCCCATGGAGCCCAGGTGGACGGGGATGTGGGGGGCGTTGGCCACCAGGTTCCCGTCCGGGTCGAACAGGGCGCAGGAGAAGTCCAGCCGCTCCTTGATGTTGACGGACTGGGCCGTGGACTCCAGCCGGGCGCCCATCTGCTCGGCGATCGACATGAAGAGGTTGTTGAAGACCTCAAGGAGAACCGGATCGGATTCCGTGTCGAGATCGGAACGCTCCGTGACCACCGTGCGTTCCATGAGCAGATGCCCGTCATCGGTCGCGGCGGCCCGCCAGCCGTCGTCCACGACGGTCGTGGCGCCGGACTCCGCGATGATCGCGGGTCCGGTGACGGTCTCGCCGGGAGGGAGGGCCTCCCGGCGGTGGAGGGGCACGTCGCGCCAGGCGCCGCCGGTGTGGAGACGGACGGTGCCGGGCGCTCGGGAGCGGCCCTCGTACGGGGCGAGGGCGGAGAGATCGGGGGGTGCGGTGAGGCCGGTGGCTTCGACGGAGAGGGCTTCCACGACGACCGGGCGGTCGAGGGTGAAGGAGTACGTGGCGCGATGACGTTCCTCGAAGGCGTGCCTCATGGCGTCGGGGTCGGCCAGCTCGACGGTGAGGGTGGTGTCGGTGCCGTCGTAGCGGAGCTGGGCGCGGCGCGTGACCTGGATGCGGTCCTCCGGGACGTCCTCGGTGACGAGTTCGGCGCGTGCGGCGGCCTCCAGGTCGTCGGCCGTCTTACGGATACCGGGCATGGCGGCGGCTTCCAGGTGCGCTTCCACGGACTGTTCGCGCATGGCCGTGGTGTCGGCGAGGCCGATACCGAGTGCGGAGAGCAGACCGGCCATGGGGGGTACGAGGACGGTGCGGATCCCGAGCGACTCGGCGACCCGGCACGCGTGCTGGCCCCCGGCGCCGCCGAAGGTGGTCAGGGCGTAGCGGGTGACGTCGTGGCCCTTCTGGACGGAGATCCGTTTCACGGCGTTGGCGATGTTGGCGACGGCGATCCGCAGGTAGCCCTCGGCCACCTGCTCCGGGGTGCGGTCGTCACCGGTGCGTTCGTGGATCTGGCGCGCGAGGGCGGTGAAGCGGTCACGGACGAGGACGGCGTCCAGCGGCTGGTCGCCGTCGGGCCCGAACACGGCGGGAAAGTGGGCGGGCTGGATGCGGCCGAGCATCAGGTTGGCGTCGGTGACGGTGAGCGGGCCGCCCGCGCGGTAGCAGGCGGGGCCGGGGTCGGCGCCGGCCGAGTCGGGGCCCACCCGGTAGCGGGAGCCGTCGAAGTGCAGGACGGAGCCGCCGCCCGCGGCGACGGTGTGGATGTCGAGCATGGGGGCGCGCAGCCGGACGCCCGCGATCTGGGTGGTGAAGACCCGCTCGTACTCGCCGGCGAAGTGCGAGACGTCGGTGGAGGTGCCGCCCATGTCGAAGCCGATGACGCGGTCGAAACCGGCCCGCTGCGACATGCGGGCCATGCCGACGATGCCGCCGGCCGGTCCGGAGAGGACGGCGTCCTTGCCGCGGAACTGCCCGGCCTCCGTCAGTCCGCCGTTGGACTGCATGAACATCAGCCGTACGCCACGCAGTTCGTCGGCGATGTGTCGCACGTAGCGGCGCAGCACGGGCGAGAGGTAGGCGTCCACGACGGCGGTGTCCCCGCGTGGGACGAGCTTCATCAGCGGGCTGACCTCGCTGGACAGCGAGATCTGCGGGAAACCGACGCGGGCGGCGAGTTCACCGACGGCGCGTTCGTGGCCGGGGTGGAGGTGGCTGTGCAGGCAGACGACGGCGATCGCGCGGATCCCGTCGGCGTAGGCCTCGCGGAGCGGGCCGGCCAGTGCGTCCAGATCGGGGGCGCGCAGGACGGCGCCGTCGGCGGCGACGCGCTCGTCGACCTCCACGACCCGTTCGTGGAGCAGCTCGGGCAGCTCGATGCGGCGGGCGAAGATGCGGGGGCGGTTCTGGTAGGCGATGCGCAGGGCGTCGCGGAAGCCTCGGGTGACGACGAGGAGGGTGCGTTCGCCCTTGCGTTCCAGCAGGGCGTTGGTGGCGACCGTGGTGCCCATGCGGACGGTTTCGACCGGCTCCGGGGCATCGCCGAGGAGCGCCCGCACGCCGGCCACGGCCGCGTCGGCGTACCGGGCCGGGTTGTCGGACAGCAGTTTGTGCGTGAGCAGGCGGCCGTCCGGGCGGCGCGCGACGATGTCGGTGAAGGTGCCGCCTCGGTCGACCCAGAACTGCCAGCCAGTCACGTCGCTACCCCGCTTCCGCGCCGGTCACAGCGCCCGGAGGCCGTTGATCACGTCGCGCAGAATACTCTCGTCCGGCAGCTCGGCCGGGGGGACCGGGCGGTTCACATGGACGAGTTCCGCGTGCACCAGGTCCCCGATGAGGACGCGGACGACACCGATGGGCAGATCGAGTTCCGCGGCGAGTTCGGCGACCGACTGCGGTGTGTCCCGGCAGAGTCCGACGATCTCCACGTGTTCGGGGGACAGCGTCGGGTCCGACTCCGGATCGCCGGTGTCGGGCTCCGCGACCACCACGGCGATCAGGTCGAGGCGGTGCTGGGCCGCACTGGTGGTGCGGCCGCGCGTCATGGCGTACGGACGGACGACCGGCCCGGCCTCGTCGTCGAACCAGTGGTTTCTTCCCTGACCGTCTGCGCTCATGCCATCCCACTACCCGCCTGCGGACAGGTCGGTGCGCGGGGCCGTACCCAGATGCACGCCGACCCGCTTGACCAGGAGCGTCATCTCGTAGGCGACCTGTCCGATGTCCGAGTCCGCGTCCGAGAGGACGGCGAGGCAGCTGCCGTCCCCGGCGGCGGTGACGAAGAGGAAGGCGTCGTCCAGCTCGACCACCGTCTGCCGGACGCTGCCCGCCTCGAAGTGGCGGCCCACGCCCTTGGCCAGGCTGTGGAAGCCGGACGCCACGGCGGCCAGATGCTCGCTGTCCTCCCTGGTCAGGTCCTTGGAGACCCCGGTCGGCAGTCCGTCGCCGGACAGAATGACGGCCTTGCGGATGCTGGCGACCCGGTCGACCAGGTCGTCCAGGAGCCAGTTCAGCTCCCCCTTGCCGGTTGCCGTGTGGCCGGTCGCCTTCGGTGCGGTCATCGACCGTCCCCCTTAGTCGTTCCTTGTGCTGTGCCGTTCCGGGCCCCGTCGCCCGTGGCGTTCTCCTCCCGGCCGCGCTGCCAGCCCCGCTGGAGCGAGGCCATCCGGCTGCGGACCTCGTCGGCGTCGCGGTCGGCGGGCGGCGCCGCGTTCTCGGCGCGCCGTTCGGTGTCGCGCTTGAGCTGGGGGGCCAGGCTCGCCTGGCGTACGCGGCGGGGCAGCGCTCCGACGCCGGGTTCGGCGCCCGGTTCGCGGCCCGTGTCGCCGGCGGGTGCGGCCGAGCCCCTGCGGGGCGGTGCCGTGTCCGCCGGGTCGCCGGTGCCGGGCGTCCCGGTCCGGGTGCGCCGGGGCAGTGCCGGAGCCTCGGACGTCGTGCCCGTGCCCTCGGCCGGGGTCGCGGAGCGGCCCTCCGGCCGGTCGGTGGGAACGGCGGGGCGCCGTGAGGCGGTACCGCGGCGACGGGCGGGCAGCGGGGCCAGGCCGCCCGTGTCGGAGCGGCGCGCACCGGCGGAGGGCCCGGGGTCCGGGTCACCGCGGCGGGGCCGCTGATCGCCGACGGGTTTGCCGTGCGAGCTGACGAGCTTGGGGGTCTGCCGTCGCGGCAGGGGTATGGGTCCGTGGTCGCCGGTGGCGTCGAGGGAGGGGTCGGCCTGCTGCTCGTCGCCGCCCGGGCGGGACCGGCGGGGGCGGAACAGGCCGCCGCGCTCGCTGTCCTCGTCCGGGATGGCACCGGGGAAGCCGTCCAGCGCGTCGAGATCGACAGGTGCCTCCAGCTCGACCGGTCCGTCCAGCAGGGAGGTCGGCAGGCCGGGCAGTTGCAGCGGCGCCGGGGACCGCCCGGCGGTACGGCTCAGCGCCTGCTCGGTGTCCTTCGCCGGACGGTCCCGGTCGAGCCGGAAACCGATGCCGTTGGTGTCCGGGACGTCGTCGCTCAGCAGGGCGTCGGGGATGAACACCACCGCGGTGGTGCCGCCGTACGGCGACGGCTGCAGGGAGACCCGGACGTTCTGGCGCTGGGCGAGGCGGCTGACCACGAACAGGCCGAGCCGGTCGGTGTCGGAGAGTTCGAACTCGGGGGTCTCGGCGAGACGCAGATTGGCGTCCAGAAGGGCCTCGGCCGTCATACCGAGACCCCGGTCGTGGATCTCCAGGGTGAAGCCGTTGGCGACCCGCTCGCCGACGACCTGGACGGCGGTGTGCGGGGGTGAGAAGACGGTGGCGTTCTCCAGCAGTTCGGCCACGAGGTGGGTGAGGTCGGCGACGGCGGGGCCGGTGACGGCGACCCGCGGCAGGCGCCGGACCTCGATGCGCTCGTAGTCCTCGACCTCGGCGACCGCGGCGCGGACGACGTCCATCAGCTGCACGGGCCGGCGCCACTGACGGGAGGGCGCCGCACCGGAGAGGATCACCAGGCCCTCGGCGTGCCGGCGCATCCGGGTGGTGAGGTGGTCCAGACGGAACAGGTCGGCGAGTTCGTCGGTGTCCTCGGTGCGGCGCTCCATGCTGTCGAGGAGCGTCAGCTGCTTGTGCAGCAGCACCTGGCTGCGGCGGGCGAGATTGACGAAGACCTCGGAGACACCGGCGCGCAGCTCGGCCTGTTTGACGGCGGCCTCGACCGCCGCGCGCTGCAGGGTGTTGAGGGCCTGCCCGACCTCGCCGATCTCGGTCTTGTCGTACTCCAGGCGGGGCACCTCGGTCTCGACGTCGACCTGTTCCCCCGCGGACAGCCGGCGCATCACGCTGGGCAGCCGGACACCGGACGCCTCGTGCGCCTCCAGGCGCAGCTGGCGCAGGTCCCGGACGAGGGCGCGGCCGACCCGTATGGACAGGAAGACGGAGAACAGGAGGGCGACGAGTCCGAGGACGCCCGCGATGGCCGCCTCCGCGATGACCTCCACGGCGACGGGACGCATACGGTCCTGGAAGCGGTCTCCCACCCCGTCGTCCAGGGTGCCCAGTTCTTTCAGGACGGTGGCCGCGGCGGAGTCCCAGCTCTTCGCCGTGACACTGCCGGGGGTGGTGCCGGAGTCCATGCCGATGACGGTCCGCTCGGCCGCGCGCAGCGGGGCTGTGGTGGCGTTGCTCCAGAAGCGTTCGTAACGTTCGCGCTCGGCGGCGGGCAGCAGCGGCAGGCTGATGTCGTACAGAAGGGTGCGCTGGGCGACGAGGTCGGAGATCTCACGGGACTCGGCGCGGGTGAGCCGGCCGACGACCAGGGACGAGCCGAGCAGGGCGTCCTCGCGGGAGAGCAGCTCGCGGGCGCGGGTGATGTTGACCAGGGCGCGGGCCTGCTTGTCGACCTCGACGTCGTCGATGCCGTCGAGGGACGCGAGGAGCGCGTAACAGGGATCCACCAGGCGGTTGTAGAGCGTGAGCGCCTGGGCGCGGGTGACGGTTCCGTCCTCGACGCCGCGGCGCAACGAGTCGAGGCCCTTGAGAGCGTCCAGGACGGCGGTGAGCCGCTCGCCGTCGTCCGTGTCCAGGCCGTCCCTGAGGTCATGGTCCTGGGCGTTCCCGCGGAAGGTGCCGATCGTCCGGTCGGTGGCCGCGCGGGTGCGGTGCAGTCCCGACAGCGCGTCCGAGGCACGCGCGTCGGCGAGGTAGACGAGGGTCTGACGACGCTCCTGCTCCAGGACGCGGGCGGTGTCCTCGGCGGGGTAGCCGATCCGCTCGACGACGTCGGTCACATGGAACAGCCGGGCGACTTCGCGCCCCGTGAGCACCGTGGCGAAGCCCCAGATGGCGGTCAGGGACACCAGCGGCACGAGAAGCAGCGCCACGATCTTCCGGCGGATCGACTTCCCGCGAAAGCGCATGGCCTCCCCCAGCTCGACCCCCGCCGGCCGGGGGTGCTCATGTCCGTCTACAAACGGCGCGAGCCTACTACCGCCTCACGGTTAACTCGAAGACATGTCCGGAGGATGAAGTTCCGCAACTGAGGCGGGAGATGACGAGTTGTCCGGGCATTGGGGGAGATTGTCACCGCGATCCCGCACCCGTCCCCGGCCCGACGGCGGGCTCACGGACAGGTGGTTGGCCGGAATTCTTCGTCGGCCGGGAATCTTTGCGGGGTCTCGTTCGTCCTTCTCTATGGGAGATGGGGGCGGAATGGGCCACAGGAGCCGTATCCCGCACTCCGGCGGCGTAAAGCAGCGCAAGCCGGGCAGCCACTGGGGAGTCGGGGTCTTCGGATGCCGGGGCGAGCGGTCTGCCGGCGGTGGGGAGTGACACGGTGATGGGCACGGCGGAGCGGCGCAGGGCGCCCGAGGAGAGCGTGGCGGAACGCTCGCAGGCGGGGCGGGGCCAGGGGGCCCCGGATCGCGGCATACCGGCGCGAGTGCGCGCCGAAGACTCCGACGGCGAACGATCGCAGGGGCACCGGGCGTTGTGGGTGGAGGAGCCCGCACGTCGGCACCCGATGCCCGATCCGGTGCGTACGGCGGCGGTGCGGGCGGTCCTCGTCACAGCGGTGACGCTGGTCCAGGCGATGGTGGCGTTCCTGTGCACGCTGGCGGGATCCTGGCTGGCCTTCCCCATGGTGATCAGCAGCGTGGCGAGCACGGTGGCGGCCACCTGGGCCGTGGTCGACGTGTGGGTGACCCGCCAGGTGTGGAGCCAGCGGTACGGCGTGGTCTCCGAACCGAGCAGCACGGCTCGGTCCCTCCGACGGGAGCGCCGGGCCCGCCGGCGCCAGGAGCGGGTGAGCCTGCGGGAGCAGGAGCGGATACGCCGCAGGGCCGGCGCAGGACAGCTGTCGCACCCCTGATCCTTTCGGCAGGGGCTCGGGGCTCCTACGGCCGGGATCGTGCTGCCGGCAGCCTAGGCTGACGGCCGGTTCTCGAACCGCCGTCGGCCGGGGCTCGGGTCCCGCACAGCCGGGGCTCGTGCTCCGGACGGCCCGTTCAAGCCTCCGTCGGCCGATCCTGGGGCGTGGCGCAGTGCAGCCGGCGCGATCGGATCCGCCGGCGCGACGGGATCCGGTGCAGCGACCGTATGCGCCGATGTCACCCGGTCCCGCGAAGCGACGAGGTCTGTCCACGCCACTGGACCCGCCTGCGTCACCGCATCCGTCGGCACCGCTGTCCGCCCGTTGTCCCGCTGTCTTTCCGCCCGCTGGAGTTCACGACGGGCCCGCGTGATCGCGCGGGGCCGGTTCACTCCGAGTACGGCGACGGTGCGGCCGTCCCGTTCACAACGGGTGAGGCATCCGGAGGGACCGGGCAGGCCGCCGTCGGTGTTCTCGCCCTCGGTGACGTGGACGGCATCGCCCCTCGCGGTACCGGCCGGCGAACTGGATCCGGAAGCCGTACTGGTCGGACCGGAAGTACGGCACCGTGCGGGCGATGGCAGGGTGTGGGCGGCGAGCAGGTTGGTCGACGCGACGCGGGGTTGCTCGGTGGCGGAGGACCAGTGCTCGGTCCGGGTGCCTCCGTCGCGGGCTCCGTCGCCGACCGCGACGACCCGCGTCAGGCGGTGACTCGCCTCTCGTCGCACAGCACGCCGTCATGCGGTGAGAGTGCCGGGCCGGCCGGCCAGGCCGTGTCGGGGACGGCACCGATGCCGACGATCACCACGTCGGCGGGCACGCGTTCGTCCGGCGGTGACAGCAGCGGCGTCCGGGACGGAGGAGGCCTCTGAGACGTCGGTGGTGTCGGGCGCCGGGCGGTGGCGGTGACGGGCCGGTGGCGCACCGGGTGGACGGCCGGTGCCGACTGGGGCGGGGCGGCGGTGCCGGTGGTGGTCAGGCGGCCGTGCCCTCCTCGGCGCCGAGGTGGACGTGGACGACACCGTCCTCCACGGTGACGCGGTGGGTGCGCACGGGGCGCCGGGCCGGCAGACAGGTCGGTTCGCCGGTGCGCAGGTCGAAGGAGGCCGCGTGCAGCGGGCACTCGATCAGGCAGCCCTCCAGCCAGCCCTCCGAGAGGGAGGCGTCCTGGTGGGTGCAGGTGTCGTCGATGGCGTAGAACTCGTCGTCCTCGGTGCGGAACACGGCGATCGGCGGCGTGGTCGCGACGCGGACGGACTCGCCTTCGGGGAGGTCTTCGAGGCGGCAGACGGGAATCACGGTCCCCCCTCTCGGTCCGGGACACTCGGTCCGGGACCTGCTCGGTGCAGGCGTCAGGGATGCCGCCGGGAGCCCGCCCGACGTCGGGCCGGCCCGGGGAAGCGGCAAGGGAGTGACGGACCGTCATCGGTCCGGGTGGTCCGGCGCCCTTCCGGGATCCGGACGCTTCGGTAACATGATGTTTCGCATGGCGCACAATCCAGCGCTATGCGCAACAGAATCCGTGCGGGACGACCGTCGCGTCAAGGGCTTCCCGCAGATGCGGCCCGAACGCGGCCGTCAGGTGGTGGGAGTTGAGCCATGACCCGCACGCACAAGCAGGCTGACCGCGGCGAGGAGACCACGGCGAACCCAGGGGCCCCGGAGAGACAGAGCGGCCGCGGAACGGCGAGTGCGGTGCAGTCGGTGGACCGCGCCGTGAGCGTGCTGGAGATCCTCGCCCGGCACGGCGAGGCGGGCGTCACCGAGATCGCCGAGGAGCTGGACGTGCACAAGTCCACGGCGTTCCGGCTGCTCGGCGTCCTGGAGAACCGCGGCCTGGTGGCCCAGGCCAAGGACCGCGGGAAGTACTACCTGGGGGCCGGCGTACTGCGCCTGGCGGGGGCGGCGGCAGTGCGTCTGGACATCTCCCAGGAGGGCGTCCCGATCTGCCGGGAAGTCGCCGACGAGCTGGGCGAGACGGTGAACATCGCCGTGCTCGACGACGACGCGGCGGTCAACATCATGCAGGCCCGCGGCACCGCGTCCGTGACCGCGCAGAACTGGCTGGGCAGACGCACCCCGCTGCACGCCACCTCCAGCGGCAAGGTGCTCTTCGCGCACATGCCGCCGACCCTGCGCGAGGGTCTCCTGGCGCGACCGTTGCCACGGTTCACGGACCGTACGATCACCGGCGCGACGATGCTGCGCGCCGAGCTGGAGGCCGTGGTCGGGCAGGGCTACGGCGTCACGATGGAGGAGCTTGAGCTGGGGCTCGCGGGCGTCGCGGCGCCGGTGCGCGCGCACGACGGCAAGGTGATCGCGGCGATCAGCGTCTCCGGACCGGTGTACCGGCTCAACGCGGACCGGCTTCCGGAGGTGGCCAAGCGCACGGTCGCGGCGGGCGCCGAGCTGTCCCGGCGGATGGGGTACGGCTTCTGACCGAGGGGCCCGGCCGGACGGATCGGGCCAGTTGTCCGCGCCACCGTCGCCCCGCAGGAGATCCCATCGTTCGCACGGCGCGAAAACATCGGCGTGGAACACGGCAGGCACGGGACACGGTGCGGAACAGCGGCGCGGGACCGGGGACTTCCCGGCCCCGCGCCGCCGTGTGTCCGACACCTTTCGCCGCGCGGGCTCCTTTTGCCGAGGGTTAACGCGCGCCCCTTGACGGCCCCGTGACGCCGTTCTCAATATGTTCCTCATCGCGCAACCGATCGTGCAATGCGCAACAGCAGAGGAGCCTGTCGTGCCACACGAGGTCCGTGCCGTAGTCGCTGTGAAGAAGGGCGCACCCGTGGAGGTGCGGGGGATCGTCGTCCCCGACCCGGGCCCGGGTGAGGTGCTCGTCCAGGTGCAGGCCTGCGGGGTGTGCCACACGGATCTCCACTACCGCGAGGGCGCGATCACCGACGACTTCCCGTTCCTGCTGGGCCACGAGGCCGCCGGCACGGTGGAGGCGGTCGGTCCGGGGGTCACCGATCTGAAGCCCGGCGACTACGTCGTACTGGCCTGGCGGGCGCCGTGCGGCAGCTGCCGTTCCTGCCGACGCGGCCGACCCTGGTACTGCTTCGCCTCCCGCAACGCCGCGCAACCCATGACACTGCCGGACGGCACCCCGCTCACCAACGCCCTCGGCATCGGCGCCTTCGCCGAGAAGACGCTGGTCGCGGCCGGCCAGGCGGTGAGGATCGACCCGGCCGCTCGGCCCGAGGCGGCCGGTCTCATCGGCTGCGGGGTGATGGCCGGTTACGGCGCGGCGGTCAACACCGGCAACGTCGGCCGCGGCGACTCGGTCGCCGTGATCGGCTGCGGCGGCGTCGGTAACGCGGCCATCGCGGGCGCCTGCCTGAACGGCGCCATGAAGGTGATCGCCGTCGACATCGACGACAAGAAGCTTGACCAGGCGGAGAGGTTCGGCGCCACGCACACCGTCAACTCCCGGGGCACCGACCCCGTCGAGGCGGTCCGGGAGCTGACTGACGGTCACGGCGTGGACATCGCGATCGACGCGGTCGGCCGCCCCGAAACGTTCCTGCAGGCCTTCTACATGCGCGACCACGCCGGTCTGCTGGTCCAGGTGGGTGTCCCCGCACCCGAAATGAAGGTCGAACTCCCGTTGATCGACGTCTTCTCGCGCGGCGGCGCCGTCAAGTCCTCCTGGTACGGCGACTGTCTGCCGAGCCGGGATTTCCCGTTCCTCATCGACCAGTACCTCTACGGCCTGCTCGACCTCAACGCGTTCGTGTCCGAGACCATCGCCCTGGACGGGGTGGAGGAGGCGTTCGCCAGGATGCACCGGGGTGAGGTGCTGCGCTCGGTGGTGGTCATGTGAGCGTGCCCGGCGCCGTACGCGTGGAGTGGGGGCTGGCCTCGGGGATGTTCGGCCTGGACGGTGGGACGTGCGACGTAGGCGACAAAGTCCGGCCGGCCGGCGACGACGCGGAGGTGCTGGTGGTCGGCGCCGCGCACGACGCCGAGGCGATACACCGGGCCACCGCCGGCCGCCGGACCACCGCACGCCAGCGTGTCACCGCCCTCGCCATCGCCGGCACCCCCGACCACTCCCACGCCCGCGACGACCACCCCCACACCCACGGCGACCACATCGACGCGGCGCCCACGCGCTCCGCCCCGACCAGCGCCCCCGTACTCCTGCACCCCGACGACACCGAGCCGCGGTCGCTCACCCGCCCACGCCGTGAGCCGGACGGCGAGCCGACCGACGGCCGCGTCCTCACGGTGGCCGGCACCGAGCCGCACGCAACCCGCATCCCGGGCCATACCGGGGACAGCTGCTCGCTCCACGCGCCCCTCCTGAACGCCGTCTTCACCGGCGACACCATCTTCCCCGGCGGCCTCGCCGTCCCCGGCCGCTCCTCCATCGGCCGCCCGGCCATCAAGCCCTTGCTCCGCGCCACGCCCGGCTGCTGACGCTGCCGGGTGTCACCGTCGTCCACACCGGCCACGGTCCCCACACGACGATCGCCGCCGAGCGGCCGAAGCCCCCGCCGCCTGAGCGCCGCGGTCCCCCGCCCGCGCGACTCCCCCGCGCCCGCCATCACCACCACCACAAACACACCGGCGATCCTCACCGCCCCGAGCCCAGCGCCCTCCCCGCCACGCCAAGCGCACCGGCGATCACCACCACCCCAAGCCCACCGCCATCCTCACCACCCCAAGCGCAACCGCCATCCCCGCCACCACAAGGAGGGGCATGTCCAGCACATCCGAAGAACCGTTCCAGGGGCCCCGTGTCGTCATCGTCGGCGCCGGCATCGTCGGCTGCTCACTCGCCGACGAGCTGACCGCCCGCGGCTGGACGGACGTCACCGTCCTGGAACAGGGCCCCCTGCCCGCCCCGGGCGGCTCCACCTCGCACGCCCCCGGGCTCGTCTTCCAGACCAACCCGTCCAAGACGCTCACCGAGTTCGCCCGGTACACCGTCGAGAAGTTCCGCGCCCTCGAGGTCGACGGCGTCTCCTGCTTCCACCGGGTCGGCGGCCTCGAACTGGCCACGACCCCCGAACGCCTGGCGGACCTGCACCGCCGGGCCGCTTACGCCGCCTCCTGGGGCGTCCGCGGCGAGGTCGTGAGCACGGCCCGGTGCAAGGAACTGTGGCCCCTGCTGGACGAGTCGGTGGTCCTCGGCGGCTTCCACACCCCGGACGACGGGCTGGCCCGGGCCCTCCTCGCGGCCCGCGCCCAGACGGACCGCGCCACCGCGCGCGGGGCCCGTTTCCTCGACCGGCACACGGTCACCGGCATCGAGCAGCACAACGGCCGGGTCACCGCGGTCGTCACCGACCGGGGGGCCTTCCCGGCCGACCACGTCGTCTCGGCGGCCGGGTTCTGGGGTCCGGTGATCGGCCGCATGGCGGGCGTCGACGTACCGCTGCAGCCCCTCGCGCACCAGTACGCGAAGACCGGGCCGCTGCCCGAGCTGAGCGGTGCCACGGCGGAGGCCACGCGGCCCGTCCTCCGCTTCCAGGACCGCGACCTGTACTTCCGTGAGCACGCCGACCGCATCGGGATCGGCTCGTACGCGCACCGGCCGATGCCGGTGGACCCGTTCGCGGTGCCGGCGTACGACCAGGCACGCGCCCGGGACATGGAGATGCCGTCCTCGTACCCCTTCACCGCCGAGGACTGGGAGCCGAGCTGGGAGGACTGCCGGCGGCTGCTGCCCGCGCTGCGCGCGTCCGGGATCGAGACCGGGTTCAACGGGGTCTTCTCCTTCACGCCGGACGGTATGCCGGTGCTCGGGGAGGCACGGCGGCCGCGGGGCTTCTGGCTGGCGGAGGCGGTCTGGGTGACCCATTCCGCGGGTGTCGCCAGGGCGGTGGCGGAGTGGATGGTGCACGGACGGCCGTCCGTCGACGTGCACGAGTGCGACGTCACGCGGTTCGAGGAAGCACAGCGTTCACCGTCGTACGTCCGTGAACGGGGTTCACAGCAGTTCGTGGAGGTGTACGACGTCCTCCACCCGCTCCAGCCGATGGAGCGGCCCCGCCCCCTGCGCGTGAGCCCCTTCTACGCCCGCCAGCAGCAGCTCGGCGCCTTCTTCCTGGAGGGCACCGGCTGGGAGCGCCCGCACTGGTACGAGGCGAACGCCCCGCTCGTGGACGCCCTCGGCGACCTCCCCGGACGCGACGCCTGGTCGGCCCGCTACTGGTCCCCCGTCGCCGCCGCCGAGGCCCGGGCCACCCGCGAGAAGGTCGCCCTGTACGACATGACCCCGCTGCGCCGCCTGGAGGTGACCGGCCCCGGCGCCCTCGCCTTCCTCGACCGCATGACCAGCAACAACCTCCGCAGGAAGCCCGGCGCGGTCACCTACACCCTGCTCCTGGACGAGACCGGGGGCATCCGTTCCGACCTCACCGTCGCCCGCCTCGCCCCCGACCGCTTCCAGGTCGGCGCCAACTCCCCCGCCGACCTCGACCGGCTCCTCCGCCACGCGCCCGAGGGCGTCCGGA
This sequence comes from Streptomyces sp. NPDC107654, assembly GCF_055639035.1. Classification (NCBI taxonomy): domain Bacteria; kingdom Bacillati; phylum Actinomycetota; class Actinomycetes; order Kitasatosporales; family Streptomycetaceae; genus Streptomyces; species Streptomyces sp. NPDC107654. The sequence continues at coordinate 28,253 of NZ_JBVKBI010000025.1, forward strand.
TCCGCGACATCACCTCCGGTACCTGCTGCATCGGCGTCTGGGGCCCCCTCGCCCGTGCCCTCGTCCAGCCCCTGACCGGCGACGACTTCTCCCATGAGGGTTTCGGCTACTTCCGAGCCAAGCAGACGTACCTCGGTCATGTGCCGGTGACGGCGCTGCGCCTGAGCTACGTCGGCGAACTGGGCTGGGAGCTGTACACCACGGCCGACCTGGGCCTCAGGCTGTGGGACACGCTGTGGGAGGCCGGGCAGGAACTGGGCGTGGTCGCCGCGGGCCGGTCCGCCTTCACCTCCCTGCGGCTGGAGAAGGGCTACCGGGCCTGGGGCACGGACATGACCGACGAGCACAGCCCGTTCGAGGCGGGCCTCGGTTTCGCCGTCCGCATGGACAAGGAGGACTTCGTCGGCAAGGAGGCGCTCCGGCGGGCCGGGGAGCCCACACGCCGGCTCACCCCGCTGCTCCTGAACGACCCCGCCGCCGTGGTCCTCGGCAAGGAGCCCGTGTACGTCGACGGCACGCCGGCCGGTTACGTGACCAGCGCGTCGTACGGCTACACGCTGGGCCGCTGTGTCGCCTACGCCTGGCTGCCGGCCGGCCTCGCCACCGGTACCGGCGTGCACATCGAGTACCTCGGCGAGAAGGTTCCGGCGACCGTCGCCGACGAGCCGCTGTTCGACCCGGAGATGACCCGTATCCGCCGCTAGGAGGCGCCCGTGTCACCGTCTTACGACGTCGTCGTCATCGGACTCGGCGGCATGGGCAGTGCCGCCGCCCACCACCTGTCCGCGCGCGGCGCCCGCGTCCTCGGCCTGGAGAGGTTCGGCCCGGTCCACAGCCACGGCTCCAGCCACGGCGGTTCACGCGTCACCCGGCAGTCGTACTTCGAGGACCCGGCGTACGTACCGCTGCTGCTGCGCGCCTACGAGCTGTACGCGGACCTGGAACGGGCCACCGGGCGGGGCATCGCGCTCCTGTCGGGCGGTGTGATGGTCGGCCCCCCGGGGTCGCGGACCGTCTCCGGCGCGCTGCGCTCGGCCACCGCGTGGGACCTGCCGCACGAGATGCTGGACGCGAAGGAGATCCGCCGCCGTTTCCCGACCCTCGCCCCCCGTGACGACGAGGTCGCCCTGTACGAGGCGAAAGCCGGCCTGGTCCGGCCCGAGAACATGGTCGCCGCGCACCTCCAGCTGGCCACCCGGCAGGGCGCCGACCTGCACTTCGAGGAGCCGATGCTGCGCTGGGAGCCGTACCGGGACGGGGTGCGCGTCCATACGGCGGAGAACACCTACACGGCCGGCCGGCTGGTGGTCTGCCCGGGCGCCTGGGCGCCGCGGCTGCTCACCGACCTGGGGGTGCCGTTCACCATCGAGCGGCAGGTCATGTACTGGTTCCAGCCGAAGGGCGGCACCGGGCCGTTCCGGCCGGAGAACCATCCGGTCTACGTCTGGGAGGACGCGGCCGGCGTCCAGGTCTACGGCTTCCCGGCCATCGACGGGCCGGAGAGGGGCGCCAAGGTCGCCTTCTTCCGCAAGGGGCAGGTGACGACTCCGGAGACCATCGACCGGACGGTGCACGAGGACGAGGTCCGGGCCATGGCCGACCACGTGTCCCGCTGCGTCCCGGACCTGCCCGGCACCTTCCTCAAGGCCGCCACCTGCATGTACTCCAACACCCCGGACGAGCACTTCGTGATCGCCCGGCACCCCGCGCACCCGGAGTCGGTGACCGTGGCGTGCGGATTCTCCGGGCACGGGTTCAAGTTCGTGCCGGTCGTCGGCGAGATCCTGGCCGACCTGGCGATGACCGGTTCCACCCCGCACCCGATCGGCCTGTTCGACCCCGCCCGCCTCGCCGCCCCGCCCGCCCGAGGAGTCCGCCCGTGACGACGACACCGAGCTCCCGGGCACCGGTCTCCCCGAGCCTCGTCGCGACCCTCCCGGGCCGCTACTACACCGACCCGGAGGTGTTCCGGCGGGAGCAGGAGAGGGTCTTCGAGTCCCTGTGGTTCTGCGCCGTGCGCGGCGCCGACCTGGACGGGCCGGGTGCCTTCCGCACGGTCCAGGTGGGCCGCGAGAGCGTCGTCGTCACCCGGAACCGCGCCGGAGAACTGCGCGCCTTCCTCAACGTGTGCCGGCACCGGGGAGCGCGGCTGTGCACCGAGCAGGCCGGCGAGGTACGGCGCACCCTCCAGTGCCCGTACCACGCATGGACGTACGACCTTGACGGCACATTGATCGCCGCGCCCAACTTGATCAAGATGCCCGACGTCGACCGCGTCGAGTACGGGTTGATCAAGGTGGCTCTGCGCGAGTGGCTCGGTTACGCCTGGGTGTGCCTCGCCGACGAACCGCCCTCCTTCGAGGACACGGTGGTGCACGCGGCCGTGGAACGGCTCGGGAACGCAGCCGCCATCGAGCACTACGGCACCGAGCGGCTGACGCTCGGCAAGCGGGTCGCCTACGAGGTGCGGGCCAACTGGAAGCTGATCGTCGAGAACTTCATGGAGTGCTACCACTGCGCGACGATCCACCCCGAACTCACCGAAGTGCTACCGGAGTTCGCGGACGGCTACGCGGCCCAGTACTACGTCGGCCACGGTGCGGAGTTCGGCGCGGACATCGAGGGTTTCACGGTGGACGGCAGCGCGGGCTTCGGCAGGCTCCCGGAGGTGACGGCCGACCAGGACCGCCGCTACTACGCCATCACGGTCAGGCCCACCGTGTTCGTCAACCTCGTCCCCGATCACGTGATCCTGCACCGCATGTTCCCGCTGGCCGAGGACCGCACGATGGTGGAGTGCGACTGGCTGTACGCCCCGGAGGTGGTGGCCTCGGGCGCGGACGTGTCGAAGTCGGTCGAGCTGTTCCACCGCGTCAACGTCCAGGACTTCGAGGCGTGCGAGCGCACCCAGCCGGCGATGTCCTCGCGCGCGTACCGCCGCGGCGGGGTGCTGGTGCCCAACGAGCACCACATCGGCGTCTTCCACGACTGGCTGCTGGACCGGCTGGGGGACGCCCATGCCTGACCTGTTCATCGGCGGCGAGTGGCGGGGCGCCCTGGACGAGCGCACCCGCGAGATCCGCTGCCCCGCCGACGGCTCCCTGGTCGGGGTCGTGGACGAGGCCGGCGGGAAGGACACCGTGGAGGCCGTCGCGGCGGCCCGGCGCGCCTTCGACACCGGCCCCTGGCCGGGCACACCGGCCGCCGAGCGCGGTGACCTGCTGCTGCGGGTCGCCGGCCTCCTCGCCCGGGACAAGGACGCCCTGGCCCGCGCCGAGTCCCTGGACACGGGCAAGCGGCTGGTGGAGAGCGCGTACGACATCGATGACGTCGTCGACTGCTTCCGCTACTTCGGGCGGCTGGCCGCGAGCGAGACCGGCCGGGTGATCGACACCGGGCGGGCGGGCGTCGACAGCCGGGTGGTGTACGAGCCGGTCGGCGTCTGCGCGCTGATCACACCCTGGAACTACCCTCTGCTGCAGACCGCCTGGAAGGTCGCCCCGGCGCTCGCGGCCGGCAACACCTTCGTCCTGAAACCCAGTGAACTGACCCCGCACACCGCGATCCACCTGGTCCGGCTGCTGACGGAGGCGGGGCTGCCGCCGGGCGTGGCCAACCTCGTGCTGGGCGCCGGGCCGGAGGCGGGCGCCCCGCTCGCCGACCACCCGGACGTCGACCTGGTCTCCTTCACCGGCGGTCTGCGCACCGGTCGCCGGCTGATGGCCGCGGCGGCCGGCACGGTGAAGAAGGTGGCGCTGGAACTGGGCGGCAAGAACCCCGACATCGTCTTCGCGGACGCCTGCTTCGAGGCGGCCGTCGACATGGCGCTGACCGCCGTCTTCCTGCACTCCGGGCAGGTCTGCTCGGCCGGGGCCCGGTTGCTGGTCGAGGACGCGCTGCACGACCGGTTCGTGGACGAGGTCGTCCGGCGGGCCCGGCGGATCCGGCTCGGCGGGCCGTTCGACGAGCGGGCGCAGGCCGGGCCGCTGATCTCGGCGGCGCACCGGGCCGAGGTCGAGGCGTACGTGGCGCGGGGGCTCGCGGAGGGCGCGGTGCTGCGCTGCGGCGGCGCCCGGCCGTCCGGGCCCGGCCACGACACGGGCTTCTACTATCTGCCGACCGTCCTGGACGAATGCGCGAGCGGCATGTCCGTCGTCCGGGAGGAGTCCTTCGGGCCGGTGCTGACCGTCGAGCGGTTCACCACCGAGGAGGAGGCCGTCCGGCTCGCCAACGACACGGTCTACGGCCTCGCGGGTGCCGTCTGGACCGGCGACGAGGCCAGGGCCGCGCGGGTCGCCGCGCGGCTGCGGCTCGGCACGGTCTGGATCAACGACTACCACCCGTACGTGCCGCAGGCCGAGTGGGGTGGTTACAAGCAGTCCGGGGCCGGGCGCGAACTCGGCCCGGGCGGGCTCGCCGAGTACCGCGAGACCAAGCACGTCTGGCGCAACACCGCGCCGGCACCACAGGGCTGGTTCGACTGACCGCCAGAGGAGCGCTCATGACGTCCACCGGGCAACCGCCGGGTCCCCACCACGACGACGCCGAACTCGCCGAGTTCGGCTACCGGCCCGAACTCAGGCGCACCCTGGGCGGTTTCCACACCTTCGCGGCCGGGATCAGCTACATCTCGATCCTGACCGGCACCTTCCAGCTCTTCTACTTCGGCTACGGCAGCGGCGGCCCCGCCTACTGGTGGTCGTGGCCGATGGTGTTCGCCGGCCAGTTCACGGTGGCCCTGTGCTTCGCCGAACTGGCCGCCCGCCACCCGGTGGCCGGCTCGGTCTACAACTGGTCGAAGAAGGTCGGCAATCCGCATGTCGGCTGGCTCACCGGGTGGCTGATGCTGATCGCGTCCGTCGTGTCCATCTCGGCGGTCGCGCTGGCCTATCAGCTGACGCTGCCGCAGATCTCGCCGGTGTTCCAGTTCGTGGGGGACGGCACCGGCACGTACGACGTGGCGACCAACGCGGTCGTCCTGGCAGCCGTGTTGATCCTCTTCACCACGTTGATCAATGCGTTCGGCGTCAGGTTGATGGCCATGATCAACACGGCGGGAGTCTTCATCGAGTTGATCGCGACCGTGGTGTTGATCGCTCTCTTCGCCGTCCACATCACCCGGGGCCCTCACGTCGTCATGCAGACGAACCACACGGGATCGGGGTACTCGACGGGTTACCTCGGCGCCTTCCTGGTGGCCTCGCTGGCGTCGGCGTACGTCATGTACGGCTTCGACACCGCCTCCTCCCTCGGCGAGGAGTGCCTGGACCCGTCCCGGAACGCCCCGCGCGCGATCCTCCGCGCGATCGTCGCCTCGTTCGTCCTGGGCGGCCTGGTGCTGCTGCTGGCGCTCATGAGCGTCTCCAGCCTCAAGGGCGACAAGCTGTCCACCGACGGCCTGCAGTACGTCGTGCTCGACGTGCTCGGTCCGACGGCCGGCAAGGCGATGCTGTGGTGCGTGCTGATCGCGGTCACGGTGTGCGCGCTCGCGGTGCACACGGCGGCGATCCGGCTGGCGTTCGCGATGGCCCGGGACAACAACCTGCCGGCGTCCTCGCTGCTGGCCCGGGTCAGCCCCCGGTTCCGGACCCCGGTCCTGCCGGCCGTCATCATCGGTGTGCTGGCGCTGGCGATCCTCGTGGTCAACATCCGCCGGCCGCAGATCTTCACGGTCGTCACCAGCATCGGCATCATCATGATCTACCTCGCCTACCTGGGTGTCACCGTGCCGATGCTGGTGGCCCGGCTGCGCGGGAGGTGGCAGCCCGCCGGCGAGGGCAGGTTCTCGCTGGGCCGCTGGGGGCTTCCCGTCAACCTCGTCGCGGTGGTGTGGGGCGCGACGATGACGGTCAACCTGATCTGGCCGCGCGCCTCGGTGTACAACGCGTCCGCGCCGTACCACTGGTACCTGCGCTGGGGCGCGGTCCTCTTCGTCGCGGTCATCGCAGGCGGCGGCTTCGCCTACTACTGGTGGGTCCAGCGGCACCGCACCGGCGTGCTCGCCGAACACCGTCTGGACGCCGCGGCCACCACCCCGGCCGCTCCCGTCGCCACCCCGGCTGTCGAGTGACGTCGCCCGACCACGGCCGAACCCGACAGGATCCTCTCGAATCCGCTCCGCCTCGGCCGAACCTCCGACCGAGCCGCCCCACTGATCCCGACTGATTCCGACCGCAACCCGACTGGCCAGGAGGTCGCATGAGCTTCGATGAGTTCGACTACGTCGTGGTCGGCGGCGGCACCGCGGGCAACGTCGTGGCCGCACGGCTCTCCGAGGACCCCTCGGTGACGGTGTGCGTGCTGGAGGCGGGCCCCAGCGACGTCGGCGACGAGGACGTCCTGAAGCTGGAGCGCTGGATGGGGCTCCTGGAGTCCGGCTACGACTGGGACTACCCGGTCGAGCCGCAGGCCAGCGGCAACAGCTTCATGCGGCACGCGCGCGCGAAGGTGCTGGGCGGCTGTTCGTCGCACAACTCCTGTATCGCCTTCTGGGCGCCTGCGGAGGACCTGGACGACTGGGCGGCCCAGGGCTGCACGGGCTGGAGCGCGGCCGACCTGTTCCCGCTCTTCCGGCGGCTGGAGAACAACGACGCACCCGGCGACCACCACGGTCGCACCGGCCCGGTGAGACTGCGCACGCTGAAAGGCGGGGACCCGTGCGGCGCCGCCCTGCTGGAGGCGTGTGCGCAGGCCGGCATACCGACGGTCCCGTTCAACACCGGGAGGACGGTGGTGCGCGGGGCCAACTGGTTCCAGATCAACTCCGACGAGAACAACATCCGTCAGTCCTCGTCCGTGGCCTATCTCCACCCGGTCCTGGGCAGACGCCCCAATCTCGACGTGCGGACCGGGGTGCGGGCCAAGAAGCTGGTGCTGGAGGGGCGGCGGTGCGTGGGGGCCCGGTACCTGGACCCCGGCCTGGTGCACACGCGCACGGTACGGGCCCGCCGCGAGGTGATCGTCTCGTGCGGCTCGATCGACTCGCCGAAGCTGCTGATGCTCTCCGGCATCGGCCCGGCCGGGCACCTGCGCGAGGTCGGCGTCGAGGTGCTGGTGGACTCCCCCGGCGTCGGCGAGAACCTCCAGGACCATCCCGAGGGCGTGATCATGTGGGAGGCCCGGCAGCCGATGACCACCACGTCCAGCCAGTGGTGGGAGGCGGGCGTCTTCTACGACACCGAGCCCGGACTGGACCGGCCCGACCTGATGTTCCACTACGGCTCGGTGCCGTTCGACATGAACACCGCACGCTGGGGCTATCCGACCTCGGAGAACGCCTTCTGCCTGACCCCCAACGTGACGAAGGCGAAGTCGCGCGGCACGGTACGGCTGCGGACGCGGGACCACCGGGACAAGCCGAGGGTGGACCCGCGGTACTTCACGCACGAGCACGATGTGCGGGTGATGACGTACGGGCTGAGGCTGGCCCGCCGGATCGCCGCCCGGCCGGCGCTGAGCGGCTGGGCCGGCGCCGAGCTGGCGCCGGGCGCGGACGTGCGGACGGACGACGAGTTGCTGGACTACGTCCACAAGACGCACAACACCGTCTACCACCCGTCCTGCACCGTGAAGATGGGCGCCGACGACGACCCCTCGGCCCCGCTCGACGCACGGCTGCGGGTCAAGGGGGTCGAGGGGCTGCGGGTCGCCGACGGTTCGGTGATGCCGGAGCTGATCGCGGTCAACCCGTGCATCACGACGATGGTGATCGGGGAGAAGTGTGCGGACCTCCTGAAGGAGGACGCCTGAACCGGCCGAGGACGCGGGGGACCGCGCGGCCGGCGGACGGCCCGCGGTCCCCCACGGCCCCGGTCCTACGAGGCGCTCGGCGCCGGCTTCTTGAACATCCGCGTCGCCGTGATCTCGCTGTGCACCGCCTCTCCGGCCTGGGGAGGCTGGGGCAGCCCCGGCCGGAGGTGTTCCTCCACGCTGATGTACTTCAGGCCCGCCCTGAGGTCGGCGTCGTTGCGCAGGCGGATGACCAGCGGGAACTCGGCGAGGGCGGTGGTGTCGAACAGACCGGTGGTGTACAGCAGCTGGACGCCCAGCGCGTCGGAGACGGCCCGCTGGAGCTCCAGCAGGTAGGTGGCGTTCGCACGGCCGATCGGGTTGTCCAGGAACAGGGTGCCGGCGTGCCGGTGCTTGTCCCGCCCCCGGTCGTTGGAGCGCAGCGCGGCCATCGTGCAGTACAGGGCGATGGCCGCGGTGAGCAGCTGGCCGCCCGAGAACACGTCGCCCATCTGGCCGACGGGGACGCGCTCGGCACGCAGTACGGCGTCGGGCTTGAGGATCTCGACGGCCACGCCCTTCGGCTGGAGGGCCGCCGCGACGCCCCGCAGCAACAGCGACATGCCGTCACGGCGCAGGTCGGAGTTCTTCTTGACGGCCGCGCGCGTGGCCTCGTCGATGACCTCGCCCAGGCGTTCGGTGAGCGTGGCCTGGTCGGGCTCCTCGAAGCGGATGCGCAGGAACTCCTGCCCGGACCATTCGCCGAGCCCCTCGGGCAGCCGGGACAGCCGCTGGGCGGACCGCAGCGTCGCGAGGGCCGACTCCACGAGACCGCGCAGCCGGTCCACGATCGAGTCGCGGTTGCGTTCCAGCTGGGCCAGCTCGTCGGTCAGGACGCGCAGCCGGGGCGCGAACGCGTCCGCCCACTTCTGGGCGTGCTCGGGCAGCGCGGAGGCGGGCAGTTCGCGGATCTGCTGCCGGGCCGGGGTGCGCACCTGCTCGTAGCGCGTGGAGTTGGCGTGCCGGACCAGGACGTCGCTCGCCTCGCGGACGGCGGTCTCGGCGGCGGACAGGTCGGCGGCGCAGCCCCGCAGCGAGCGGCGGGCCTCGGCGGCGGAGTGCCGGGCCTCCTCCAGGGTGCCCGGGTACGGCTCCGGCTCCTCCTGCTCCTCCTCGGCGGTGTGTTCGCGCAGCAGGTCGCGGAGCATCGCCGCGATCTCGTCGAAGCCGCCGGCCGCGTCCTCGGCGGCGCGGTGGGCGTCCAGCAGTTCCGCGTGCGCCTCGCGGGCCTCGGCCAGCGCCTCGGTGCGGGCGGCCAGTTCGGCCGTGGCGGTACGCAGCAGCGACTGGGCGTGCTCGGCGTCGCGCGGGACGAGTTCCTCGGGCAGCTCGGTGTGCGCCTCGCCGTCCTCCGGCGCGTGCCGTTCGGCCTCGCCGCGCAGTCGGCCGAGTTGCTCGCTCGCGGTCGACATCCGGGTCTCCAGCAGCTGTACCAGCTCCTCCGCGCGCGCGGCGGCGGCCTGGCGGGAGGGCCCGTCGGAGCCGTCGGGCGACTGGAGCAGCTGCTCGGCGCGGGTGCGGACCTTGTTGCTGAGCCGGTCCAGTTCGGCGCGGGCGGCGCTCTCGTCGCTCTCCGCGCGGGCCTGCTCGGCGCGCAGGTCGGCGCCGACGCCGACCTTCTCGTACACCTGGGAGGCGGCCCGGTAGGCCTCGCGGAGCGCGGGCAGGGAGGCGTTGGGAGCGTCCTCGTCGGCGTCGGGTACGTCGTCGGGGGCGCCGGCGATCTCGGAGCGCTCGGCGCGCAGGGCGCGCGCGGTGCGGCGGGCGTCGTCGGCGGCGCGCTGGGCGGCGCGGCGGTCCTCGTCGGCGGCGCGGGCGCGCTCCAGGCAGGTCTGGGCGCGGGCCTCGGACTCCGCTGCCTCGTCGGCGAGTTCGCGGAGTTTCGCCTGCCAGCCGGCGCGCTCGCGGAGCCGGAAGGCCAGGCCGGCGAGGGCGTCGGCGGCGCGCCGGGCCTTCTGCGCGGTCTCCTGCCGTTCGTCGCGCATCCGCACGGCCTCGGCGGCGGTCTCCTCGGCCTCCGCGCGCGCGGTGCGTGCCTCGGCGAGCTCGGCCTCTGCCTCCTCGGCGAAGGTGCGGGCCTCCTCGGCGGCCCGGGCCAGCTCCGTGAGGCGCCCGGCGGGGCAGCCGGTGCGCCAGGAGGCGAGCCGTGCGGCCAGTTCGCGGTCCTTGCCGAGACGGGCGGCGAGGGCGCGGATCTCGTCGTCGCGCTCGGTGGCCCGGGCGCGCAGGGCCTGGCGTTCCTCGTCGGCCGCGTGCTCGTCGTGCATGGCCGGGTTCGGCGGCACGAGGAAGACGTCGCCCGGGGCGGCGTCGTCGGCGGGGGCCGGGGCGAGCAGGGCGGCCGCCGTACCGACGGCGACGGCGGAACGGGGCAGCAGGGCGGCGTCGCCGAGCGCCTCGCGGGCACGCGCGTGCGTGTCGGGGTCGGTGATGATCACACCGTCGACCAGTTCGGGGCGGGCGGCGAGCACGCGCGCGTGGTCGGCGGGGTCGACGGCCTGCGCGAGGTAGCGCCAGCCGGGCAGTGCCGGGATGCCGTGCTCGCCGAGGAACTCGACGGTGGCGAGCACGTCGGGGCCGGGCGGCAGCAGGCCGCCGTCACCGAGGGCGCCGAGGATGCGGGCGTCGTCGGCGGCGGCCGTGCGCAGGTCGAACAGGTGCCGTTCGGCGGTCGAGACGGCGTCGTCGAGGAGTTCGCGCAACTCGTCGGCGAAGCGGTCGAGCTCCTCCGGGCTGAGCGTTCCCTCACCGACGGCGCGGCGGGCCGGGACGGCGTCGTCCGCTCCGTTGCGGGGGCCGGGCACGGCCGCGCGTGCCGCCACCGGCGCGCCCGGCAGGCTCAGCAGCTCCGCGAGCCGCTCCTCGGCGGCCAGCGACTCGGCGAGGCGGCGCTCGGCCTCGTGGGCCCGAACGGCGGCGGTCGCCGCGTCCGAGGCGCGGGCCGCGGTCAGTTCCGCGCGGGACTCGGCGGAGGCCGCCTCGCGCGCGTGCTCGGTGGCCTTGCGGGCGGCCTCGCGGGCCGCGTCCCAGGCGGCGACGGCGGTCTTCTCGGCGTCGCTGGCGGCGAGCGCGGCCCGCGCCGGGTCGGCGTCCGGGGCGCTGTCGTCCAGCCAGCCCGCGCGGACGGCCTCGGCGGTCTCCTGCTCGACCTCGGTGAGCCGCTGGCGCAGGTGCCCGGCCTCGCTGCGGGCACGCTGGGCCTCGGTGGCGGCGGCGGTGGAGTCGCGGTAGGCGGAGTCGCTGACCTCCTGGAGGGCGGCGGACCGCTCCTCCTCCTCGTTGGCGAGGGACTCGGCGCTCTCGGCGGCGGCGTGCAGGGCCCGTACGAGGTCGACGGCGGCCCTGGCGCGGGCGGCGAGGGCGGGGGCCGCGTCCCGTTCGGCCTCCTGGATGGCGGCGGACACGCGCGCGACGCGGTCGGCGGCGGCGCGGTGGCGCAGCACGACCTCGGCGGCCTGCCAGGCGGAGTGCAGGGTGCGGGCGTCGGCCAGCTCGCGCTTCTGCGCGGCGGCGGACTTCTCGGCGGCGGCCAGCGCCAGCGAGGCGTGCCGGTAGGCGAGTTCGGCGGCGATCAGGGCGCTGCGTTCGCGGGCGCCCTCGGAGTGGGTGACGGCGTACGCGGCGGCGGTGACCCGCTGGGCGAGGTCGGCGGCCCGGATCCGCTCCCGTACGGCCCGCGCGGACAGCCGCCGGGCCAGCGTGCGGGTGCGGCGCTCGGCGCCCGTGTGGATGTCACGCGCGCGTGCGCGTGCCTCGGCGGCCTCCACGATGCGGCCGAGCAGGTCGACGGAGCCGGCGGTGAAGTCCCGTTCGGCGATCAGCTCGGCGCGCCGGCCGAGCTTGTTGCCGAAGCCGCTGACGAGGTCGGCGAGGCCGTCGGTGTCGCGGGTGTCGGTGACCGCGCGCAGCAGCAGGTCGGTGAAGTCGGAGTCCTTCTTGACCGCGAAGAGACCGGCGGCCTCGCCTTCGTCGGCGTTCATCTCGCGCTGGTAGCGGAAGAGTTCGGGGTCGAGGCCGAGGTCGCCCAGGTGCTCGATCCAGCGGTCGTGGATCTCCTCCCAGTGCACCGCCAGGTGCGGGTAGGTTTTGCCGGCCTCCATGAGGGCGTCGCGGAAGCCCTTCATGGTGCGGCGGCGGCCCTGGGCGCCGGAGGTGCCCTCGGCGGACGGCCGTACGGCGGTGGACTCGGCGACGGGCAGGCTGTCCAGGCTGAGGCCGGGGCCGGGCCGGAAAGAGTACCAGGCCTCGGCGAACTTGCGCGGGTCGTTGGAGACCTGCCGCCCGCGCCACTCGCTGACCTTGCCGACGACCACGCACTCGCCGGTCAGCACGTGCTGCCACTCCAGGGCCACATGGCCGCAGTCGTCTGCGAGCAGGAACTTGCGGAGCACGCCGGAGCTGGCGCCGCCGAGGGTGTTGCGGTGGCCCGGCAGCATCACCGAGAAGATCAGCTTGAGCAGGACGGACTTGCCGCCGCCGTTCTCCAGGAACAGCACGCCCGCGGGCGCGGGCCGGCGCGGCGGGCCGGACGGCTCCTCCTCGAAGAACTCCGCCTGCGTGGGCGCCGGGTCGGGCACGGGCTCGCCGACGCCCCGCAGGTCCAGCACGGTGTCGGCGTAGCGCGCACCGGCGGGACCGATGGAGTAGAGGCGGACCCGGGACAGCTCGTACATGGCGGACTCTCGTAAGTCTGGTGAAAGGTGCGGTGGTTCGGGGTCTCTGGAGCTGCGGGAGCTTCAGGGGGCGTCAGGAGTGGAACGGCAGCCCGGCGTCGGCCACCAGGTCCAGGTCGTCGCTGTCCTCGGCCGGCAGCAGCGTGGCCGTGCCGTCGGTGACCGGGACGACGCCCAGCTCCAGCAGTTCGGCCAGGGCGGCGCTGCCGGCCATGTCGCGGACCTGGAGCTGGTAGCGGGCTGTGGTGCGGTAGGTGCCGCCGCTGTCGTCGCCGGTGCGCTGCAGGAAGCCCGAATCGGTGAGGAAGGCCAGGGCCTTGGCCACGATGCCGGTGGTGGAGGCGGCCGGGCGGCGGGCGTCCTTGGTGGCGCCGGTGGCGCTCCGTCTGGCCCAGATCCGCCAGGCGGCCTCCAGGCCGGGTGCGCCGGTCGCCGGGTCGGTGTTCTCGCCCTGTTCCTCGGCACGCTCCTCCAGACGGCGGCAGGCCTGCCGTACGAAGGCGTCGACGCCGTTGACGGTGACCCGGCCGATGTAGGAGTCGTCGGACAGGTCCTCGGGGCGGGGGAACGCCAGTGCGGCGACCGCGAGATGGGCGAGTCCGTGGAGGAAGCGGTCGCCGGAGTCGGCGGCGGTGCGACGCGCGTAGTCGCCCATGCGGACGGCGAAGACGGAGTCCTCGGCGGCGGTCACGGCCATGCCCGCGCGCGGGGACACCTCCAGTACGACGAGGCCCAGGCCGGCCGCGACGGCGTCCGCGAGCCGGGCGAACGCCGGGTCCTCGCGGTAGCGGCGCAGCAGTTCGGTGTACTCCTGGTCGCGCGCGGGCGCCAGCTTGGGCTGGAGCCCGAAGGCGACGAGCCGCGCCGCGTCGGCGGCGTCGGCGGGGGTGACGGCGGAGCCCGCCGGCGCGGCGGCAGGCTCGGGTTCACTCCGGTCGACGTGCTCGGTCACGGGTTCGGCTCCTTGTCGTGCTGTTGTCCGCTCATGCTGCTCATGCCGCTCATGCCGCTCATGCCGCTCATGCCGCTTCCGTCCGGTCCGCGGCCATCCCGGCCGCGTCCAGCAGGGCGGTTCCCACGATCAGGTCCGCCCCGCCGAACTCGGGATCGTCCAGTTCGGTCCCGTCGTCCACGGCGAACAGCAGCTTCTCCTCGCCCTGCCGGTAGGCGGTGCCGACGGCCGGGCTGGCCGCGTGGACCGCCAGCAGCGCGACCAGGTACGCCAGGTCCGGGTCACCGGTCCGGCGGGCCTCGGCGAGCAGCCCGGAGAGCCGGCGCGGGGCGTCGGCCGGCAGGTCCAGCAGTTCCGTCGCGGCGGCCAGCTGCTCCTCGCTGAACCGGCTGTCGTCCGGCGTCGCGATCAGGTCGGGTTCGGGCATCTCCGCGCCCAGGTGCTCCCGTTCCACGGGCGGGGTCAGCAGTATGTCGACCAGGTCGGCGACCCGGACGGACACCGGTGTGCGCAGTCCGGTGCCGCGGGCGAAGAACGCGTCCGTGACCCGGATCGCCTGCTCCAGGGGCAGCGGGAGCACGGGGGCGACGAGATGGCCATAGAGGTCTATGCCGGACGTGGCCGCCGGTGCGGCGAAGGCCTGCCGGTCCTGTTCGGCGCGGAACAGCGGGCCGGCCTCCAGCAGGCGCGACTGGAGCTGGGTGTGGCGCCGGATGCAGTCCTTGACGATGTCGACCAGTTCGGCGGCGCGGCGCTTGTGCTCGGGCTCCTCGGTCTCGTCGCGGGCCTTGCGGATGTTGGTGAGGATGGCGTTCTCGTGGCGGTAGCGCTCGGCCACGTGGTCCAGGGCCTCGGCGATCATGTCGGGCACGGAGTTGAGCCAGTCGACCGCGCGGACGTTGCGCCGGGTGGCCTCCAGGGCGCGGCGGAGCGTCTCGGAGTACTGCACCGTGCGGTAGCGGGCCTGCTCGGCGGCGAGCTGGGCGTCGGCGAGGCGGCCGCGGTTGATCAGCACCTCCAGCTTGACCTCGGCGGCGATTTGGGCGCTGGTGACGTCGGTGTCGAGGGCGCCGACCAGGACGTTGACCGCCTCGTCCGTGGTGCGCAGGTAGACCGTGCCGCCGGGGCCCGGGACCTCCTCGATCAGCTTGAAGTCGTAGTCCCGGCGGACGTACGTGCCGTCCGGCGCGAAGGTGCCGTACACCGCGCGGAAGCCGCGGTCGACGCTGCCGACGTTGATCAGGTTCTCCAGGACCCAGCGGGCCACGCGCTCGTGCTCGGCGGCGGGCCGGTGCGGGGCCTGGGCGGCGATGCGCGGGATCATCCGGGCGACGATCTGCTCGTGGTCGGCGCCGGTGTCGAAATCCATGTTCAGCGTGACCAGGTCGATGGCGGCCAGCGCCACCTCGGCCATCCCGTACAGCGAGTACTCGCCGGCCAGGTTGGCCTTGCGCGCGTCCAGGTCGTGCAGCGGCGCGGTGCAGGCGAGCGCGCGCAGCCGACGCGCCAGCCCCTCGTCGGCGGCCGGACCCGGAGCCGGGCGCGGCCCCGCGCTGAGCTGGGGCGGAACACGGTCCGTCGATGCAGGCGAAGTCACGGTGCACAGACTAGGTCCTGGGTCTGACATCGTCCCAAACGACTCAGAAGCGACGGCGGTCACAGACGCTCGAGAGACGGCCGTCACAGCGGTCGGAGGGGGGCCGCAGCGGGCCGCCGCGGCGGCAGGACAAGCGGCAGCGGCGGCCGTCGACGCAGCGCGCAGACGGAGCGGCCGCCGCAGTGGCTCAGGTGGAGGAGCGGCCGCCGCGGCGGCTCAGGAGGAGCCGGCCGGTTCCTCGCCCACCCGCCGCCGGTAGACCTCGACCACCCGCGCCAGGGAGTCCGCGAGGTAGGTCTCCAGCATCCGTTCCGCGCCGCGCCGGTTGCCGCCCTGCAGTTCCCGCAGGATCCGGGCGTTGCGGGTGAGGTACGGCTCGTGCAGGCGGCGCGGGTCGTCCACGACGTGGAAGGCCAGGCGCAGCTCGGCGAAGACGCTGCGCATCAGTTCGTCCGTGCGCTCGCTGCCGGCGAGCGAGACCAGTTCCCGGTGGAAGTGGATGTTGGCCGTGCCCAGCCCTTTCCAGTCGTTCTCCGCGGCCGCCGTCCGCCCTTCCTCGACCGCCGCGACCAGTCCGCCCAGCCGGTACGGCGGTGCGCCCAGGCCGCGCACGACGGCGCACTCGACGAGGGAGCGTGTGCGGTAGATGTCCTCCACGTCCTCGATGGTCAGGACCCGCACGAACACACCGCGGTTGAGTTCGTGGACCAGCAGACGCTCGTGGGTGAGCAGCCGGAACGCCTCGCGCAGGGTGTTGCGGGAGACGCCGAGCGCCCCGCCGATGCCGTCCTCCGACAACCGGGTGCCGGGCGGGAAGTAGCCCTCGGCGATGCGGCTCCTGAGGATGTCCGAAACCCGTTCCGCCGTGCTGGTACGACCCAGGAGGGCCCGGTCGCCGGCCAGTCCCGTCAGCTGCTCTGCCATGCCCGGAATTCAATCGCAGACACCGGGACGAAACAACGCGGGTATTGAAGGATCGTTGAACGATCCTCTACGGTGCTCCGCACGGCTCACTTCCCAGCACCCTCCGTCCCCCTCCTGCGAGGTGCCCATGAGCACGACTCCACCGCCCCGCTCCGCCCCCTCCGCCGGCGCACGCCCGGCACTGGCCGAACGCGGCGCCGAGGACGGCGCGTTCGGCTGGCTGCACGCCCTCGGCCCGCGCGGCCGGCGCGCGTTCGCCGGCGCTTTCGGCGGGTACGCCCTGGATT
Organism: Streptomyces sp. NPDC107654; assembly: GCF_055639035.1. NCBI lineage: Bacteria > Bacillati > Actinomycetota > Actinomycetes > Kitasatosporales > Streptomycetaceae > Streptomyces > Streptomyces sp. NPDC107654. The sequence continues at coordinate 44,474 of NZ_JBVKBI010000025.1, forward strand.
CCTACGACTACTTCACCCTGCCCCTGAGCATGGTGGCGCTCTCGGCCTACTTCGGCCTCGACAGCGGCCAGACCGGCCTGTTCACCACCGTCACGCTGGTGGTGTCGGCGGTCGGCGGCGCGGTGGCGGGCGTGGTCGCGGACCGGGTGGGCCGGGTCCGGGCCCTGATGATCACGGTGATCACGTACGCCGTCTTCACCGTGGCCTGCGGTTTCGCGCCCACCTACGAGACGCTCCTGGTTTTCCGCGCCCTCCAGGGCCTCGGCTTCGGCGGCGAGTGGGCGGTCGGCGCGATCCTGGTCGCCGAATACGCGAGCGCGCGCCACCGCGGCCGTACGCTCGGCGCGGTCCAGAGCTCCTGGGCGGTCGGCTGGGGACTGGCGGCGATCGTCTACACGCTGGTCTTCTCCTTCGCCGGCGACGACCTGGCCTGGCGGGTGATGTTCTGGACCGGCGCGCTGCCGGCGCTGCTCGTGGTGTGGCTGCGCCGCCGGGTGCACGACGCTCCCACGGCGACGGCGGCCCGCGAACAGGACCCGGCGCGCGGCTCGTTCGCGGCGATCTTCCGGCCGGGCCGGGACGGCGCCCCGGGGCTGCTGCGCACGACGGTCTTCGCGGGCCTGCTGTCCACCGGCGTGCAGGGCGGCTACTACACGCTGGCGACCTGGGTTCCGACGTACCTGAAGTCCGAGCGCGGTCTGTCGGTCGTCGGCACCGGCGGCTATCTGGCCTTCCTGATCTCCGGCGCCTTCCTCGGCTACCTGACCGGCGGCCACCTGACCGACCGGCTCGGCCGGCGCAACAACATCTGGCTGTTCGCCCTGCTGTCGGCGCTGTGCATCCTGGCGTACGCGAACATCCCGCACGGCGCCGACACCCTGCTGCTGGTGCTCGGCTTCCCGCTCGGTTTCTGCATGTCGGCCATCTTCAGCGGCTTCGGCTCCTACCTGAGCGAGCTGTACCCGACGGCGGTGCGCGGCACCGGCCAGGGCTTCACGTACAACACGGGCCGCGCGGTGGGCGCGGTGTTCCCGACCCTCGTGGGCTTCCTGGCGGACAGCTGGGGCGTCGGCGGCGCGCTGGTCTTCGGCGCGGTCGGCTACGGCCTCGCGGCGCTGGCGCTGCTCGGGCTGCCGGAGACGCGCGGGAAGGAGCTGGCATGACGCGGGTGCGCCGTACCGAGGACCGTCCCGTCACCACGGTCCACGCGCACGCGTGGAGCCCGGCAACCGCGCGGGCCCGCTCCCGCGAGGGGGCGGCCGGACCGGCCGCCGGAGTCGCTGCGGGACACACCCGGGCCAACCTGATCGCGGTACCCGCCGACCGGGCCTGCGACATGCTGCCGTTGTGCCGGCGCAACAGACCCCGCCCCGTGCCGGACGTCACGGACGCGGTTCCCCGGCGACCGTCCTCGCCGAGGGCGCCGTTCTGCGGACCGCCCTGCCCCGCCACCGGGTGTGGCAGGACGGTGAGCTGGTGGACGAGCCCGCGGACGCGCGCGCGTACCGGCGCGACGACCTGGTGGTGTTCCTCCTCGGATGCAGCGTCACCTTCGAGTGGGCGCCGGCCCGTGCGGGGGTGCCGATCCGGCACGTCGAGGAGGGCCGGAACGTGCCGATGTACCTGACCGGCCGGGAGTGCCGGGCGGCGGGCCGGCTGCGCGGGCCGATGGCGGTGTCCGTGCGGCCGCTGCCGCCGGAGCACCTGCGGACGGCGATCCGGCTGAGCGGCGTGCTGCCGGCCGGGCACGGCGGTCCGGTGCGCTGCGGGGACCGGGCGGCCCTCGGCGTCGAGGACCTCGCCCCGCCCGACTCCTGCGACGCGCTGACCGTCACCGACGGCGAGATCCCGGTGTTCCGGGCGCGCGGGGCGGCCCCGCAGGCGGCCGTGACGGCCTCCCGCCGTTCGCGATCACGCACGCGGGCCGGATGTTCCCGACCGACGCCCGCGACGAGCAGTACCGGCTGGCCGGCGCCGGCTGAGGTCCGACACCGGAACGCGAGCACGTCGTACCGGAAGGCACGCGCGAGGAAGCCGCACGAGAACGGAGAGACGAGAACACCATGACCGCGATCGATCTGAACGCCGATCTCGGCGAGGGCTTCGGCCGCTGGCGGCTGACCGACGACGAACAACTGCTGTCCGTCGTCACCAGTGCCAACGTGGCCTGCGGCTTCCACGCCGGGGACGCGGCCACCATGCGCCGGGTGTGCGAACGGGCGGCCGAGCGCGGGGTGACGATCGGCGCGCAGGTCTCCTACCGGGACCTGGCGGGTTTCGGGCGGCGCGCGATGGACGTGCCGCCCGCCGAGCTGGCGGCCGAGGTGGCCTACCAGATCGGCGCCCTGGAGGTCTTCGCCCGGGCCGCCGGGGCGCGCGTGGCCTACGTCAAACCGCACGGCGCGCTCTACAACCGGGTCGTGCACGACGAGGAGCAGGCCCGCGCGGTGATCGACGGCGTACGGCTGGCGGACGCCTCGCTGCCGGTGCTGGGCCTGCCCGGCTCACGCCTGCTGGCGCTGGCCGCCGAGGCGGGCCTGCCGGCCGTCACCGAGGCCTTCGCGGACCGCGCGTACACCGACGAGGGCACGCTGGTGCCGCGCGACCGGGACGGCGCCGTCGTGACCGACCCGGACGCCGTCGTGGAGCGCTCCGTGGGCCTCGCGCGCTCCGGTGAGGTGATCGCGCACTCCGGCGCGCGGATCCGGGTGCGTGCCCGGTCGTTGTGCCTGCACGGCGACACGCCGGGCGCGGTCGGCCTGGCCCGTCGGGTGCGCGAGCGGCTCGTGGCGGCCGGTGTGCGGGTGGAGGCGTTCGCGTGAGGGCGCTTCCCGTCGGTGACGACGCGCTGCTCGTCGAGGTGGCCACCGGGGAGGAGGCGCAGGCCCTGCACGCGGAGCTGCTGCGGCGCCGCGCGCAGGGTGACCTGACGGCCCGTGAGATCGTCCCGGCGGCCCGTACGGTCCTGCTCGACGGGCTGGCCGACCCGGCCCGGTGGGCCACGGAGCTGACCACCGCACGGGTGCCGACGCCGCCCTCACCCGCGCGCGAGCTGGTCGAACTGCCCGTACGGTACGACGGCCCGGACCTCGCGGCGGTCGCCGGGCGCTGGGGGGTGACCGAACGGGAGGCCGTCCGGATCCACGCCGGCACCGAGTTCACGGTGGCCTTCTGCGGTTTCGCACCCGGCTTCGGCTATCTCACCGGGCTCCCGGACCGCTGCCACGTCCCGCGCCGCGCCACCCCGCGCACGTCCGTCCCCGCCGGTGCGGTGGCCCTGGCCGGGCCGTACACGGGCGTGTACCCGCGCTCCTCACCGGGCGGCTGGCAGCTGATCGGTACGACGGACGCGGTGCTGTGGGACCACACGCGTGTGCCGGCCGCGCTGCTGGCGCCGGGGACGCGCGTCCGGTTCGTCCCGGTGGAGGGCGCATGAGGGCCTCCCGCGCGCGCGTGGGCGCCGTAGCGGCCGGGAGCGCGGTGGCCGGGGTGGGCACATGACCGATCGTGCGCTCCTCGTGGTGCGCGCCGGGGCGCTGACCACCGTGCAGGACCGCGGGCGGCCGGGGTACGCGCACCTCGGCGTGCCCCGGTCGGGCGCGCTGGACGCGCCCGCTGCCGCGCTGGTGAACCGGCTCGTCGGCAATCCGCCGGACGCCGCCGTGCTGGAGACCACGCTCAACGGCTGTGCGCTGCGCCCGCGTTCGACGGTGACCGTCGCGGTCGCGGGTGCGCCGTGCCCGGTGTCGGTGGGCGGCCGGCCGGTCGCGTGGGGCGCGCCGGTCGTGGTGCGGGCGGGCGAACTGCTGGAGGTGGGTGCGGCGACGGCCGGTGTACGCAGCTACCTGGCGGTCGGCGGCGGCGTCGCCGTCGAGCCGGTCCTCGGCAGCCGCGCCACCGACCTGCTGTCCGGCCTGGGTCCTGCCCCGCTGACGAACGGCACGGTGCTGCCGCTGGGCGCTCCGGCCGGTCCTCCCGCCCGCGTGGACTGCGCGCCGCAGCCGCGTCCGCCGGCCGAGCTCGTGCTCCGGGTGGTCCCGGGGCCGCGCGACGACTGGTTCACGGCGCGGGCGGTGCGGGACCTCGCCACGCGCGCGTACCGGGTGTCCGCGGCGAGCAACCGCATCGGGCTGCGCACCGAGGGGCCCGCGCTGGAGCGGGCCCGGCCCGGTGAACTGCCCAGCGAGGGCATGGTCCTCGGCGCGGTGCAGGTCCCGCCGGACGGGCGACCGGTGGTCTTCCTCGCGGACCATCCGACCACCGGCGGCTACCCGGTGATCGCGGTGGTCCGCGCCGCCGACCTGCCGGCCGCCGCACAGGCACTCCCGGGCACCCCCGTCCGTTTCGTACCGGTACGGCGCCGCTGAGCCTCGCCGACCGGGACCGCCTTGGCGAGGCCCACGGCCTCGCCGGCGACGTCGTCGGCCGTGCCGCCCCCGGCCGCACCCACTGCCTCGAAGGCCGGGACGGCTCCGGCGCCACCCACCGCGGGCCCGGCGGGAGCCAACGCCTCGACGGCCGGTGGGGCCCTGGCACCGCCCACCGCGCCCCCACCACGTTCCAGCACCTCACCGACCGGGACGGCCCTGGCACCGCCCACCGCGTCCCCAGCGGGACACAGCGCCTCAACGGCCGGCAGGGCCCCGGCACCGCCCACCGCGCCCCCGGCAGGACCCGGCACCTCAACGGCCGCCGCAGCCCTGGGTCGCGCAGGGCGGGGTGGCGTTCCATCAGGTCGACGCCCAGGGGGGCGCGTACGACGTTGCGCGCGCCGATGCGGACGAACTCGCGCTCGGCGAACTCGGTCGTGCACACCACCCGCGCGTAGACGTGCGCGGTGCGGGTGTTGAGGGAGTCGGCGGCGCGCCGGGCGAGCGGCTCGGGCAGGCCCCAGGTGCGCAGTACGCCGTCAGCGGTCTCGTGGGAGACCATCAGGCGGGCACGCGCGCGCGTCGGGCCCAGCGGCCGGTCCAGCGCAGGGTGGTCCGGTCGGAGACCTCCAGCCGGTCCGGGGCCAGCTCCTCCAGCAGGGCGGCCACGCGCCGCTTGTCGGTGAGGACGCGGTAGCCGCCGGTGCCGGGCAGCGGCGGGCCGGGCGGGGTGATGACCCGGCCCTGCTCGGTGTCCCGGTCGGTGTGCCGTTCGCCCGGCACGATGAGGACCGGGTCGTGACCCGCGGCCCGGAAGCCCTTGCCGAGTTCCCGCAGGGCGGTGCGCAGGCCGCCGGAGGCGGGGGCGACGAAGTTGGCGAGGCGGACGATGCGCAGGGACTGCCCGGTCATGCAGCCACCACCGTCTTCCGGGCCGCGAGGACGTCGTCGCAGTGACCGAGGAGCTGGTCGCCCACGGCGGCCCAGGTGCGGTCCTCGACGGTCGCGCGGGCGGCGGCGCCGTACGCGGCCCGCCGCGCGGGATCGGCGGCCAGGGCGCGGACGGCCTCCTGGACGGCCGTGGCGTCGTACGGCGGGACCAGCAGGCCGGTGCGGCCGTGGTCGACCAGGTCGAGCGGGCCTCCGGCGGGCGGGCACGACGACCGGGACACCGCTGGCCATGGCCTCCTGGACGGTCTGGCAGAAGGTCTCGAGGGGACCGGTGTGCACGAACAGGTCCAGCGAGGCGAAGATCCGGGCCAGTTCGCCGCCGGTGCGTCGGCCCGGGAAGACGGCGCCGGGCAGGGCCTCGGCCGGGTGCGCCTGACTGGGTCCGTCGCCGACGACCACGAGCCGTACACCGGCCAGCCCGCAGACCCCCGCGAGGAGTTCGACGTGCTTCTCGGGGGCGAGCCGGCCGACGTAGCCGTCGATCAGTTCGCCGTTCGGGGCGAGTTCGCGGCGCAGTTCCGCGTCCCGGCGCTGTGGCCGGAAACGTACGGTGTCCACGCCGCGCGGCCACAGCCGTACCCGCGGTACGCCGTGCTCCTCCAGGTCGGTCCGGGCGGGACTGGAGGGGGCCAGCGTGCGGTCGGCGGCGGCGTGCACGGAGCGTATCCGCCGCCAGGCGGCGGCCTCTCCGGCGCCCATGTAGGTGCGGGCGTAACCGGCCAGGTCGGTCTGGTAGACGGCGACGGCGGGGATGCCGAGACGGGCGGCGGCGGCCATGCCGCGGACGCCGAGGACGAAGGGGCCGGCCAGGTGGACCACGTCGGGGCGGTGGGAGAGGAGGGCCGCCGCCAGGCGCCGGCTGGGCAGCGCGACACGGACCTGGGGTAGCCGGGGAGCGGAGGGGAGGGGGTGCGCACGACCGGGCACGGGGCGTCCGGGTCGGGGCCGGTGCCGGGCGCCGGAGCGGGGGCGACGACGAGTGGGTGGTGACCGCGATCCACGAGGTGCCGGGCGGTCTGGAGCGCGGTGGGCCACGCCGTTCACATCGGGGCGAAAGGATTCGGTCACGATGACGACACGCATACGGGTGTTGTCGCCGTGCCGGACGTGCCCGCGTCAACTTCGATCTTTCGGCGCGGGGAACGTCCCATGAGCGTTGGGCCGCCCACCCGAGCGGGTCAGGCGGCCGTCACGGCCGCCTGACCCGCGGGTCGTCCGGTGTTCACCCGGCGGGCGCTCGTCCACCCGGGACCGGGAAACGGGAGGGGTGGGCCGGTGCGGCTCAGCCGAGGGTGGCGTCGGGCCCGAAGCGGCTGCGGACCGCGGTCTGCACCTCGTCCTCCTCGGCCGGATCGGCGGCCAGGCGGCGCAGGCGCTCCACGACCCGGGCGTCACCGGTCTCGGCGTGCCGGGCGGCGAGTTCGCGGGTGGTCTCCTCGCAGTCCCACAGGCACTCGACGGCGAAGCCGGTGGCGAAGGAGGGGTCGGTCGCGGCCAGCGCCCGGGCGGCACGGCCGCGGAGGTGGGAGGAGGCCGTCTCGCGGTAGACGTGGCGCAGCACGGGGGCCGCGCAGGCGATGCCGAGGCGTCCGGCGCCGTCGACGAGGGTCCACAGGGTGGGGGCGTCCGGGCCCTCGCCGCGTACGGCCTCGCGGAGGGCGCCGAGGACGAGATCGCGGTCCCGGGTGCCGCCGCGGCAGGCGAGCATGCGGCCGGCCGCGGCGCCGAGCACGTCGGGACGCTGGGCCCAGCCGCGCGCGCGGTCGACGGCGGCGACGCTGCGCATCCGTTCGAAGGCGTCGACGGCGGCCTCCACGACAGGCGCCGTCCCGTCGGCGACCGCGGCCTCGATCAGGTCGAGCGCGTCCCGGTCGTTGCTGTCGGCGAGGTAGCGCAGGGCGGTGCAGCGGGCCCCGTCGGTGCCGGCGCGGGCGGCCCGGAGGATCTCGGGCCGGTCCTCGGGGCCGGTCACGGCGGCCAGACAGCGGGCGGCGGGCACATGGAGGGCGGCACCGCGCTCCATGCCCTGCTGGGCCCACTCGAAGACGGCGCCCACGCTCCAACCCGGCCGGGGTCCGGTCGGCCGCAGCTGCCGCTGCCACCGGTCGAAGCAGCCGGTCTCGTGGGCGGCACGCACACGCGTGGCGATCGATGCGCGCGGATCCTCGGCCCACAACCGCCAGGGCCGGGGCTCGAAGGCGTCACGGACGGCGGCGGCCAGCTCGGCCTCGCCCTCGGGGTCGGTGCCGAAGCGGGCCAGGACGGGGGCGGCGAGGGCGCGCAGGCCCGCGTCGTCGTCCCTGAGGGCCAGCTCGTCCAGGGCCCAGGCCCAGTTGGAGCCGTGCGCGGCGTACCTGCGCAGCATTTCCAGGGCGTCCCGCCGGCCGTAGGAGGCGAGGTGGCCGAGGACGGCCAGGGCCAGCCCGGTGCGGGACTCGTCGGTGTCGAGGATGTCCTCGGGGTCGAAGAGGTGTGCCTCCACGGCGTCCAGCTCGCCGTTCAGGTCGAGGTAGAGGCGGGCGTAGTACAGGGAGCGGTTCTCCACCTGCCAGTCGTGGCGGGGGTCGCGCAGCACACAGTGGTTAAGGGCCGCGAGCGCTTCGGCGCGCGGGGCGGTGAGCGCGTGCAGCGTGCCGTCACCGCGACCTCTCTGCAGGAGGCCGAGCAGCGTACCGCTGGGCGCTATGACCGGATCGAACATGGGAAACAGCCTCACATCAAGCGTCGACGCAACCGGGGAACACGCATTACCTGGCCGCGTGACACAACGTCGGAGCGCCCGCCGTCTCTTGCTTGCTGTAGACCATCTCTCTCTGCCTCTCGTCGGTGGCCCATGCGGACCGCATCACGGCCCGCGCGGTGCGGCAACACCTGCCCAGCCATCGCGTCCGTGAATCACGACGTCATGATGACCCGCGGTGTGTGCTGCCGCGACCGTATTTCCGGCGGCCCCGTACCGCCTCCCCCGTTTTCCGTGTCCTACCTGGTCAGCGCGTCGACGTCAGTGGACGCCGAACAGGTCCAGAAGCTCCTTCTTGCCGAACATCCGGGCCGTTTCGACGGCCGACGGCATGCCCGCGGAAGGGTCGGCTCCGCCCTCCAGGAGGGCCTTGATCACGTCCGTCTCACCCTTGAAGACGGCACCCGCGAGCGGGGTCTGACCCCGGTCGTTGACCTGGTCCGCCGCCGCGCCGCGGGCGAGCAGCGCGCGCACCGCGTCGGCGTGGCCGTGATAGGCGGCGAGCATCACCAGGGAGTCGCCGCGGTCGTTGGTGAGGTTGGCCGGAACACCCGCGTCGACATACGCCACGAGCGCCTCGGTCTGCCCCTGCCGGGCCAGATCGAAGATCTTGGTCGCCAGCTCCACGACCTCGGGGTCGGGGGCTTCGCTCATCGGCCGGACCGCCTCTCCATGCTGCTTCGGGAACTGCTTCGTACGAGTGAATCGCCAGCGTACTGGCTCGCGTGGCACATGACCCGATGTGCCCGAGGTAAAGATCAGCAGCGACCCCCGCCCGAGACACCCCAGCCGGTCAACCGGGCCTTGACCCGCTCCTCCATACAGGGGAAATCAGCCGATTTCCACCCAGTTGCACCTTTAATCGTATGGATACATCCTGTGATCCTGGAAGAACTCATGGTGACTGTCCCCCACCTTCGACACCAGGAGGCCCGAAATGATCCTCTCCCTCTCAGGCGTGCTGCTGCTCGGCATCGTCGTCTTCCTGTTCTTCCGCAAGGACGGCCTGAAGGGCTCGCACGCCACGGTGTCGGCCCTGTTCGGCTTCTACCTGTCGACCACGGGCATCGCCCCGAGCATCAAAGCCGGCGGGGAGAGCCTGGCCAGCCTTCTGGGCGGCATCAAGTTCTGACCGTCCCGCCCACACGCACCGACAGGAGTCAGCAGTGGCCCGGCGCCCTCTCCCCCGCATTCTGAGCAAGGACAGCGCCCAGATCGCCCGGATGCAGCTCGCACGGAGCAGGGAACTGGCCCGGACGGCGGCCGACAGCGCCACCGACGTCCTCCACCCGTTGATCACCGTCACGCGCGGGCTGCGCCTGCTGGCCTCGGCCAGCCGGCGCAGGTGGGCGGACACCCCCAGGGACAGGCGCGGGCCACTGCTGTTCTTCGTGGCCGCCCTGTGCCTGCTCGTGGCCCTGATGCCTTACGGGCCGCTGCTCGCCGTCGTCACCGTGATGGCCGCAGCGGCCTGGCAGGGCCGGGACCGCACCCCGTCGGCTCCCGAAGGGCCCGACGAGTCCCAGACCGAACGGCTCCAGTCCCTGTACGAGGCCCTGGTGCCGTACTTCTCCGGCGCCGACGACCCGGCGCCGCTGTACGCGCACGGTGGCGCCTGGGACAAGGCCTTCGCCACGCACGAGTTCGACGACGCCGGGCGCATCGGGCACCTCGTGATCCGCTACCCCGCGTACTTCCCGGACGGCGAGGCCGAGGCCCGCGCGCGGATCGAGCAGCTGCTCACCGTGAAGGCCGGGCGCACCCGCGAGTACCACTTCGCGTGGGACGAGGCGGGCAACCAGCTCACCGTCACCGTCCTCCCCCCGCTGCCCGCCGACGTCCCCGCCCAGCGCTTCGTCACCGCGCCCGGCGAGACCGTGCTCGGCTTCACCGACCCCAGCGAGGTCCCGCGCACGCTCCCCCTCTCCTACGGCGAGGAACGGATCGACGTCCCGCCGGTCGTCTGGCGCACCGGCATCCGCTCCACCGAGCCGCACCTGCTGGCCCTGGGCCACCCCGGCAGCGGCACGTCCACCCTGCTGCGGTCCATCGCCCTGCAGACCCTCCAGTACGGCGACGTGCTGATCGTCGACGGCGGCGGCACCGGCGAGTACGCCTGCCTGACCGGCCGGGCCGGTGTCCTGGGCGTGGAGTGTGCCCTGGCCGGGGCGTTGGCCGGCCTGGAGTGGGCCGCGCAGGAGACCGAGCGGCGGCTCATCGCGATCAACCTGGCGCGGCAGGCGGGCGACCCGCCGCCCGAGGACACCCGGCGCCCGCTGTGGATCCTGATGGACCGCCCCGGCGTCTTCGCGCACCTCGCCGCGGCGGACGGCCGCAAGGACCCGCAGACGCTGCTCCAGGTGCCGCTGCGGCACGGCCGCGCGGCGAACGTGACCGTGGTCGTGGCCGAGCACTTCGACAGCGCGGAGGTGTTGAGCGACGCGGTACGGCAGCACACGCGCGCGCGTGTCGTCCTCGGGACGGCGGCACCGCAGCAGGTGGAGGCGGTGCTGGGGGTGCCGCCGCACACGACACCGATGGCCCATGTGCCGCCCGGGCGGGGGTACGCGCGGCTGGGGTCCGGTCCGGTGCACCGCTTGCAGGTGCCGCGCACGCCCGACCCCTACGACGACGCCACGAGCGACGCCGACCGGCAGGCGGTGCTGGAGCTGCTGCCGGCCCGCGCCGGCGCCGGGGCCGGGGAGCCGACGGACCTGACGAAGCCGGCGCAGGACATGACCCCGGTGGCCGCGGAGGCGATGGCGGCCGAGAGCTGACCGCACCCTGTGCCGCGGCTGGGCGGGGTTCTTCCGACAGCCGCGAGGCCGCGACGGGTGGGCGCGGCCACCAGCGTCCCGGAGAGGCACGGGAACCGCGCGACCAGCCACGACGACCCCGCAGCCGCGGACGCGCCGCAGCCCGCACCCGCCCAGGCCACGAACGCCCCCGCCCACACCGCGAGCCCCCGGCCCCCGCCCCGCCTACGCCACGAACGTCCGCGGCGCCTCCGCACCCCCCGTCGCACCCGACTCCACCAGCCGGGCCGCGGCGGCGAGCCGTACCGCGGCCTCCTCCGCCACCGCTCCCCCGACGGTGAACGGAAGGCGGACGTAGCCCTCGAAGGCACCGTCGACGCCGAAGCGGGGGCCGGACGGCACGCGGACGCCGGTCCGCTCACCCGCCTCCGCGAGGCGGGAGCCGGAGAGGCCGCCGGCGCGGACCCAGAGGGTCAGGCCCCCCTGCGGCACCTCGAACTCCCAGTCCGGCAGCTCCCGCCGGATCGCGGTCACCAGCGCGTCCCGGTTCTCCAGCGCCTGCTCCCGGCGCAGCTCGACCGCCTGCTCCCAGCCCCCGGTGCTGAAGAGCCAGTTCACGGCCAGCTGCTCCAGCACCGGTGTGCCCAGGTCGGCGTAGGCCCGCGCGGCGACCAGGCTGCGGATGACGTCCGGCGCCGCCCGGACCCAGCCGATCCGCATCCCGGCCCAGAACGCCTTGCTGGCCGAGCCGACGGTGATCACGGTGGAGCCGGCCGGGTCGAAGGCGCACACCGGCCGGGGCATGCCACCGTCCCGGAACTCCTCCTCCAGCCACAGCTCGGTCATCGTCTCGTCGGCGACGAGCACCGTCCCGGCCGAGCGGGCCGCGTCCACCAGCCGGCGCCGCTGGTCCTCGCCGGCGAGCGCCCCCGTGGGGTTGTGGAAGTCGGCGACGACGTAGGCGAGCCGCGGCGCGGCCTCGCGCAGCACCTGGCGCCAGCGGTCCATGTCCCAGCCGGACAGGCCCTCGGCCATCGCGACCGGGATCAGTCGGGCACCCGTCTCGCGCATCAGCTGGAGGATGTTGGCGTAGGACGGGGACTCCACGGCGATCCGCTCGCCGCGACCCGCGAAGAGGTGACAGATGGCGTCGATGGCGCCCATCGCCCCGGTCGTCACCATGATCTGCTCCGGCATGGTGGGGATCCCGCGCGCGGTGTAGCGCTCGGCGATCATCGAGCGCAGGGCGGGCAGCCCGGCCGGGTAGTCACCGTGCGTGTGGGCGTACGGCGGCAGTTCCTCCAGCGCGCCCTGCACGGCCCGGGTCAGCCACGGCTCGGGCGCCGGGAGCGAGGCGCAGCCCAGGTCGATCACCGAGCCCAGGGCCTCCGGGGGCAGGGGTTCCAGGCCGCGTGCCGGGATCGGGTTGCCGGCCGGTACGGCGGTCCAGCTGCCGGCTCCGCGCCGGGACTCCAGGAACCCCTCGCCGCGCAGCGCCTCGTAGGCCGCCGCGACGGTGGTGCGGCTGACGGACAGGGCCAGGGCCAGCTCGCGTTCCGCGGGCAGGCGCGCGGCCACCGGGACGCGGCCCTCCAGCACGAGCAGCCGGACGCCGTCGGCGAGGGCGCGGTAGGCGGGGGGACGGCGGGTGCCGGGGCCGGCCGGGCGGTCCTGCTGGGAGTTGAGGAGCCGGGCGAGCTGCGCGGCCCCCACGGCCGAGGTCCACTGCGCCATGAAGATCAGTCCACCTTCCCCGAATTGGCCATGGATGACGATTCATCCCAAGCCACAGAGTGTCATGTGTCAGGCCACCCTCACCACCCAGGGGGAAATCCCGTGTCCACTCCCGACCCCGCCACCCCCGGCGCCTCCCCTCCCGGCCGCCGTCTCCCCCGCCGGCTGGTCCAGCTGTACGCCGGCCTCACCCTCTACGGCGCCAGTTCCGCACTGCTCGTGGCGGCGGGGCTCGGGCTGGAGCCGTGGAACGTGCTGCACCAGGGGCTCGCGGAGCTGACCGGGCTGAGCATCGGGGTGGTGTCGATCATCGTGGGGGCTGCGGTGCTGCTGCTGTGGGTCCCGCTGCGCCAGCGGCCCGGGCTCGGCACGGTCTCCAACGTCTTCGTGGTCGGTCTCGCCATGGACGGCGCGCTCGCGCTGCTCCCGGACGCCCGTTCCCTCGCCGTGCGGGTCCCGCTGCTGCTGGCGGGCATCGTGCTGAACGGAGCGGCGACGGGTCTGTACATCGCGGCGCGGTTCGGGCCGGGTCCGCGGGACGGGCTGATGACGGGGCTGCACCGGCGCACCGGCCGGTCGATCCGGCTGATGCGGACGGCGGTCGAGGTGGCGGTGGTGGCCACCGGGTTCCTCCTGGGCGGCACCATCGGGGTGGGTACCGTGCTGTACGCGGTGGGCATCGGCCCGCTCGCCCAGGCCTTCCTGCGGGTGTTCGCCGTCCCGGCGGCGTCGACGGGCAGCACGGTCGTTGCCGGCGGGACACCGGAACGAGCCATACTGCGTCCGTGACCCTCACGACACCGCGCCCGCGCCACCCCTACCTGGACCACCCGGGGCCGATCGCCTTCGCCCACCGGGGCGGGGCGGCCGACGGCCTGGAGAACACCGTGGCGCAGTTCCGGCGCGCGGTGGAGCTGGGCTACCGGTACATCGAGACGGATGTGCACGCCTCGGCGGACGGCCGCCTGGTGGCCTTCCACGACGACACCCTGGACCGGGTCACCGACGGCGCGGGCCGGATCGCCGACCTGCCGTGGGCGGAGATACGGCACGCGCGCGTGGGCGGCCGGGAACCGGTGCCGCTGTTCGAGGAACTGCTGGAGGCGTTCCCCGGCACCCGCTGGAACGTCGACGTCAAGGCGGAGCCGGCGCTGCGGCCCCTGCTGGAGCTGATCGAGCGCGCGAACGCCTGGGACCGGGTCTGCGTGGGCTCCTTCTCCGAGGCGCGGGTGCTGCGGGCGCAGCGGCTGGCCGGACCGCGGCTGGCCACCTCGTTCGGCACGCGCGGGATCCTGAACCTGCGGCTGCGCTCCTGGGGTCTGCCAGCCGCGGTGCGCCGCTCGGCGGTGGCCGCGCAGGTGCCCGAGGCCCAGTCGGGCGTGCCCGTGGTCGACCACCGTTTCGTCCGCGCCGCCCACGCGCGCGGGCTGCAGGTGCACGTGTGGACGATCAACGAACCGGCACGCATGCACCGGCTGCTCGACCTCGGGGTTGATGGCATCATGACCGATCACATCGACACGTTGCGCAAGGTCATGGAGGAGCGCGGCGTCTGGGTATGACCGCCCGGCCGCCCGGCCGAGCCTTCGCAGGAGCACGGGAAGCGAGGGCACGGGTGAGCACCGACACCGTGCGGACCGGGGCGGCGGACGAGGCCGCCGGGCTGCGGCGCGAGCAGCGCGGCTGGTACGCCTACGACTGGGCGTGCTCGGTCTACTCGACGAGTGTCCTCACGGTGTTCCTCGGCCCGTACCTCACCTCGGTCGCCGAGCACGCGGCGGACGGCGACGGCTATGTGCACCCGCTGGGGATCCCGGTCCGCGCGGGCTCCTTCTTCGCCTACTCGGTGTCCCTGTCGGTGATCGTGGCGGTCGTCCTGATGCCGCTGGTGGGCAGCGCGGCCGACCGCACGGGCCGCAAGAAGCCGTTGCTCGCCGCGGCGGCGTACACCGGCGCGGCGGCGACCACCGGGATGTTCTTCCTGGACGGCGACCGGTATCTGCTCGGCGGGATGCTGCTCGTCGTGGCCAACGCGGCGCAGTCGGTCGGGATGATGCTCTACAACTCCTACCTGCCGCAGATCGCCCCGCCCGAGCAGCGCGACGCCGTCTCCTCCCGGGGCTGGGCGTTCGGCTACGCGGCGGGCTCCCTGGTGCTCGTCGCCGACCTGGTGCTCTACTCGGCGCACGGCGCATTCGGCCTCTCCGAGACGGCGGCGGTCCGCATCTGCCTGGCCTCGGCCGGACTGTGGTGGGGCGCCTTCACCCTCGTACCGCTGCGCAGGCTGCGCGACCGCCGCACGCGCGCGGCGCACGCGACGGCGCCGGGGCTGCGGCAGCTCGCGGCCACGGTCCGGGACATGCGCCGGCATCCGCTGACCCTGGCGTTCCTGCTGGCGTACCTCGTCTACAACGACGGCATCCAGACGGTGATCACCCAGGCCTCGGTCTATGGCTCCGAGGAGCTGGGGCTCGGGCAGTCGACGCTCATCGGGGCCGTGCTGCTGGTCCAGGTGCTGGCCGTGGCGGGCGCGCTGGCGATGGGCCGGCTGGCGCGGACGTACGGCGCCCGGCGCACGATCCTCGGCTCGCTGGTGGCGTGGACGCTCACGCTGGCGGCGGGCTGGTTCCTGCCGGCGCGGGCGCCGGTGTGGTTCTTCGCGCTGGCCGCCGGGATCGGCCTGGTGCTCGGCGGCAGCCAGGCGCTGTCGAGGTCGCTGTTCTCGCACCTCGTGCCGCCGGGCAAGGAGGCCGAGTACTTCTCCGCGTACGAGATGAGCGACCGCGGGATGAGCTGGCTCGGCCCGCTGCTGTTCGGCGTGACCTACCAGCTGACCGGGAGCTACCGGTCGGCGATCTTCTCCCTGGTGGCCTTCTTCGTGGTGGGTTTCGTGCTGCTGGCGCGGGTTCCGGTGAGGCGTGCGATCCACGAGGCGGGGAACCCGGTTCCGGAAAAGATCTAGCGTCGATTTCACACACGGCGTGAAAGGGCGGTAGTGTACGCGTTTGGCCTGCCAGGCGTACCGTTACTGCGCGTCAAAGATGCCGAAACGCTGGGTGACATCTGCTAGCAGATGTGACAAACCGGGCGCCTGTGGGTAGAACAAGGGGCGGCTACGACGGCGACGCATGACCCGGAACGGGACTCGGAACGGGAATCTTTACCGCCGACCGGACGTTGACCGGATGACGACGACAGCGACACCTGTCCTGTGGGCGACAAGCCCGGGAGGCACGATTCATGAGTGAGCGAGCTCTTCGCGGTACGCGCCTCGTGGTGACCAGCTACGAGACGGACCGCGGTATCGACCTGGCCCCGCGCCAGGCCGTGGAGTACGCATGTGAGAAGGGGCACCGTTTTGAGATGCCCTTCTCTGTCGAGGCGGAGATCCCGCCGGAGTGGGAGTGCAAGGTCTGCGGCGCCCAGGCACTCCTGGTGGACGGCGACGGCCCTGAGGAGAAGAAGGCCAAGCCCGCGCGTACCCATTGGGACATGCTGATGGAGCGGCGTACCCGTGAGGAACTCGAAGAGGTCCTCGAGGAGCGTCTGGCGGTTCTGCGTTCGGGGGCGATGAACATCGCGGTCCATCCCCGGGACAGCCGCAAGAGCGCCTAGTCCCAGCGGGGCTTCGGCCGGTCTACAGCGCAACGCATACGACGGCGGGCGCCGTACGTGGATTCCACGTACGGCGCCCGCAGTCTTCTGCTTGCGCGGGTCAGCGCGTCAGCGGCGGGCGGGGCCCCTGCGGGGCGCCGTGCGGCTGGTCGTCCCGGACGACCTCGCCCTGCACCACCCTGCCGTCGGGCCGGTGCATGCGGGCCTGCTGGAAGGCGTCGCCGAGGCTGCCGGGAACGGCCTTGCGCAGGCGGCGCTCCAGGGCGTTCTCGGTGAGGCGGCCGACCGCCTTCTGGACGGGCGGGAGCAGCAGGAGCAGGCCGGCCGCGTCCGAGACGAGACCGGGGATGATCAGCAGCAGACCGCCGAGCATCATCAGGCCGTTGCCCCCGCCGCGCGCCGGCGAGCCGCCCTGCTGCAGTGCCTCGTTCAGGCTCCGGAAGGCGCGGCGGCCGGCCCGCTTGATGACCACGGAGCCGGCCACGACGCCCGCGACGAGCAGCAGGAACACCGTGGGCCCGCCCGCCGCGCCCGCGACCACGGTCAGCAGCCAGATCTCCAGCACCAGCCACACGGCGAGGCCCAGCGGCAGATACCTGCGCAGCCGGGAGGGCCGGCGGCGGGTGGTGTTCGGGGAGGTCGGAGCGCCAGTCGTCATGCTCCCAGTGTGCCTGGACGCGGCTCAGCACGGGATAAGGGCTGCGGTCTGCCGACGCCGGCTCCCGCTCGGCCAGGCGGTCGGGTCCCGCTCCGCCAGGCCTGGTCGGGCTCGGTCAGGCCTGGCTAGCGCGTGCTTCGAAAATGCTGGTCCTAGCCATTTGTTGATGGCTGCGACCATCACGTCGCCCCGTAGCGGCCGGCGAGCATGCCGTATCTCGTGGCGACCGCGCGGTGGAGCTTGAGACGATTGATGCCGCATTCCGCCGCGTGTCGCTCCTCGAAGTCGGCCGGGTCGAACGTCGGTGGCCACCGAGGGAACCGCGCTTCTTGCGGGTTGGCGATCTGGTCGCGCTTCTCCGGGATCGTGCAGCGGATACCACGCTCGCGGAGGTAGGCGCGGTTCACGCGGGAGCCGTACGCCTTGTCGGCGCGAACCTTGCCCGGCCGGGTACGCGCACGGCCGAGCCCGGGTCGGGGCACCCGGATGCGACCCGGGACCACCTGGAACTGCGGGGGGGTCACCGCGCTGTCCGGCCGTGATCACCAGCGACATCTGCGGCTGGGCCTGTTCGTCCGCCAGGTGGAGCTTGGTGGTCAGCCCGCCCCGGGAGCGTCCGAGCCCGTGGCCGTCGGGCTCGGTGAACACACCGCCGGGCGGCTCGACCCGCAGATCCCCATTTTGCGGGCACCCGCCGCTGCTGGTGGCGCGGGCGTGGTCGAGTCCACCGAGACATCCCAGGTGATCAGCCCCTCGGTATCGGCCCGGGCCTGCGATTGTTAAAGAATGCGATGCCAGGTGCCGTCCCGCTGCCAAGGCGGAAACAGTCCGCGCACCGTCTCTCATGGGCCGTACCGCCCGGGCACGTCCCGCCACGGAGTGTCGACGCGGGTGCGCCAGCGTATGCCGTCTATCAGCTGCCGCTTGGTGTGTACCGGCGGTTGTCCGGACTTCTTCCCAGCGGGGAGCAGAGGCTCCGACTCCGCCCACTGCGCATTCGTCAGATGGTGCTTCCCATGAAGTGGATCTTGACATGTCAAGATCCACTTCTAAAGCACACCCTAATCTAACTGGCCTTGTCTCGAAGTTCGTCGGCGATCGCGTTCCGGAGGGGCAGCAGTTCGGCATCGATCGCCTGCTCCTCCTCACTGCTCAGCGTCACTGCTGCGTTGTGGCAGGAGATCTCGTTGACGAATTGGATGCGGAAGTAGGTGGGAGGGGAGCCCTCGTCGCACGTGTCACCGCGCAGCTGGGCAAGGCGCAGGCGCCGCTCACGCTCCGTGTCCGGAACCGACGCCAGGGATGCGCGCACGCGCGCCCAGACGTCGTCCCCGCTGCGGGTGGCGTATTCGAGGGCGAAGCTAGCAGTGTCCTCCAGCAACAGAGCCCGGAGCAGTCCGTCCGCCGAGTCGGCGGAGGCCACGCGGGCGGCCATCTCGTCAGCCCGGTACTGCGCCTGTCCGCCGGAGCGGTCATTGAGTCGGCTCAGCAGTCGGTGGAGCACAAGCATTCCGGCAGCCAACAGGTTCTGAAGTGGTTGAGCAAGCGCCTGGCCCATGCTGACAGTGGTGTTTTGACGTACTCCTCCTATGCCTCCTG
Organism: Streptomyces sp. NPDC107654; assembly: GCF_055639035.1. Lineage (NCBI taxonomy): Bacteria > Bacillati > Actinomycetota > Actinomycetes > Kitasatosporales > Streptomycetaceae > Streptomyces > Streptomyces sp. NPDC107654. Next base: position 62,897 of record NZ_JBVKBI010000025.1, read on the forward strand.
TACGGAACGCATTGGCGTCCAGCACGCCCTGTCGAGCGTCCTCCAGCTCGGGAGAGGGTTTGATCACGTCCGCCCAGGCAGTGAGCGCATCCAGGGCTGTCTGGACCCAGGCACCGCTTGCACCCCTTCCAGCCGAGGCACGACCGAGATCATGGCCGAGCAGGGCCAGCCGCTGGTCCGTGGTGAGCGCCTCCCACAGCGGCAAGCCCAATACGAGTACGCGCCGCCGACGCAGACCCGCCACCATGCAGCCCGAGCCGTACCGCGCATCGACGGCAATCGCATGTACCGGCCGGATGCCGAGCTCGGCAGCTATCCGCTTCATCACTACATAAAGCGTCGGCGCAGCGGCCGGCTTCAGGGGGTATCCGGGCATCCTCCCGAACCGCGGACGGAGCACCAATGCGACGAGAACTTCCACCGCGCCGAGAATCCGCTCCGGCCAGGTTCCGACGACGAGCAACCACACGCCTGTACCCGCGAGCACGACGGTGACCAAGTGGACTGCGGTTGCAAGCACCAGTGCTCCGAAAAGTGCAGCATTCCACGGTGCTGCCCCCGCCCGGCCCGTCAATGCGCTGTGGAACACTCGCTCCTGACGGGCCAAATCACGCGGTCCGCCCTTCCAGGAGGCATCATCGCTGCGCGGGTCAAGGTTCCAGTCGCAGGCTGGACACCAGGCGCTGAACCGGGGATCCGATTCCGGCAGGGACACATGACACTGCGGACACATGGAGCCTACATCCTCATCCATGAGGAATGATCTTGACTCTGTGAGTGACGCGGCAGCAGGCTTGATTCAGCCTTTGCTCAACCTTTGCGACTGTCAGCGTGGCCATATGCTTCTGGAGCTGAAGGACCCGGGGTGAGGGGGGCCTCCGGGCTGTCGTCGGGGATGGATGGGCGAGTTTCGAAACACGCCCTAGATGTGCTGTCCGGAGAGGTTGGTGACGCGGCTGGCTGGTGGTTGGCCGCTGATGCCGGTGTGGGGTCGGTGGTAGTTGTACCAGTCCAGCCAGTCGGGAAACGCGGCCTGCCGTTCGGCGTCTGAGGTGTAGGGCCGGTGGTAGGCCCATTCCTCGAGCAGGGTGCGGTGGAAGCGTTCGACCTTGCCGTTGGTCTGCGGGCGCCAGGGCCGGGTCCAGCGGGGGCTGATGCCCAGCTGGTGGCAGGTGTCGCGCCAGGTGTTTTTGGTGTAGGCCCAGGCGTTGTCGGTCAGGACGCGTTCGACGGTCACGCCGCATTCGGCGAACCAGGCGACCGCTCGCCGCAGGAAGCCGGCGCAGGTGGCGGCTTTCTCGTCGGGCAGGTCTTCGGTGTAGGCGAGGCGGGTGTGGTCGTCCAGGGCGGTGTGCAGGTAGGCGTAGCCGGCTCCGTTGCGGCGGTCCTTGTTCGGGCTGCCGGCCGCCCGGCCGAGGACTTTGTGGCCGCCGCCGTCGGGGATGCGGCCGAGTTTCTTGACGTCGATGTGGACCAGTTCGCCGGGCCGAGCGCGTTCGTAGCGGCGGACGGGCTCGCCGGTGGCCCGGTCCGTGGCGGCCAGGGCGGGCAGGCCGTGCCGGACCAGGATGCGGTGGGCGGTGGAGGCGGCGACACCGGCTCGGGCGGCCAGCCGCACCGGCCCGATACGGTGCTGGCGCCGAAGCCGCACGACCTGCAGCTCGACCGCAGCAGGAGTCTGGCGCGGGCTCTGGCGTGGACGGCTGGAGCGGTCGTGCATCCCGGCCTCGCCCAGCTGCCGGTAGCGGCTGGCCCAGCGGGCGGCAGTGGTGTGGCTGACCTGGAAGCGTTCCGCAGCCCGCCGCAACGGCCAGCCGTCGTCCACGACACACCGGGCCAGACGCAGCCTGCCAGTAGGAGTCAGCGGGGCATTACGGTGGGACACGAGGGCCTCCTGGGCGTTGGTGCAGATGTCGCAATCCACACCGAACCCAGAAGGCCCTCACCTGTTCAAGCACCCAGCACGCGTGTCACCAACGTCCCGGGACAGCACACCTAGACGTGCTTGTCCTTGCCGGTGAACTTGCCCAGGCGGTCCCCGACGCCCCAGGCGGTCACCCGCCACAGCGCCTCGACCACGATGTCCTTGCTCATCTTGGAGTCGCCGAGTTCGCGCTCCACGAAGGTGATGGGCACCTCGACCACGTGGTACCCGGCCTTCACCGCGCGGCGGGCCAGGTCGACCTGGAAGCAGTAGCCCTGCGAGGCGACCTCGCCGAGGCCGAGCCCCTCCAGGGTCTCCCGGCGGAAGGCCCGGAAGCCGCCGGTCACGTCGCGGATCGGCACGTCGAGCATGAGCCGCGAGTAGGTGGAGCCGCCGCGCGAGAGGAACTCGCGGGACTTGGGCCAGTTCACGACCCGGCCGCCGGGCACCCAGCGGGAGCCGAGGACCAGGTCGGCGCCCTTGAGGGCGGTGAGCAGCCGGGGCAGCTCCTCCGGCTGGTGGGAGCCGTCGGCGTCCATCTCGATCAGCACGCCGTAGTCCCGCTCGATGCCCCAGCGGAAGCCCGCGAGGTAGGCGGCGCCGAGGCCCTCCTTGCCCTTGCGGTGCAGCACCTTGACGTGGTCGTCCTCGGCGGCCAGCTCGTCGGCGAGCTTGCCGGTGCCGTCGGGACTGTTGTCGTCCGCGATCAGTACGTGCGCCTCGGGGACGGCCTTGCGCACCCGGCCGACGATGGTCTTGATGTTCTCGGCCTCGTTGTAGGTCGGGATGATCACCAAGGCCGTGCCGAGCGGACCGAACTGCCTCCCCTGGGCCTTGGCCGCGAGGGTCCCGTCGCCGTCGTTCACTGCTGCCCCTTCATGTCGTACGCAGGGTCCACCATAGTGGCCGCCGCCTGGGAAGACGTGACAGCGCGTGCGTATCGTGGTGTCGATTCCCCAAGAGCGGGGTAAGAGGGTTGCTTTTCGGCGCCTTCCGGCCGCCTCCCGGCACTTTCCGGCCGCCTGCGGACGTGCTCCGGCAGCCTGCGGGATCGTTCCGGTCGCCTAGGCACCTTGGTACCGCTGCGGATGGGGGCCCGGCGCCCTTCGGGCCGACCTGGGACCCGCTGGCTGCGGATCGACCGAAAGCCGTTGTCTACTGAGCGCCCGGGCCCCACCCGGGTCACACCTGGCCGACCAGCCTGGACGTCCCCTCGTCGGCGCGGGCGCTGAGCCTGGCTCCCAGTGGCGGTGCCCCGGTGCGGCACACCGTCCCTGACCCAGCGGCGCCGCGACGAGTCGGCTGAACGTCCCCCGGTCGGACGTCCGGTGGTGGACTCGCAAGAACCTACCGGCCCCCGGCCGGAGACTGTCAAACCCCCGTCCGACCAGGGCTGACGGCTCCGGCGCCCCGGTCGGCGCGGAGGATGCGCAGGTCGGGCGGCGATGCCCCGGCGGCCGGCGGCCGGTGCGCCACCCCGGGAGATCACTCGCCCGGCCGTACGAACACCGTCCGTCCGCCCACCACGGTGCGCAGGCAGACCGGCAGGTCACGGCCGGGGGTGAGGTCGGGCAGGCCGGGGGTGCCGGAGCGCGGGTCGGTGGACCACCGGGCGACCCGGTCGTCCGGGGTCTGGACGACCAGCTCGTCGGTCCGCCAGACGGCGTAGTCGGCGGGTGCGCCCGGCACCAGGACGCCCGCGTCGTCGCGGCCGACGGCCCGCCAGCCGCCGCGGGTGTGCGCGGTGAACGCGGCGCGGACGGAGACCCGGTGCTCGGGCGTCCGGTGGAAGGCGGCGGCGCGGACCGTGCCCCAAGGGTCGAGCGGGGTGACCGGACTGTCGGAGCCGAAGGCGAGCGGGACACCGGCACGCAGCAGCGCGGCGTAGGGGTTGAGGGTGCGGGCCCGTCCGGGGCCCAGGCGCCGGGCGTACATGCCGTCCTCGCCGCCCCACAGCGCGTCGAAGGCGGGCTGGACGGAGGCGATCAGGCCCAGCTCGGCGAAACCGGCGATGGTGTCGGGGGTGAGCATCTCGGCGTGTTCGACGCGGTGCCGGGCGGCGCGGATCCGGGCGAGGCCCACCTTCTCGGCGGCGGCGCGCACGCCCTCGACCACGGCGGCCACGGCGGCGTCGCCGATGGCGTGGAAGCCGGCCTGGAGGCCCGCCTCGGTGCAGGCCACCACGTGGGCGGCGACGGCGTCGGCGTCGAGGTAGGCGGTGCCGGTGTGCCCGGCGTCGGCGTACGGCTCGTGCAGGCAGGCGGTGTGCGAGCCCAGGGCGCCGTCGGCGAACAGGTCGCCCGCGGCGCCGGCCGCGCCCAGCTCGCGGGCCCTGGCCACCCCTTCCTCGCCCCGCTCGGCCCAGTAGCCGACCACGCGGGGGCCCGGCAGCTCGGCGGCGAGCCGCAGCAGGCCGGTGAAGTCGTCCTCGGCGGAGATCTGCGGGCCGCCGCACTCGTGCACGGTGCCGATGCCGAGGGAGGCGGCGTGCGCCAGCGCGGCGCGCTGGGCCTCCTCGCGCTGGGCGGGGGTGACGGCGGCGAGGGCGGCCGCGCGGACGGCGTGGTGGGCGTCCTTGGTGAGCGGGGCGTCCTCGCGGGGCACGTCGGCGGCGACCAGGTCCAGCAGGGCGGTGCTGACGACCGCCGAGTGCACGTCGATGCGGGACAGGTACAGGGGACGTCCGCCGGTGGCCTCGTCGAGCTCCGCGCGGCCCGGCGGCCGGCCGCCGGGCCAGCGGGCGGCGTCCCAGCCGTGGCCCAGCAGCACCCGGTCACCGGGGCGGGCCGCGGCGAACTCGCGGATCCGGGCGAGGGCCGCCTCCAGGGAGGGCGCGCCGGACAGGTCGAGGCCGGTCAGGGCGAGACCGGTGGCGGTGGTGTGCACATGGGCGTCGGTGAAGGCCGGGGTGACCAGGGCGCCGTCGAGGTCGACCACCTCGTCCACGCCGTCGGCGAAGGCATCGGCGGCCCCCTCGCTGCCGACCCACGCGACGTGGCCGCGCTCCACCACCATCGCGGTGGCGAAGGGGTCGGCGGGGCTGTGCACCTCGCCGCGGCGGAGCAGGACGGTCTTGGGGGGCTCGGCGGTGCGGTTGCTCATAGCCGACAGTTTCCCGCCCCCGCCGATCCGGAGCGCACCCGGGGCACCCGCACGGCGCCCGGGCGCCGTCAGATCCTCGGCGGCCGGGCCTCGTACGGGGTCGAGAGGACCACCGTGGTCCGCGTCGACACCCCGGCCAGCGAGCGCAGCCGGGCCAGGAGCTCCTCCAGCTCGTGCGGGGTGGAGACGCGCACCTTGAGGATGTAGTTCTCGTCGCCGGCCACGCTGTGGCAGGCCTCGATCTCGGGGACGCCGGCAAGCCGGTCCGCGATGTCGTCGGGGGCGCTGGGATCGAACGGTTTCACCGAGATGAACGCGGTCAGCGGCAGCCCGACGGCCTCGGGGTCGACCACCGCGGCGTAGCCGCGGATGACGCCACGCTGTTCGAGCCGGCGCACCCGCTGGTGCACGGCCGACGTGGACAGGCCCGTGGCCTTGCCCAGGTCTGTGTAGCTCATCCGCCCGTCCTTGACGAGCAGCTGCACGATCTGACGGTCCAGCTCCTCCATGGCGCCTCAACCTACAGTGCGCTTGATCTCCACGGATACCTGAGAGGCGCAGGTCATTCCCTGTTCCGTGGAAAATGCACCGGGACGGGCACCCACGCACGACGTGTGATGAACGCCACACGCCTCCGGCGGGCTCCGTGATGTTCTCGTGATTACCGCCGAGACCGGACGGGAAGTGCTTGCTGTGGTCGAGGCCGCAGTGCCTTCACGGCCCAGCCTTAGGGGGAGAAACCCATGCAGAGTGCCCATCGCCCTGGTCGTTCCGCGTCCGCGCACCGGCAGCAGGTCGCCGAGCCCGAGCCGGAGGGCGTCGAACCCGACACCTTCGACGAGGAAACGGACGCCTACGACACCTTCGAGATGTACCGGGTGATCTGCCCGGACTGCGCGCAGCCCATCGCGCTGCTGGCGGACGAGGAGGTCCTGCCGGAGCACGCGCTGTGCGCCTCGCCGTGGAACCCGTTCGGGCTCACGGTGTGCGCGGGTACGGGCCGTGCGGCGGCCGACGCCCGCCCGGCGGACGAGTCCGTCGAGCCGCAGGAGCAGGACACCGCCCTGCTGTTGACGCTCCCCCAGGGTCTCGACTGGCGGACGCAGCCCTTCTCGCACGTCGGCGGCCCGGGCTCGCGCCCGATGCGCGTGCCGGTGATGCGCCGCCAGGCCGCCTGAGCCGGCTCACTCCACCCCGTACGTGCCCTGCACCATGGCGCGCAGGCTGTCGTGGTGCAGGATCAGCGTGTCCGGGTCCGCCGGGACGGCGGCCTCCCCGAAGTACACCCGCCGGTAGGCGATGCGCAGCATGACGATCGCGTGCCGCAGGGCGGCGTAGAGGGTGTGGAAGTCCATGTCCCGCGGGGTGTGCCCGGTCAGGCGCGCGTACCGGGCCTCGACGCGGTCGCGGCGCAGGAAGTCCGGCAGGCCCCGCTGCCCGGAGCCGGTCGCGAGGTCCTGGAAGAACCGGTGCAGGTAGATCGTCCAGCCGAGGTCCACCTCGCGCGGGGCGAGCGCCGCCATCTCCCAGTCCAGTACGGCGACGGGCTCGAAGCCGTCGTGGACGACGTTCCCGATGCGTGCGTCCCCCCAGGTGAGGACGGGTTCACCGGGGTCGCGCGGCCACAGCTGCTCCAGCCGGTCGAACGCGGCCTCGATGAGGGGCGAGCGGGCGAGCCCGTCGACCACCCAGGCGTAGTAGGCGCGTTGGGCCGTCACGTGCCGGCGCAGCGCGTCCCCGGGGCCCGGCAGGTCGAGGAACCCGGCTTTTGCCGCGGGCACTTGGCCGTGCAGCCGGGCCAGCAGCCCGACCATGGCCGCTTCCAGGTGCTCGCGTTCGGCGTCGCTCGCCGCGTGCAGCCAGTTGCCCTCGTAGGTGTACGGCATGACGTCCGGGGGCACGCGCCCGGCCACCCGTGCCATGACGAGGAACGGCGCCCCGAGCGGGCCGGGGTCCTCCTCCAGCCACAGCACCCGGGGCACCGGTACGTCCGTGCGCTCGGCGACGAGCCTCAGGGTGCGGTACTGGCGGCCCATGTCGTACTCCGGGAAGACGGTGTACGCCGACGGGTCGGCCGCCAGTCGCAGCACGCAGGAGCGGACCGGCGGCCGCGGATGGTCGATCTCGAACAGCAGGGTCTCGCTGGACATGCCGTTGGAGGCCGGGACGGTCACACCGGCCGCCTTGGCGCCGGGCAGGCGGGCGCCCAGCCAGGTGGTGAGGCGGCGGGTCAGTTCCCCGGGGTCCCGGGTGGTGGTGCGGGGACGCGGTGCCGAGGCCATGACGACGGGGACCCTCCTTACGGCGCGGTGGAGTCGAAGCCGGTGAAGCCGCTCGGGTCGTGCCGGCCGAAACAGCCGTGCTCGAAGACGCCGTACCCGGTCCGGCCGTCCATGCGGAAGCGTGCGGAGTGGTCGGTGACGCCGTAGGCGGCGCGCGGGTGCGGCGCGGACAGGTCGTAGCTGCGGCGGTCCACCCAGCCCCTGCCCTGCCAGGTCCCGTGCTGCCAGTCGTCGGCCGGCGGGTAGCCCGCGCCGATCGCGAGCGGGGAGGAGGCCAGGATCTCCACCTCCAGCTCCTCCGGCTTGCGCGGGTCACCGAGGTGGATGACGGCGCGTTCGGGGTGCCGGGTGCCGGAGCGGTAGCCGATCTCGGCCCGTGGCCAGCCGAGTTGGCGGTCGCGGTGGCCGGGGCGGACGAGCGTGGCGTCGTTCAGGGAGCGGTAGCCGTCGGCGTCCTCCTGGGTGATGACCATCAGGAAGCGGTCCTCGAAGACGACCGGGCACCAGATCCAGTGGAAGCCCTCGGTGGGGTGGTCGGCGGCGAGCCGGCCGCCGTCCTCGCCGGGGACCGGGCGCACGCCCCAGCTGCGGTCCCGGGTGCCGGTCCAGCCCTCCGCCGAGACGGCGAACTCCGTGCCGGCCGCCCGGATCACGCCCGTGACCCGCCCGGCCTGGACGAAGCGGCGGCCCTCCAGGGTCAGCCGGTCGCCCCGGCGCTGGAGGTGGTGCGGCTCCCACAGGGCCGGGAAGGCGGCGGTCCAGGTGAGGTCGTACGACAGCCGCGGGTCGGTGCAGACCAGGCGCAGGCGCTGGAGCGGTCGCAGCACCTCGATGCGCAGCGGGCCGACGACGAGCCGCATCCGGTCCTCGCCGAGGGCGTCCGAGGCGCGCACGGCGTGCAGGCTGTCCCCGGTGCGCAGGGTGGCGTAGGCGTCGATCACGCCCAGGTTGGGGTAGACGCCGAGGCCGAGGATGAGCAGGGCGCGGCCGGTGTGGTCGAAGACGTGGAAGATGCAGCGGTCGTAGGCGTTCCGGTCGCCGGTGGCCAGATGCTTCATGGAGAGCGGCACCTGGTGCACCGGGTACTCGTCGAGCGGTACGGGACGGTCGTCGGCCACGGACACCCCCTGGACGATGGTCAGCTGACGGTACGTCAGCCGACCGGAGGTGGCCAGAGCGGTGACCGGACGGGGGTGGACTGACGCACGATTCCGCCAGGGGGTGACCTGTCCCGCCGTCTCCGCGTTGCCCGGGTATGACCCCCACGTACTCGGCGACCGGGCGTCAGCGCCGCATCTTCGTCCCGCGCCCGGCGGAATGGGTTCCGCCGGCGGCGCCGCAGGACCCGCCCATCTACCGCGACCTGATGCGGACCTGGGCCGACCGGGGCCGCACCCTGCCGGGCCGCCACGACCCGGAATGGGTCAGGCTGGCGGCCCCGACGGTCCGCACGGGCCAGTTCAGCGACCTTCCGGCCCCGCCAGGTGACGGGCGATGACCATCCGCTGGATCTGGTTGGTGCCCTCGACGATCTGCAGGACCTTGGCCTCGCGCATGTAGCGCTCGGCCGGGAAGTCGGCGGTGTAGCCGTAGCCGCCGAGGATCTGCACCGCGTCCGTGGTGACCTTCATCGCCGTGTCGGTGCAGTGCAGCTTGGCCATGGCGGCCTGCTTGGCGAACGGCCGGCCGGCGTCGCGCAGCCGGGCCGCGGCGAGGTAGAGCGCGCGGCCCGCCTCGATCTGGGTGGCCATGTCGGCGAGCATGAAGCGCAGGCCCTGGAAGTCGGCGATGGGCCGGCCGAACTGGCGGCGCTGGGTGGCGTAGCGGACCGCCTCGTCCAGGGCGGCCTGGGCGAGGCCGACGGCACAGGCGGCGATGCCGAGCCGGCCGGAGTCGAGCGCGGAGAGGGCGATCGAGAAGCCCTGGCCCTCCTCGCCGATGCGCCGGTCGTCCGGGACGCGGACGCCGTCGAAGTGCACCTGCGCGGTGGGCGAGCCCTTCATGCCCATCTTCTTCTCGGGCGCCGCGCCGCTCACCCCGGGGGTGTCGCCGGGGACGAGGAAGGCGGTGATCCCGCGCGGGCCGTCCTCGCCGGTGCGGGCCATCACGGTGTAGAAGTCGGCGATCCCGCCGTGGGTGATCCAGGCCTTGGTGCCGTCGATCACCCAGCCGTCGCCCTCCCGGACCGCCTTGGTGCGCAGGGAGGCGGCGTCGGAGCCGGAGGACGGTTCGGACAGGCAGTACGCGCCGAGCAGGCCGCCGCCGAGCATGGCGGGCAGGTGCTCGACCTTCTGCTGCTTGGTGCCGTAGGAGGCGAGCGCGTAGGACGCGAGCGTGTGGACGCTGACGCCGAGGCCGACGGTGAGGCGGGCGGTGGCCAGCTCCTCCAGGACCTGGAGGTACACCTCGTAGGGCTGCTCCCCGCCGCCGTAGTCCACGGAGTACGGCAGGCCCAGCAGGCCGGACTCGGAGAGCAGGGTGAAGATCTCGCGTGGGAAGCGGCCCGCGTCCTCCTCCTCCGCGGCCTTCGGCGCGATCTCGCGCTGGGCTATGTCCCGGACGAGGGCGAGCAGGTCTCTCGCCTCTTCCGTGGGCAGTTGACGCTCCACCGGCTGCGGGTCGCGGTCGGACATGGCGTCGGGCTCCTCCCTGTTCGGGCACCGGCGGTCCGGCCCGGGGTGGGGGCGGCTCCGCCTGGTCGTTGCGCTGGGCCTCAGGCACCCGCTCCCGGGTCTCGGAAGCTGCTGACCTGCGGCATGCGCAGTGAGTATGCCCGATCAGCGACCTCCCGTCACCAGTTAACGACCGCTTACTTCAGGAGTCCAGTCCGGGCCTCCTCCAGGGCTCCCGGCGCGGTGCGGCCCGGGCCTCCCCCGGGGCCCCGGCGGGGTCGCCGCCGGGGTTCCACCTCGCCTCGATATTGGTCCGAACCATTGACCCTGGTGGTCTAGTCCTCCTACTGTGCATGACCCACGCTTTACCGCGTTCATGCCAATCGGCGCGCGATCCCCTCCCCCCACGAGGAGACACCCGATGCACACTCCCCACCGCCCTCGCCGCCACTCCCGCGTCCGCACGCTCGTCTCGGCCGCCTGTACCGCCGCCCTCGGCGCCGGACTGCTGGCCGGCACGGGAACGGCAAGCGCGACGGCGCCCGGCGCCCCGCGGCTGACGGCCGGGTCCAAGGTCGTCGGCTACTTCACCGAATGGGGCACCTACGACCGCAAGTACTACGTGAAGAACGTCGAGACCTCCGGCTCCGGCAACAAGCTCACCCACATCAACTACGCGTTCGGCAACGTCACCGGCGGCAAGTGCGCGATGGGCGACGCCTACGCCGCCACCGACCGGGCCTACACCGCCGCCGAGTCCGTCGACGGCGTCGCCGACACCTGGGACCAGCCGCTGCGGGGCAACTTCAACCAGCTGCTGAAGCTGAAGAAGAAGCACCCGGGCCTGAGGATCCTGTGGTCCTTCGGCGGCTGGACCTGGTCCGGGGGCTTCGGAGAGGCCGCGAAGAACCCGGCCGCCTTCGCCCAGTCCTGCTACGACCTGGTGAAGAACTCCAAGTGGGCGGGCCTGTTCGACGGCATCGACATCGACTGGGAGTACCCGAACGCCTGCGGCAACACCTGCGACGCGAGCGGGCGGGAGGCCTTCAGGAACCTCATGTCCGCCCTGCGCTCGAAGTTCGGCTCCGGGAACCTGGTGACCGCCGCGATCACCGCGGACGCCACCGGCGGCGGCAAGATCGACGCGGCGGACTACGCGGGCGCCGCCCCGTACGTCGACTGGTACAACCCGATGACGTACGACTACTTCGGCGCCTGGGACGCGACCGGCCCGACCGCCCCCCACTCCCCGCTGAACTCCTACGCGGGCATCCCCAAGGCGGACTACTTCACCTCGGCCACCATCGCCAAGCTCAAGGGCCTCGGCATCCCGGCCGCCAAGCTGCTGCTCGGCATCGGCTTCTACGGCCGCGGCTGGACCGGCGTCACCCAGACGGCCCCCGGCGGTACGGCCACCGGTCCGGCCGCCGGAACGTACGAGCAGGGCATCGAGGACTACAAGGTGCTCAAGGCCAAGTGTCCGGCGAACGGCACCGTCGGCGGCACCGCCTACGCCAGGTGCGGCAGCGACTGGTGGAGTTACGACACCCCGGCCACCATCGCCACCAAGATGTCGTACAAGAACCAGCAGGGTCTGGGCGGCACCTTCTTCTGGGAGCTGAGCGGCGACACCGCGAACGGTGAGCTGATCAAGTCGATCAGCTGACGGCTCCCCCGGGTCGGCCGTCCCGGCGGGCGGGCGCCGGGGCGGGGTGGGCGGGGTCCAGCTCCTCGATGGCGCGCAGGGCCCCGCCGAGCGTCTTCACCAGCAGTTCGCGCATCGTGTCGCGGGACAGGCGGGGACGGTCGATCCAGTCCAGGGTGGCGCCCTCCACACCGCACACCCAGGACAGCAGGCCCATCCGGGCCAGCGGGGAGATGTCGGCGCGGCCGTAGGCGCCCTCGGCGATCGTGGCGACGATCGCCTCGCGCACGCCGTCCCGGATCGCGTGCACCTCGGTGTCGAAACCGACGCCGCCGCTGACGATGGTGCGGTAGGCGGCCTGGTGGTGTTCGGCGTAGCGCAGGTAGCCGTCGATCGTGCGGTGCACGCGGTCCACGGCGGGCAGATGGAGGCCGCCGGCGGCGGAGGTGACCAGGTCGGCGACGGAGTCCTGGACGATCGCCAGGTAGTAGCCGCGCTTGGACCGGAAGTAGTAGTAGATCAGCCCCTTGGCGACCTGCGCCTGGCGGGCGATGTCGTCCATGGACAGCGCGTCGTAGGACGTGTCGGCGAACAACTTCCGCCCGATGGCGATGAGTTCGGCGCGGCGCGCCACGGAGCGCTCGGTGCCCCGCACCGGGGCGGCGGCACGCTGCTGCGGCATGTTCAAGATCGACCCTGGTCTAGGCGCGACGGGACGTCCGCAGTATGTCAGAACAAGCCTCGCGCGTGAGCGGTCGGTTCGAAGCTGTCCGAGCGGTCGTCGAGAGCTGCCTGAGCGGTCGGTTCAGAGCAGTCCGAGCTGCGTCACGAGCATCGCCAGCACCGCGACGAGGACCCAGCCCATGACGTGCTCGACGATCTTCGGACCGTCTTCCCGGGGGCCGCCGGTGCGGACGCGGGGGGCGGTGGCGGGGTGTGCGGTCATGGTGTCACTCGCAGAGATCGGTCCTACGGGAACGGACTCCCCCATCCGTTCCTCCACCTTGCCACCCCCGCGGGCGCGTGCGGCGATGAGCTTGGTCACACGCGTCCGCGCCGCACACCTCCGTCACACGCCCGCGGTGCACGCTTCCGGCGGCCTCAGTACACGCCCACCGCCGCGAGCGCCTTGCGCTGGTGCGGGGTCGGGTGCGCCGGGAAGTACAGGTAGCAGACCCCGCCGGTGCCGGAGACGACCTTGCCGGAGGCGTTGTACCGCTTGGTCCTGAGCCAGATGTTCTCCCACTCGCGCCGCTTGTAGACGCGCCGCACCGCCTCGTCGCTCGGCGAGGCGGGGTCGTTGGCGATCACGTCCCCGTCCGCGGTGAAGCCGATGACCGTCATCAGGTGGCCGGAGGTGCCGTAGCCGGCGCCCGTCAGCTCGTCCTTGAGGAACGACTGGGACGTTATGGCCGGGATGCCGGCCGCGATCAGCGTCTCCAGGTCGGTGAGCGAGGCGAGCCGGGTGACCACGCCCTGCAGGCCCGCGAAGGTGGCCGCGTAGGCGGCGTTGAAGGGCCAGTTGCCGCAGCCCTGGTACTGGTGGTCGTAGGTGGAGCGGGCCGCGTGGCACACCTGCGGGTCGGCGTAGGACGGGTCCACCCAGGACAGCTGCTCGGGGGTGAGCCGGCCGCCCCAGTACTCGATGATCATCTGCGAGGAGGTGGGGCTGCACCAGGCCTCGCCGCCGTTGTCGTACTCGGGGTACTGGCCCTTGTGGATCTCCTGGGAGTAGCGCGGTACGGCCAGTTCCTGGGCGAGGCCGGGGGCGGAGGCCGGGACGGTGAACCGGTCGGGGATGTCGGAGCCCATCGCGCCGAGCCGCCAGACGGTCGGGGTGAGCCGCGTGCCGGGCCGGCGGTAGAGGGTGAGGCGCAACCGGTACGACGCCAGGCGCAGGCCGGTGCCCGCGTCGTCGATGGCGAAGGTGTCCGTCCAGATCGTGCTCCTGCCGTCGCTCTGGTCGTCCACCGAGGTCCGCTTGATGTCCTGGTCGCCGGCCGCCCAGCGGCCCATCACGTACCAGGGTGTGTCGGTGCCGTCCGAGTACGTGCCCCGCAGCTCGACCTGGAGCCAGGTGCCGTCGGGGGTGTGCGCGTTCCAGGAGGCGACGACCTCGGTCGCGGGCACGGTGAGCCGGTGGACCGGGGCGGTCCAGGTGGCGTACTCCCAGGTGGCGGTGGTGCCGGTGTGCGGGTCCGTGTAGTCGGTACGGCCGACGGGGGCGCCGATCAGGATGCCGGGGCGCCGTCCGGACACCGCCCGGGTGCCCTGGGCGGTGCCGCAGCGCCAGTCGCGGTACGTCGTCCAGGCGTGGTAGTCGATCGGGCGGGCCTGTGTCTGGCCGGGGTCGTCGGCGGCGGAGCGCGGTGCGGCGGCGGCCGCGGGGGCCGCGGTGCCGGTGACCGCCGCGGCGACGGCCACGGCCAGAACGGTTCTGCGGGACGGCTCTTGGGCTCTGCTCATGGGCGCGATGACCCCCAGGGTGTCCGAGGCGGGCTGGTCCGGTCCGGTAACTATGGAGCAGGCCGGATTCCGCTGCCAGCACTTCGGCGCATGCCGCGGCACGAATATTGGTCTCGGCCAATGGCGGGGGTGGGGGCCCGCGCCCGGAGGCACGTCAGACGAGATCCATCGCGGCCACCTCGTCGGGGCGTCCGTAGCTCACCGGCCCCTGGAAGCGGCGGCGGGCCGTGGCGAACCACCACACCGTGGCCACCAGCAGGACGACGGCGAGGGCGATCGGCGCGTAGTTGAAGGAGTCGACGGTGATCGGCGAGGCCTGCGGCAGCATGAAGAGGACGCTGCTGAGCAGGATCCAGGTCACCGCCAGCCAGCCGATCGGCCTGCCCCAGCGGCCCAGGTGCCAGGGCCCCGGCTGGAACGCGTCACCGAGCCGCAGGCGGAGGAAGATCGGCACGGCGTAGGCCAGGAAGAGCCCGACCACGTTGACGCTGACGATCGCGGTGAAGGCCGTGTGCGACCACCAGCCCGGCACGACCAGCGCCAGCGAGCAGGCGACCGCGAGCCACACCGCCTTCACCGGCGTACGGGTGCGCGGCGAGACCGAGTGCCACCAGCGGGAGCCGGGCATGGCGCCGTCCCGGGAGAAGGCGAAGATCTGCCGGGTGTTGCTGGTGAGGTTGGCCAGACCGCAGAAGAGCATCGCGCCGATGACGATGAGGAGCATCACCTTGGCCACGCGCAGGCCGAGGCCGTCGATGAGGATCTGGACGGGCGGCGCCGCGGCGCCGGCCACCTCGGCGTAGTTTCCGATGCTGTAGACCAGTGCCAGCATCAGCACCAGGCCGGCGACCGCCGAATAGCCGATGGCGCGGGTGATCCCCTTCGGTGCGCTGACGGTCGCGCGGACCGTTTCCTCCGACATGTGGAAGCTGCCGTCGAACCCGGTGAACGTCCAGCTGGTGACCAGCAGGCCGAGCATGCCGCCGTAAAGTCCGCTCGTGAAGCCGGTGTTGTTCTCGAAATGCGTCACGAAGGACGCGGACTGGTGATGATCGGGCATCACTATGAGTGCGCCCACGATCACGACGAGTCCGATCAGCAGCCACCACACGGAAATGCGGTTCAGTACGGCGACGAGCTGCACGGTGTAGGTGTTGGCGAGTCCCTGCAGGGCGATGACGAGAACCGTGATGAGGACCGTCTGGTGGGCGGTCGGCCGGTAGGACGGCCACTGCAACTGCACGAACACCTGGATGAAGGTGGCCGCGGCGTAGCCGGTGGCGGCGGTCCCGCCGATCTGCCCCACGAAGTTCAGCCAGCCCGTGAACCAGGACCAGGCGCCTTTGTGCCGCTTGGCCAGTTTACCCGCGGAGAAATACAGGGCACCGCTCGTCGGATAGGCGGAGGCGACTTCCGCCATGGCCGCTCCGATGAGCAGCACCATGAGCGAGACACCGATCCAGCCGAACACGAGAATGCGCGGGCCGCCCGCGTTCATACCGAATCCGAAGGACGAGAAAATACCCGAGAGGATATTGATGATGGTGAAGGAGATCGCGAAGTTGTCGAACGCCTGGAAGCGCCGGGTCAGTTTCCGCGGATAACCCATCGCGTGCAGGGTGGCGTCGTCGTCGAGCACGACGGAGTCCGCCGCGCGGGCGTGGGCCCGGGGGGTCGACATCCGTTCCGACACAGATCGGCCTTTCTCTTGACGGGGGGGTGGGGACGAGCGGGTCAGGCGGGTCCCGGGACGGGCAGGCCGCAGGCGCGCCGGGCCCGGGAGAGCTGGTCGGCGGGGTCGCCGAAGGCGCTCCAGGGCATGCGGGACGCGTACGGGCCCATCGCGGTGAAGACCGCCCGGGCCTCGAACTCGCGCCGGCCCATGACCAGCGCGTGTCCGAGGTAGGCCAGGTCGAGCACCGGGGTGAAGCGGTAACCGGCCACCGTGGGCAGCCAGTTCTGGTAGATCGCCAGCGCGGTGGAGCGCCACTGGGGCTGCTCCCAGACCCGGTCGGCGAGCAGCTGGGTGGGGTTGTAGCTCTCCACCAGGGCGGCCAGGGGCAGCAGCCGCAGGGCGGAGTCGGCGGGTGCCCGCTGGCTGAGGAAGGCGGCGACGTCCCAGGCCGCGGTGACCGAGCCGCCGTACCGCGTGAAGAAGCAGGACAGGAAGCGGTGGTGTGCCTCGCGGTGCCAGGGGTCCAGGGACAGGATGTGCGCGAACAGGCGCCAGGGGCCGGGCGGGGCGGTGAGCAGGCCCTGCGGGGCGGGGTCGCGCAGCCGGTGCAGCCGGGCCATGGCGAGCCGGGCGACCCAGGGGGTGGGGTCGGCGGGGGCCGCTTCGGCTGCCCGGTCGCACGCGGTCAGCGCGATTCGCTCCAGCGCCTCGGCGCGGTCGTCGTGGGCGTCGGCGGCCCGCAGTGCGCGCTGCACGGCGACCCGGGCCCACATCAACGCGGCCTCCGGCGTGGGCTCCTCGGCGAGCCAGCGCTCCACCAGGTCGGTGCCGGCCGCCTCGGAGGCGAGCACCAGGGAGCGGTGGGCGCGCAGGGCGAAGTCGGAACGTGTCTCGGCGAGCGCCTCGTGGGCGTACCGATAGCGCCCGGCCCGTACGTCGACGCACACGCTCGCCAGCACGCGGTCGTCGGCCGCCGGATGCCATACGTACTGCCCGTCGAATAACTCCGCGGCCATGTCCCCCTGCCTACTCCCCGTTCGACGCATCACGTTGCGCAGGAGGCACCTTACTCAGCGTGGGGCACACCTGGAACGCCGAATTCGACATATCGGTCAGGGGATTCGGAATGTTTATTCGGTACCATTGACTGGCCGCCAGCCGGTGGTTCAAAAGGTGACTACTGCGGGACCGTTTCACGGAAAAACCACACACCGGACCACGAGTCCCGCCCCCCAGCGCGACCGGTCACACCGCACCCGCGACACCACACCCCCAGCACCACACCCCGGGAAAGACCATTCACGACCTCGCCGCCCGGCTGCACGGGCTCCCTCCCTCCCTGGGACCGGTCCGGCTGATCGCCGTCGACGGGCACGCCGGCTCCGGGAAGTCGACCTTCGCCGGGCGGCTGGCGCGGGCCCTGGGCGGGGCTCCGGTGCTTCATCTCGACGACATCGCCAGCCACGAGCAGCTCTTCGCCTGGACCGACCGGCTCATGACCCAGGTGATCGAGCCCCTGGCGCGCGGCGAGGACGCGCACTACACCCCGTACGACTGGCGGGCCCGCACCTTCGGCGGCCCGGTCCCGCTGCCGCCCGCGCCCGTCGTCCTGATCGAGGGCGTCGGCGCCGGCCGCCGGGCCCTGCGGCCGCATCTGGCCCGCCTGCTGTGGATGGAGCTGCCCCGACAGGAGTCCTGGGCGCGCGGCCGGCGGCGGGACGGAGCGGAGCAGCGCGCGTTCTGGGACGGCTGGGTCGCGGCGGAGCAAGCGCACTTCGCCGCCGACCCCTCACGCCCCCATGCCGATCTGCTGGTGCTGCAGCGGCAGGAGGGGTACGAGGTGCTGCCGGGACCCGGGGCGACTCCCGACGCCGGGCGGGGCGTGACCCAGCGTGACGGACCAGCCCCGATGTGGTGAAGGTGTGAAGGGCCTTGTGGGGGAAGTTCCCCGAGTGCCCCAACTTCGCTTGACCCGGGGGCCGTACAGGTCTTACGTTCTCAATGTGCGGCTTTCGGAGTCGCCCACCCACGCGAAGCCCCCGGTTGTTCCCCCGTGACCGGGGGCTTCGTTCTGCCCGGGGCACGGTTTTCCGGGGCGCCTCGCGCGCCGCCCTTCTCACCCTCGGTCACGAAACGCCGTGCGCCCCGTCTGCTCCCACCTCGCCTGACGGCCCGTGCGGCACCCTACGGCGCGTGCGGTCCCGCGGGTACGATGCCCTCGGTGCGACCTTCGAGCGGCTGCCTCGCGCACTGCAACTCCGGTCCGCGGCACAGCGGTTCGACCGCGGCGGCCGTCGGGCGACTGCCCGGTGGTGAACCACGGGGGCACGGTTCGTGGGGGGACGTGATGGACTTCGGCACGCAGGGCTCCGAGGCCCCGGCCGACCTCGCCTGGCTGCGGGGCGTGGACGCCTACACGATGGGCGCCTACCCGCAGGCGGAGGAGGAGTTCCGCACCGCGGTGCGGATCGACCCGGGCATGGCCGACGGCTGGCTCGGGCTGCACGCACTGCGGGTCGACACGACCACCGCGCTGCTGCGGATGTTCCGCCACCGCGACCGCTTCGGCGAACAGCGCACCCGGCACCGCCGCGCCCTCAACTCCTGGTACTGGCTGGGCTGGTGGGTTCAGCCGGTCCTGGAGAGCCCGCGCGATCTGCTGCTGGCGCACGCCTCCCACTGGCTGGACGGCCGGCACATCCCGGAGCTGGACCGCGCGCTCGCCGGCCTGCCCCCGGTCGACGCCGACCCGCAGGTCCGTTTCCTGCACGCCTGCCGCGCCTATCTGGTCAAGGACTGGGACCAGTTGGTCCGGCACACCGACCCGCTGCTGGACGACGCCCTGCTCGGCATCGAGGCCGGACTGTTCGGCGGCATGGCCCGGGTCCGGCTGGAGATGTACGGCCAGGCCGAGCCGCTGCTGGCGGCGGCGCTGATGCGGTGCCGCAGCGAGCAGCCGCAGCGCAAGGAGCTGCGGTACTGGCTGGCGAGGGCGCACGAGGGCACGGGGCGGTCGGCCGCCGCGCTCCCCCTGTACCGGGCGGTGCACCGGGTCGACCCGGCCTTCATGGACACCTCCGCCCGGCTGGCCGCGATCGCCGAGGGCGACGGGTACGACGAGACGGCCGACCTCGCCTCGATCACGCTGACCGGCGCGGGGCAGGACACGGTGGACGGGCCGGACGGGTTCGATCCGCTGTTCGGCACGGAGGGCCGGGACCTGCGGCTGCCGGAGCCCGATCTGCCGACCGGGCCGCTGCCGTCGGTGACCGATCCCTCGGTGCGGACGAAGACGGGTGTGCCGGGGGTGCCCGGGATGTCCGCCTCGCCGATCCCGACGGGGCCGACGGACCCCGCGTTACTCGAACAGGCGCTTGCGGAGCTGGAGCGCATGGTGGGGCTGGAACCGGTCAAACGCCAGGTCAAGGCGTTGTCCGCGCAGTTGAACATGGCGCGGCTGCGGGCCGGTCAGGGGCTGCCGGTGCAGCCGCCCAAACGGCACTTCGTCTTCTCCGGGCCGTCGGGGACGGGCAAGACCACGGTCGCGCGGATCCTCGGGCGCGTCTTCTACGCGCTGGGGCTCCTGGGCGGCGACCACCTGGTGGAGGCCCAGCGGGCCGACCTGGTCGGCGAGTACCTGGGGCAGACGGCCGTGAAGGCCAACGAACTGATCGACTCCGCGATCGGCGGGGTGCTCTTCGTGGACGAGGCGTACTCGCTGTCCAACTCCGGGTACGGCAAGGGGGACGCGTACGGCGACGAGGCGCTGCAGGTGCTGCTGAAGCGGGCCGAGGACAACCGGGACCACCTGGTGGTGATCCTCGCCGGCTACCCCGAGGGCATGGACCGCCTGCTCGCCGCCAATCCCGGACTGTCCTCACGGTTCACCACCCGGGTGGACTTCCCCTCCTACCGGCCGCCGGAGCTGACCGAGATCGGCAAGGTGCTCGCGGCGGACAACGGGGACCTGTGGGACGCCGAGGCGCTGGAGGAGCTGCGGTCCATCGCCGGGCACGTGGTCGACCAGGGGTGGATCGACGAGCTGGGCAACGGGCGGTTCCTGCGGACGCTGTACGAGAAGAGCTGTGCGTACCGGGATCTGCGGCTGTCGACGTATCCGGGGTCGCTGACCCGGGAGGACCTGGCGACCCTGCGGCTGCCCGACCTGATGCAGGCCTACGGGGAGGTGCTGTCGGGGCGGGGGCCGCAGGATCCGTCGTCCTACACCTAGGCCATCGCGCCGGCCTCCTCCGGTTCCCCGCTGGCCCTCGGTTCGGTCACCCTCATGGCGGGATCCTCACGGTGCGCGGGGTCCCGGACCTCGCCCACCAGCATCTCCAGCACGTCCTCCAGTGCCACCAGGCCCAGCACCTTGCCGGTCGCGTCGGCGACCTGGGCGAGATGCGTGGCCGCCCGGCGCATGACCGTCAGGGCGTCGTCCAGGGGCAGCTCGGCGCGGAGGGTGGCCATGGGGCGCCACACCTGCTGGGGGACGGCCCGGTCGGAGTCCTCCAGGTCGAGGACGTCCTTCACGTGCACATACCCCATGAAGGGGCCCTTCTCGGTGGCCGCGACCGGGAAGCGGGAGTAGCCCGTGCGGGCGGTCAGCTCCACGATCTGCCCCGGAGTGACCGAGGGCTCCACCGTGACCAGGGACTCCCGCCGCAGCAGGACGTCCGTCACCGGCCGGGAGCCCAGTTCCAGGGCGTCCTCCAGGCGCTCGCGCTCCTCGGGGTCGAGGAGTCCCGCCTGGCCGGAGTCCTCCAGCAGGCGGTTGAGCTGCTCGGTGGTGACGACCGCCTCCACCTCGTCCTTCGGCTCGACCCGGAACAGCCGCAGGATGCCCTGGGCGCAGGCGCCGAGGGACACCGTGATCGGCCTGCACAGGCGGGCGAACCAGACCAGGCCCGGGCTGAGCCACAGCGCGGCCTTCTCCGGGGCGGCCATGGCGAGGTTCTTCGGCACCATCTCGCCGATGACCAGGTGGAAGAAGACCACGGCGGCCAGGGCGATGACGTAGCCGAGGGGGTGGATCGCGCCGTGCGGCAGGTGGATCCACTCGAACACCGGTTCCAGCAGGTGCGCCACCGTCGGCTCGGCGACCGCGCCGAGCGTCAGGGAGCAGACGGTGATGCCGAACTGGGCGGCGGCCATCATCTGCGGCAGCCGTTCGAGGCCGTACAGCACCTGGCGGGCCCGGGCGGTGCCGAGCGGTTCGATCTGGCTGCGGCGGACGGAGACGAGCGCGAACTCGGCGCCGACGAAGAAACCGTTGGCGAGCACGAGCAGCGCGGCGAAGACCAGTTGCAGGACGCTCACCGGGCGGCCTCCATCGCGTTCGCCACTGGGGCCGTCCTGACCAGGCGGACCCGTTCGGCGCGGTAGTGGCCGACCTGGCGGACCGAGAGCCGCCAGCCGGGCAGCTCGGCCCGGTCGCCGGGGGCCGGGATCCGGCCCAGCAGGTCGGCGACCAGCCCGGCGACGGTCTCGTACGGCCCCTCGGGCACGTCGAGGCCTATCCGCTGGAGGATGTCGACGCGGCAGCTGCCGTCCGCCTCCCAGGCGGGCCTGCCGTCCTCGGGCGGGGCGGGGGCCAGCTCGGGCATGTCCTTGGCGTCGTGCTCGTCGCGGACCTCGCCGATCAGCTCCTCGACGATGTCCTCCAGGGTGACCACGCCGGCCGTGCCGCCGTACTCGTCGACGACGACCGCGATGGGCTGCTCGGAGCGGAGCCGGGAGAGCAGCGGCTGGACCGGCAGGGTCTCGGGGACGAGCAGTGCCTTGCGGGCGATGCGGGTCACCGGGGTGCGCAGACGGTCGTGCACGGGGACCGCCAGCGCGTCCTTCAGATGGGCCATGCCGACGACGTCGTCGATCTTCTCCCGGTAGACGGGGAAGCGGGACAGGCCGGTGGCGCGGGTGAGGTTGACGACGTCCTCGGCGGTGGCCGAGTCCTGCAGCGCGCTCACCTTCACGCGCGGGGTCATGACGTGCTGCGCGGTCAGCTCGCCCAGGGACAGGGTGCGGACGAACAGGTCGGCCGTGTCCTGCTCCAGGGCGCCGGCCTGGGCGGAGTGCCGGGCCAGGGAGACGAGCTCGCCGGGGGTGCGGGCGGAGGCCAGCTCCTCGGCGGGTTCGACGCCGAGGGCGCGGACCAGCCGGTTGGCGACCGTGTTCAGCGCGGAGATCACCGGGTGGAACAGGCGGGAGAAGTGGGCTTGCGGGCCGGCGACGAACCGCGCGACCTGCAGTGGCCGGGACACCGCCCAGTTCTTGGGTACGAGTTCGCCGATCACCATCTGGATGGCGGAGGCGAGCAGCATGCCGACGACCACGGCGATGCCGGAGGCGGCACCCCGGGGAACGCCGAGAGCGGCGAACGGGCCGCGCAGCAGCCCGGCCAGGGCCGGTTCGGCGAGCATGCCGACGACCAGGGAGGTGATGGTGATGCCGAGCTGGGTGCCGGAGAGCTGGAAGGACAGCTCCTTCAACGACTCCACGACCCGGTGGGCGCGGCCGTCGCCGTCGGCGGCGGCCTGCTCGGCCTCCGGTCGCTCGACCGTCACCAGGCCGAACTCCGCCGCCACGAAGAATCCGTTGGCGAGGATCAGCAGGAACGCCGCTCCGAGGAGCAGCAGGGGGGTGGTCACGCTGCCACCGCCTTCCCGTGGTGCCGGGCAGGGGTGGCGCAGGTACTACAGGACGATCCGTCCATCGCCGGGGGGAGTCACTCCTCGGGTAGCAGGAGCCCCTGTGCACCGGGCGGCGCGCAGGGGCGGAGGCGCAGCGAGAAGGCCTCCGCCCACCAGATTAATCAAGATCTGGGCTCGTGCGGCAGGGCGGACGACGCCGAGTGGGCCTCGGCGAGCGCGCGCAGGGCCTTGGCGTCGGCGATGGCCCGCTGCCTGGCGAGGCCCGGCTGGATGCCGAGCGCGGGCAGGCTGGTGCCGTCACTGAGGTCGAGGAAGACCCACGGGTCGCCCGGCCGGAGGTTCACCCGGAGGATCTCCTCCCAGGCCAGGCGCCGCTTTCCGGCGATGTTGACGACGGTGACGCCGGAGTCGTCGGCGACCACCTTCACCCGGGCCAGCCGGGCCAGCGCCCAGAAGATCAGCGCTCCCGTGACGACGAAGGTCACCCGTGAGCCCGGGCCGATGTCGAGCAGCAGCGCGATCCCGGAGATCACCACGAAGATCAGGACTCCGGCGGTGAGCAGGATCACCCGGGTGTGACCGGGCCGGAAGGTGACGGGGAGAGCGGGAAGGGGGGTCGGGTCGGACATCGGTGGCGTACCCCTCTACAGGCGGCAGGCGTGGATGGCCGTGGTCAGGATGGCGCGGGCGCCGATGGCGTAGAGGTCGTCCATGATCCGCTGGGCCTCCTTGGCGGGAACCATGGCGCGGACCGCTACCCAGCCCTCGTTGTGCAGCGGGGAGACGGTCGGGGACTCCAGGCCGGGGGTGAGGGCGACGGCCTTCTCCAGCTGCTCGACCCGGCAGTCGTAGTCCATCATCACGTACGTCCGGGCGACCAGGACGCCCTGGAGGCGGCGCAGGAACTGCTGGACCTTCGGCTCCTCGACGTCGGCGCCGGTGCGGCGGACGACGATCGCCTCGGACTTCATGATCGGCTCGCCGAAGACCTCCAGGCCCGCGTTGCGCAGGCTGGTGCCGGTCTCCACGACGTCGGCGATCACCTCGGCGACGCCCAGCTCGATCGCGGTCTCGACGGCGCCGTCCAGGTGGACGACGGAGGCGTCGACGCCGCTGTCGGCGAGGTGGCCCGCGACGATGCCCTCGTACGAGGTGGCGACCGTCCTGCCCTTGAGGTCCTCGATGCCGTTCGCGGTGCCGGGCTTGGCGGCGAAGCGGAAGGTGGAGCGGGCGAAGCCGAGCGGCAGGATCTCCTCGGCGTCGGCGCCGGAGTCGATCAGCAGGTCACGGCCGGTGATGCCGATGTCGAGGCGGCCGGAGGAGACGTAGATCGCGATGTCGCGGGGGCGGAGGTAGAAGAACTCGACCTCGTTCTCCGGGTCGACGATCCGCAGCTCCTTGGACTCGCGTCGCTGCTGGTAGCCGGCCTCATGCAGCATCTCCGCCGCAGGGCCGGACAGTGAACCCTTGTTGGGGACGGCGATGCGCAGCATGAGGTCGGCTTCCTTTGCTCGTTCTCTACGGGATCGGGTGCGGGGGTGCGGCTACAGGTGGGCGTAGACGTCGTCCAGGGAGATGCCGCGGGCGACCATCATCACCTGGACGTGGTACAGCAGCTGCGAGATCTCCTCGGCGGCCGCCTCCTTGCCCTCGTACTCGGCGGCCATCCAGACCTCGGCGGCCTCCTCGACGACCTTCTTGCCGATGGCATGGACGCCCTTGCCGACCAGCTCTGCGGTGCGGGAGGTGGTGGGATCGCCGTGGGCGGCCTTCTGCTGCAGCTCTGTGAAGAGCTGCTCGAACGTCTTCTTGGACATGGTGAGCCCCACCCTACGCGGTGCGGGCGACTCCCTAGTGCCAGGGTTCGGATACCGAGCGGAGCGTGGCCGCCGTCGACACGGCGGCGGTCACCGCCTCGTGGCCCTTGTCCTCGTTCGAGCCCTCCAGGCCGGCCCGGTCCAGGGCCTGCTCCTCGGTGTCGCAGGTGAGCACGCCGAAGCCGACGGGTACGCCGGTCTCGACGGAGACCTGGGTGAGGCCCTGGGTGACGCCCTGGCACACGTAGTCGAAGTGGGGGGTGCCGCCCCGGATGACGACGCCGAGGGCGACCACGGCGTCGTAGCCGCGGCCCGCGAGGACCTTGGCGGCGACCGGCAGCTCGAAGCTGCCGGGGACCCGGATCAGGGTCGGCTCGTCGATGCCCAGGTCGTGCAGGGCGCGCAGGGCGCCGTTCACCAGACCGTCCATCACCTTCTCGTGCCACTGCGCCGCGATGACCGCGACCCGCAGGTCGCTCACGTTGCGTACGGACAGCTCCGGTGCACCCTTGCCGCTCACGTCTCTCCTCAGTGCTTTCTTGCTTACTGGTTGCCGCAGGTGGCCGCGGACGCCGGTACGGCGGGCGTGTCCAGCCAGGGCAGGTCGTGCCCCATCCGGTCCCGCTTGGTGCGCAGGTACCGGAGGTTGTGCTCGCCGGCCTGGACGGGCATCGGCTCGCGGCCGGTGACCTTCAGGCCGTGGCGCAGCAGCGCGTCGGTCTTGTCGGGGTTGTTGGTCATCAGCCGGACGCCGCGCACCCCGAGGTCGGCGAGGATCTGCGCGCCGGCGCCGTAGTCGCGGGCGTCGGCGGGCAGGCCGAGTTCGAGGTTGGCGTCCAGGGTGTCGTGCCCCTGCTCCTGGAGCGCGTAGGCGCGCAGCTTGGACAGCAGGCCGATACCGCGTCCCTCGTGTCCGCGCAGGTAGACGACGACGCCCCGGCCCTCGGCCTGGATGCGTTCCAGGGCGGCGTCCAGCTGGGGGCCGCAGTCGCAGCGCAGGGAGCCGAAGACGTCGCCGGTGAGGCATTCGGAGTGGACGCGGACGAGGACGTCCTCGCCGTCGCCGATCTCGCCGTGGACGAGGGCGACGTGTTCGACGCCGTCGACGGTGGACCGGTAGCCGTAGGCGGTGAAGGTGCCGTGCCGGGTGGGCAGGCGGGTCTCGGCCTCGCGGCGGACGGTGGGCTCGCTGCCGCGGCGGTAGGCGATCAGGTCCTCGATGGAGATGATCGTCAGGCCGTGCTTGCGGGCGAACGGGATCAGCTCGGGCAGCCGGAGCATCCGGCCGTCCTCGCCGGCGATCTCCACGATGGCGCCGGCCGGGCGGAGCCCCGCGAGCCGGGCGAGGTCGACGGCGGCCTCGGTGTGGCCGTCACGGGTGAGGACGCCGCCGGGGCGGGCGCGCAGCGGGAAGACGTGGCCGGGGCGGACGAGGTCGGCCGGCTCGGCCGTGCCGCTCGCGAGCAGCCGGAGCGTGGTGGCGCGGTCGGCGGCCGAGATGCCGGTGCTCACACCGTGAGCGGCGGAGGCGTCCACGGAGACGGTGAACGCGGTCTTCATCGACTCGGTGTTGTCCTCGACCATCTGCGGCAGTCGCAGCCGGTCCAGTTCCTCGCCCTCCATGGGAGCGCAGATCAAGCCGCGGCACTCGCTCATCATGAAGGCCACGATCTCGGGGGTGGCCTTCTCGGCGGCGATGACGAGGTCGCCCTCGTTCTCCCGGTCCTCGTCGTCCACGACGACCACCGGGCGGCCCGCGGCGATGTCGGCGATGGCCTGCTCGACCGGGTCGAGCGCGAAGTCCTCGATGTCGGCGGGGTCGTACAGCAGCGGTGCCGAGGTCATGCCGGCGCTCCTTCCAGTGCGGGCTGCGTGCCCCGGCGGGAACGCAGCCACCAGTCGCGCATGCCCCACAGGACGAGTGCGCCGTAGATGACGTAGACGAAGCCGGAGAAGGCGTAGCCGTTGGCGAAGTTGAGGGGGACGCCGACGAGGTCGACGAGCAGCCAGGCGAACCAGAACTCGACCATGCCCTTGGCCTGGGCGTACATCGCGACGATGGTGCCGACGAAGATGTAGGCGTCGGGCCAGGGGTCCCAGGACAGCTTCGGGTAGGCGGTGAACAGCAGGGCGACGGCGACCGTGCCGACGGCGGCCGCCGCGAGCATGAGGCCGCGCTCGCGCCAGCCGGCGAAGCGTACGGTGATCCGGCCGTCGTCGGACGTGCCCCGGCCACGCCGCCACTGCCACCAGCCGTACAGCGCGACGGCCATGACGACGGCCTGCTTGCCGGCGCTGCCGGTCAGATGGCCGTAGAAGGCGGCGAAGAGGACGAGGCCGGAGAGGAACTGGAGGGGCCAGGTCCACAGGGAGCGGCGCCAGCCGAGGGCGAGGGTGACGAGGCCCAGGATGTTGCCGATCATGTCCGACCAGATGATGTGCTGGCCGAAGAGGGTGAACGCCTCGGAGTTCATCCAGCTCACTTGCCGGCCCCCTGCCCGGCCGCGAGCAGCCGCTCCACGTACTTGGCGATGACGTCCACTTCGAGGTTGACCGGGTCGCCGGGCTGCTTCACGCCGAGCGTGGTGAGGGCGAGGGTGGTCGGGATGAGGCTGACGGTGAAGTGGTCGGGGCCGGCGTCCACGACGGTGAGGCTGATGCCGTCGACGGTGATGGAGCCCTTCTCCACGACGTACCGGGAGAGCTGCGCGGGGAGGGAGATCTTCACGATCTCCCAGTTCTCGGACGGCGTGCGCGCCAGGATCTCGCCGGTGCCGTCCACGTGTCCCTGCACGATGTGTCCGCCGAGGCGGGCGCCGACGGCGGTGGGGCGTTCGAGGTTGACGCGGGAGCCCACGGAGAGCGCGCCGAGGCTGGAGCGGTTCAGGGTCTCGGCCATGACGTCGGCGGTGAACTCGTCACCCTCGTGCTCGACGACCGTGAGACAGACCCCGTTCACGGCGATGGAGTCGCCGTGCTGCGCGCCCTCGGTCACGACGGGGCCGCGGAGCCGGAAGCGGGAGGCGTCGCCGAGGTTCTCGACGGCGGTGACCTCGCCCAGCTCTTCGACGATTCCGGTGAACACTTCCCGGGTCCTCCTGCCTCTTGGGGCACGGACTCCGGGGCCTGTCGATGACGACAGAATCTACGGGTGAGCAACACACCGGTGCGTCGCCGGAACGGACGCGTCCGCACATGGACACGTCCCGATACGGCGGCGCGCACACGAATACGCATGCCCGCCCGCCGCGCACTGCCTCCCATCCGGACTTTAACCGTCGGTCCAGGAATTCCACCTGGTCAACCGGCCGCTGGAAGCGACCGGGTCGCGGACTGTAACCGCCGGTTCGGACTTTCACCGACCCCGGAGTGCGCTGCTTCTGGTACAGGGCCAGTGTGCCACGACCGCCACTCGTCCATGTGGGTGAGGGATGTGGGCTCGCTCACAGTGCGTGGCGTCGCTTTCGCGCCACGCAGTCGGGCCGCCCAACACGGCCGCACCGCAGGAGCGTTGAGCCTGGTCCGGACCATTGACCGCACTGGTCTAGTCCTTTTAGGGTGCGGGCGGGCCCGGTGGCGGTGACGACGGCCCTTGCCCGCCGCCGGGCCGCCAAGGCGGTCACCAGGAAGGAAATCCGCCGCGGGATGTCACATTTCCGGGGCTCCGTCCGGTCCTGTGGACGAAGGGCGCTCCAGCGGGGAGCGCCCGGTGTCCGAAGGGACGGAGAACGGCATGACCACGATCCTGGTGACCGGCGGAACCGGCACGCTCGGCCGGCTCGTCACGGAGCGGCTGCGGGCGGACGGGCACGAGGTACGGGTGCTCAGCCGGCGCACGCCGCCGTACGCCGTCGACCTGCGCACGGGCGGTGCCGGACTGGACGCGGCGCTGGCCGGCGTGGAGACGGTCGTGCACTGCGCCAGCTCGCCCAGGGGCGGCGACGAGCAGGCGGCGCGGAACCTGCTGGCGGCGGCCCGGCGCGCCGGCGTGGGCCATCTGCTGTACATCTCGATCGTCGGCGTCGACCGGGTGCCCTTCCCTTACTACCGCTCCAAGCTCACCGTGGAGCGGATGGTCGAGGAGTCCGGGCTCGGCTGGACCGTGCTGCGGGCCACGCAGTTCCACGACCTGGTGGTCACGCTCCTCGACGCCCTGGCCAAGTCGCCGGTGCTGGCCGTTCCGGCGGGGGTGCCGGACCAGCCGGTCGAGGTCGCCGAGGTGGCCGAGCGGCTGGCGGAGCTGGCGCTCGCGGCTCCGGCCGGGCGGGTGCCGGACCTGGCCGGTCCGGAGGTCCGTACGTTCGACTCGCTGGCCCGCGCCTATCTGCGGGCGAGCGGCCGGCGCCGGCCGGTGGTGCGGGTGCCGCTGTTCGGGAAGGCGTACCGGGCCTTCCGCGCGGGCGGGCACACCGCACCGGACCGGGCGGTGGGCAAGGGGACCTTCGAGGAGTACCTGGAGCGGAGGTTCGGGCAGGGGGCCCGCTGACGGGCGGGCCGGCGCCGGTACAGTCACGCGCATGACGGCACCGGTGATCCGCGCGATCGAGTGGGACGGGACGGCGTGGGACGACCCGTCCGCCGAGCGGATCCACGATCTGCTGGCGGACATGAGTCTGACCTGGCGGTTCGTCATCGTCGAGCGGCTGGACCGGGAACCGGTCGACCAGCACTACATCCAGGTGTGTCTCGACGACGACCTGAGCTACCGGGTGGAGTACCGCGAGGGCGGCCCGGACCGGCACTTCCAGGCCCGTGTGCCGCGCGAGAGCGAGGTCTTCGCCGTCGAGCCCGTGGCCGAGGTGGTGCAGGCCTGGGCCTTCGGGCGGCCGGGCTGGCGGGAGGCGCTCGCCTGGGTCCCCTGGCGGCCGGAGGAGCAGCTCCGCCCTTGAACCCGGGCGGCTCATCCCCCGGATCGCTCCGGCGGCCCGAACAGCTCGTCCTGCGCCCGGTCCCGGGCGGTCAGGAGCGCTCCGCGCAGGACGGCCGTCCCGCCGAGGCTGCTCGCGCGCACCTCGGTGACCAGCGGTGACATCCGGCGCAGCCGCTCCTCCACCAGCCCGGCGAGCACCGCGCCCCCGGCCTGCCCGACCTCCCCGCCGAGCACCACACAGCCGGGGTCGAGCACGGCCACCACGGAGGCGACCCCGACGGCGACCCGTTCGGCGAGGGCCCGCAGGAAGCGGGCGGGGGCAGCACCGGGGTCGGCGATCACCTCGGTCGCGGCGCTGTTCGGGGGGAGGCCGGTTCCGGCTCCGGGCGCGGGGACGTCGGAGGCGGCTCTGTTCGGGGGCAGGCCGGTTCCGGCTCCGGGCGCGGGGACGTCGGTGGCGGCTCTGTTCGGGGGCAGGCCGGTTCCGGCCCCGGGCGCGGGGACGTCGGTGGCGGCTCTGTTCGGGGGCAGGCCGGCCCCGGCTCCGGGCGCGGGGACGTCGGTGACGGCGCCGGGCGCGGGGAGGCCGGTCGCGGCTCTGCTCGCGGAGACGCTGCTCGCGGGGCTGTCGGTCGCCGGAACGCCGGCCACGGCTCCGGCCGCCGGGACATCGGTTCCGGCTCCGGCCGGGGGCAGGCCGGTCCCGGCTCCGCCCACGCGACCACCGGCCGCGGCTCCACCCGCGGGGATACCAACCACGCCTCCGCCCGCAGGGACGCCCGTCACCTCTCCCCCCGCAGGGACGCCCGTCCCCCCTCCCCCCACGGTGACGTCGGCCACCGCCCCCCGCACCACCTCGGCCGCCCCGGGGCCGTCCACCGCCGCCGGGGTCGGCAGGCCGTGCTCCGCCGCCAGGGAGATGATCGCCCCCGCCCCGGTCAGGGAGTGGAAGCCGCCGCCGCAGTCGGCGGCCGAGGGCAGGGTGTGCGTGCCCGGTACCGGCAGGAAGCCGATCTCGCCCGTGCCGCCGGAGGCGCCGCGGCGCAGGGTGCCGTCCAGGACGACCGCGGCGCCGACGCCGTGACCGAGCCAGAGCAGGACGAAGGTGTCCCGGTCCCGGGCGGCGCCCTCGCGTTGTTCGGCGAGGGCGGCCAGGTTGGTCTCGTTCTCCACGGTGACCCGGGCGCCGGGCAGCCGGTCCTGGAGGGTGGCGGCCAGGCTGCGGTGCCAGGCGGGCAGCCCGGCCGAGTCCCGGAGGTCTCCGGTGGCCGGGTCGATCAGGCCGGGCGCGCCGATGCCGACGGTGTGCAGCCGGTCGGCTCCGCCCTCCTTCACGGCGTTCTCCACCGCGGCCACGGCCTGCTCGACGGCGGCTCCCGTCCCGGTGTCCCCGCCGATCGGCGCGAACGCCTCGGCGAGCACCCGCCCGAGCAGGTCGGAGACGAGCACGAGGACACCCTCGGTGCGGACGTCGAGCGCGGCGAGGTGGGCGCGGTCGGCGACGATGCCGTAGAGCCGGGCGTTCGGGCCCCGGCGCCGCGCTCCGGACTCGCCGACCACGGTGATCAGTCCGGAGGCGGTGAGCCGGTCGACCAGGTCGGCGACGGACGGCCGGGACAGGCCGGTCAGCTGCTTCAGCTGCCCTGCCGTGAGCGGGCCTTCCTGCTGCAACAGCCGTAGGGCCAGCCGGTCGTTGATGGCCCGGGCGGTGCTGGGTGATGCGGGCATGACGGAAATCCTCCCAGATCGCCGACGCGATGGTCCCTATCTATCAGGCAGGGTTCCTGATAGTTTACGGCGCAGTCGCGAGGGCCGGCGCCGGGCGCGCCCGGGGAGGGGACAGGATCATGAGAGACGTGACGCACGCGCCGGGCGAGGTCAGGCGCGCCCGGTACGCCGTGGCGGCCGTCTTCGCGGTGCACGGCGCCGTGACGGGGTCGTTCGCGACCCGGGTGCCATGGATCCAGGACCACGCCTCGCTCGGCGCGGGCCGGCTGGGGTTCGCGCTCGCCTTCACGGCGTTCGGCGCCTCCTGCGCGATGCCGCTCGCGGGCCGGATCAGCCACCGCTTCGGCAGCCGTACGGCACTGCGCGGCCTGCTCGTGCTGTGGACGCTCTCCCTGGTGCTGCCCTCGGTCGCGCCGAACCTGGTCACCCTGTGTCTGGCGATGTTCGCCTACGGCGCGAGCTCGGGCATGGCCGACGTCGCGATGAACGCGCTCGGCGTGGAGGTCGAGCGGCTGCTCGGGAAGTCGATCATGTCGGGGCTGCACGGCATGTGGAGTGCGGGCGCGCTGGTCGGCTCGGCGGCCGGCACCCTCGCCGCGCACCTCGGCGCGGACGCCCGCCTGCACTTCGCGCTCGCGGCGGCCACGCTCACCCTGCTGGGTTTCGTGGCCTGCGCCTGGGTGCTCGACCTCCAGCCAGCCGAGGACGAGGAACCGCCGCCGCGGTTCGCGCTGCCGCCCCGCTCCGCGCTGCTGATCGGTGCGGTCGGGTTCTGCGCGGTGTTCGCGGAGGGCGCGAGCCTGGACTGGTCGGCGGTGTTCCTGCGGGACCGGCTGGAGAGTTCGGCCGGGCTGGCGGCGGCCTGCACGACCGGGTTCATGCTGACCATGGCGGTCGCCCGGATCGCCGGGGACGCCGTGGTGAACCGCTTCGGGGCGGTCCGCACCGTGCGGGCCGGCGGTGTCCTCGCGGGGCTGGGCGGGCTGCTGGTCGTGTGCGCCGGGCACCCGGCGGTGGCCATGACGGGGTTCGCGCTCATGGGGCTCGGCATCGCGGTGGTCGTACCGCTGTGCTTCGCGGCGGCCGGGCACGCCGGCCCCAGCCCCAGTCAGGCCATCGCGGGCGTGGCGACCATCACCTACACCTCCGGGCTGATCGCGCCGAGCCTGATCGGCGGGGTGGCCCAGGCCACCAGCCTGGTGGTGTCCTTCGGGGTGGTGACGGCGCTGGCGTGCGGGCTCGCGGTGTGCGCGGGCGTGCTGCGCACCGCCGAGCGGGGTCGCGGGGAGGTCAGCCGGCGGGCCGCAGCAGTTCCCGACCCGCGGCCCTGAAGGTCTCGGTCCAGGGCGCGGGGCGCATGGTCGCCGGGTCCAGCCGGACCAGCACCCGGGCGCCCCGGGCATAGGTCTCGGTGCCGTCGGCCGAGCAGAACCGGAAGCCGTAGGTGAGCCCGGTGGTGCCCAGCCGCTCCAGCCAGAGGTGGACGGCGTAGGTGCCGGGGCGGGTGACCGGGGCCTCGTAGGTGATCCGGAATTCCTTGACCGCGTTGCAGGCGTCGCCGGCCGCCACCCAGTCGCCGTCGAAGCGGACGCCGTGCTCGTTCCACAGCTCGGTCCAGGCGCGTTCGACCATGAGCGGGTAGCGGGCGTTGTGCAGCAGTCCGAGCGCGTCGAGGTCGTCGAAGTGGACGGTGACGGGAATCAGCCGGCCGTGGGAGACGGCGGGGGCGATCGGGGCTTCGGCGGTCACGGGAAGGGCTCCTGGGCGGTGCGGGAGGGGTGGTGACACCCCCGTACGGCCCCATACTAAGCGACCGCTCAGGATCCGGGCCGGGAAGCCCCCCAGGTCAGCGGCGAGGCCCGCTGTCGAGGACCGTGGGAACGTGGAGCCGCCGACTACCCCTGACAATGGGTCCGGACCATCTTCACGTACCCAAGAAAGCGAAACCCACCATGGACCTCGGCGTGCGCTGGAAACTGCACGGTGACGGGCGCACGCCCGCGCCCGGAGCGGTGGTACGCCCCGACGAACGGCTCTCCTGGCCCCGTACCGCGGGCCTCGGCGCCCAGCACGTGGTCGCCATGTTCGGCGCCTCCTTCGTGGCCCCCGTCCTCATGGGCCTGGACCCGAACCTGGCGATCATGATGTCGGGCGTGGCGACCATGATCTTCCTGCTCGCCACCCGCGGCCGGGTGCCGAGCTACCTCGGCTGCTCCCTGTCGTTCGTGGGTGTGGCCGCCGTGATCCGCGCCCAGGGCGGCACCAGCGCGACCGTGACCGGCGCCGTGCTGGTCGTCGGTGTGGTGCTGTTCCTGGTGGGCCTCGCCGTGCAGCGCTTCGGCGCGCGGATCATCCACGCCGCCATGCCGCCCATCGTCACCGGCGCGGTCGTGATGCTGATCGGCTTCAACCTGGCCCCGGTCACCGCGTCCACGTACTGGCCGCAGGACCAGTGGACGGCCCTGCTCGTGATGCTGTTCACCGGCCTGGCCGTCGTCTGCCTGCGCGGCTTCTGGTCCCGGATCGCGATCTTCCTCGGCCTGGTCTTCGGGTACGGCATCTCCTGGGCCTTCGACCGGATCTTCGGCAGGATCCACTCGGCGGACCCGGGCGGCAAGCTCACCGACCACTGGCGCCTGGACCTCTCCGGCGTCTCCAAGGCCGACTGGATCGGTCTGCCCTCCTTCCACGGGCCGTCCTTCCAGTGGTCGGCGATCCTGGTCGCGCTGCCGGTGGTGATCGCCCTCGTCGCCGAGAACGCGGGCCACGTCAAGGCGGTCGGCGAGATGACCGGCGACCCGCTGGACGACAAGCTCGGTACGGCGATCTCCGCGGACGGCGTCGCCTCCGTGCTGTCGACGGCCGTCGGCGGCCCGCCCAACACCACCTACTCCGAGAACATCGGCGTGATGGCGGCGACCCGTGTCTACTCCACCGCCGCCTACTGGGCCGCCGCCTGCTTCGCGCTGCTCTTCGGCGTGTGCCCGAAGTTCGGCGCGGTCGTGGCCGCGATCCCGGGCGGCGTCCTCGGCGGCATCACCGTCATCCTCTACGGCATGATCGGCCTGCTCGGCGCCCAGATCTGGCTGAACGCCAAGGTGGACCTGCGCAACCCGCTGAACCTGGTGCCGGCCGCCGCGGGCATCATCATCGGGGTCGGCAACGTCTCCATGAAGTTCACCGACACCTTCTCGCTCAGCGGCATCGCCCTCGGCACCCTGGTCGTCATCACCGGCTACCACGCGCTGCGCGCCTTCGCCCCGGCCCATCTGAAGCGACAGGGACCGCTGCTGGACGAGGGCACGTCCTCCTACGACGCGGAGGCGGACCCGGGCCCGGCGGCGCCGCGCGCCGAATCGTAGCCCGGCGTTCCCTCGTTCCGGCGAAGCACCGGGCCGGTCGGCACGCCGGCCGGCCCCGGGCTGGCACCCTTCCCCCATGGTGCAGCTGGAACACCTCACCGCCCCCGTCGACGCCGTCGTGGCACGGATGCGCGCGCTGGACGCGACCCTGCCCGCGCGGGACGGGGTCGCCGTGTTCAACCGTGTCTACCTGGCCGTCACCGAGGAGGTCGGCCGGCGCCTGGACGCCGGGGAGTTCCCGGACCCGCGTGCGGCGACCGCGTTGGACGTGCGGTTCGCCGAGCGCTATCTCGCCGCGGTCGACGCCGCCGCCGCGGACCGCCGTCCGCCCGCCTGCTGGCGGCCGCTGTTCCAACTCCGCCGCCATCCCGGGGTACGTCCGCTGCAGTTCGCGCTGGCCGGCATCAACGCCCACATCGGGCACGACCTGGCGCTGGCCGTGGTCGACGCCTGCCGCACGCTCGGCTGCGAACCGGCCGATCTGGAGGACGAGTTCGACCGGGTCGGCGATCTCCTCGTGGCACTGGAGGAACGCATCCGCGAGGAGCTGATGCCGGGCCCCGACCTGTTCCAGATCGCCGACCCGCTGACCCATCTGCTGGGCTCCTGGAGCCTGGAGCGGGCCCGCGACGCGACCTGGGCCGCGGCCCGGGCCCTGTGGGCGCTGCGGCACTGCGGCGAGGTCGCCGAGGAGTTCACCGAACGGCTGGACGCGGCGGTGGGGTTCGCGGGCCGGATGCTGCTGACGCCGCTTCCCGACTGATGCTGCCGCCTCCCGGCCGGCGCCGCCCCTTCGCGACCGACGCGGCCCCTTCATGACCGGGCGCGGGGTTGGAAAAGGCGCGGGCGGCCGGAGTCCGGGCCGGCCGCCCGCGCCTTCGTCTGTCTCCCGGGTCAGTCCTCGGGAAGCTCCACCGGCGCGATCTCGTCGTAGACGTCACCCGGGCCCGGGTTCGTCGCGTCGGTCTCGCCGCCGAAGTGGTGCATGACGCCCCAGACCGCGTTCAGCGCGGTCTGGACGGCACCCTCGGCCCAGCCGGCCGTCCAGGAGATGTCGTCACCGGCGAGGAAGATGCCCCGCTTGTCCTCGGGCAGCCGGTCCTGCATGAAGTGGGTGAACAGGCGCCGCTGGTAACGGTAGTGGCCCGGCAGGTTGGCCTTGAACGCGCCCATGAAGTAGGGCTCGTTCTCCCAGGAGACCGTCACCGGGTTGCCGATGATGTGCTTCCTGATGTCGACCTTCGGGTAGATCTCGCCGAGGGACTTCAGCATGACCTCCATCCGCTCGTTCGCGGACAGCGGCAGCCACTTCAGGCTGTCGTCGCACCAGGTGTACGACAGGCAGATGACGGCGGGCTTGTCCGGGCCGTCGTCCAGCAGGTAGGTGCCGCGGGTCATGCGGTCGGTGAGCGTCATCGACATGACGTCCCGGCCCGTTTCCTCGTCCTTGTCCAGCCAGAACGGCCGGTCCACGGGCACGAAGAGCTTGCTGGACTCCATGTAGTGGGTGCGCTCGATCGCGGTCCAGTGGTCGATCGGGAACAGCGAGTCGTCGCAGGCGATCTTGGACAGCAGCATCCAGGACTGGGCGGTGAAGATCGCCGCCTGGTAGGTGCGGATGTCACCGTTCGCGTCCGTCACGGTGATCCGGTTGCCGGCGGTGCGGTGCAGGCGGGTCACGGCCGGGCGGGGCTCGCTGTTCTCGTGCAGCTTCGCCAGCGAGGTGCCGTGGGCCCAGTGGACGATCTTCTCCGGCTCGCGCTCCCACAGGCGCAGCGGCAGCTGCTGGGAGCCGCCGACGATGCCGCGGTGGTGGTCGTCGGCCTCGGTGTAGACGACGCGGAGGATCTCCAGGATGGAGTTCGGGAAGTCGGTGTCCCAGCCGCCGGTGCCGAAGCCGACCTGGCCGAAGATCTCACGGTGCCGGAAGGACTTGAAGGCCTCGGAGTCGCAGAGGAAGCCGTAGAAGGTCTGGTTGTCGAGCTTCTCGACCAGCTTCGCCCAGATCTCGCGGATGCGCGGCACGTCCCGCTCGCGCATGGCGCGGTTCATGTCGGAGAAGTCCGCGCCCTCTTCGAGGCACTTGCCCCAGGCCTCGGCCACGTCCCGGTACACCTGGGGCAGGTCGTCGATCGTCTCGGCGTAGTGCGACTCGCCCTTGAGGTCGACCACGGTCGACGGGGTCGCCTCGGCGAGCGGGTTCGGGAACGGCCTGGTCTCCAGGCCGACCAGGTCGATGTAGTGCTGGAGCGCGGTGGAGGACGGCGGGAAGCGCATGGCACCCATCTCGGCGGTCAGCGAGTCGTCGCAGCCCTCGAAGCCGACCGTGCGGAGCCGGCCGCCGATCTGGTCGGCCTCGTAGACGACGGGCTTGAGGCCCATCTTCATCAGCTCGTAGGCGGCCACGATGCCGGACAGACCGCCGCCGATGACCGCGACCTCGGTGCCGTGCTCGGTGGCCGGGATCTGGCCGAGGCCCGCGGGGTGGGCGAGGAAGTCGTCGTAGGCGTAGGGGAAGTCCGGGCCGAACATGGTGATCGGCGGCTGCTGCTCGTCGGTGTGCTCGACGGCGTTGGGCACCGTGGACGTCATGGGGTACGGACTCCTTGCACGAGGTGAAACAGGGGGAGGGCTGGGGGCGGCGGCTCAGACCAGGGAGCCGTACAGACCGGGGCGGCGGTCCTTCAGGTACGGGTTGTTCTCCCGGGAGGCGGCCAGGAAGGCGGGGTCGGCGTCGGCGAGCACCAGCTGTTCGGCGCGTCCGGCGCGGGTGCGGGCGACGCCGTCGGGACCGGCGAGGACGGAGAGGCCGACGAAATCGAACTCCCCTTCCCGGCCGACCCGGTTGACGTAGGCGACGTACATCTGGTTCTCGAAGGCGCGCACCGGGATCACCGACTCGGCGACGAACTGGAAGGGGTGCATCTGCGCGGTCGGGACGACGAGGAGGTCGGTGCCGGCCAGGGCGTGGGCGCGGACGTTCTCCGGGAACTCGACGTCGTAGCAGATCAGCAGGCCCACGGTGAGGCCGTTCAGCTCGGCCTGGACGACCTGCTGCTCGCCCGGCGTGAAGTGGTCGCGCTCGAAGCAGCCGAAGAGGTGGGTCTTGCGGTAGTTGGCGAGGCGGGTGCCGTCGGCGGAGATCAGCTGGGCGGAGTTGAAGACGGTCTCGCCCTCGCGCTCCGGGTAGCCGTAGAGGACGGCCAGGCCGTGCCGGGTGGCGATCTCGGCGACCGCGTCGGCGGAGTCACCGTCGGCCGGCTCGGCGAGGCGGGCGATGTCGTCGCCGATGGCGTACCCGGTGAGGAACATCTCCGGCACGGCCAGCAGCCCGGCGCCCGCGGCGGCGGCCCGGCCCGCGGCCTCGTCGAGGACCTTGAGGTTCTCGGCGACGGAGCCGGGGCGGCCGGAGCTCTGGAGCAGGGCGGTGCGCATGCGTGATCCTCACCGGAACGGGGGGTTTAGGGGGCCAGAAAGACGGTACGGTCGGCACGCTCGGCCGGACAAGAAGGAGCCGTTGCGCGCCGGTGCGCGGATCGTTGCGTGGAGCGGGCGCGGGACGGCGATTCGTTGCGCGGTCGGCGGAGGGACGGCGCCGGGGGCCGGGCTGGATCACGCTCCCGACCTGCGGCGGGCCACCTCGGTGCGGCTCGCCGGTCCCGGGACGGGCCCGGGAGGGCCTGCACGGACCCGGGAGGGCCACCACACGCGAACGGCGTCCGGGCGGCAGCGGTCCAGAGGACCGCTGCCGCCCGGACGCCGTCGGCTCGGTGCGCGGAACGCGCCCGGCGGAAGGGGACCGAGCCGCCCCTACCCGGGCGCTCCCGACGAGAACCTCCGCAGCAGGGGCGACAGCACCAGCACCGACTTGGTCCGCTCCACGAACGGCTCCCCCGCGATCCGCTCCAGCACCCGCTCGAAGTGACGCATGTCGGACGCGAAGACCTGGGCGATCGCGTCCGCGTCCCCGGTGACGGTGGACGCGGCCACGACCTCCTGGTACCGCTCCAGACCCCGCTGGATGGTCTCCGGCGAGGTGTTGCTCCGGCAGTGGATCTCGATGAACCCCTCGGTCTCCCAGCCGAGTGCGGCCGGATCCACCCGCACGGTGAATCCGGTGATCGCTCCTGTGGCCCGCAGCCGGTCCACGCGCCGCTTCACCGCGGGCGCGGACAGGCCGACCATCTGCCCGATGTCCGCGTAGGAGCGGCGGGCGTCCTCGGCGAGGGCGTGCACGATGCGTTCGTCGAGATCGTTCAGCACTGGGGGTTGTTCACTTCTTCGGTCCGGTCACTTCTCCACCGTCACCGCGAGACCCTCACCGGTTGCGAGACGGGCACGGCGATAGCCGTAGAGGAAGTAGAACACGAGCCCGGCCGCCATCCAGAATCCGAAGACCACCCAGGTGACGGTGTCGAGGCTGAACATGTTGTACGCGCAGAACAGGAAGCCCAGCACCGGCAGGACCGGCCCGAACGGCACCTTGAAGGTGCGCTCCAGCTCCGGGCGCTTGTACCGCAGGACGATCACCGCGATGTTGACCAGGCCGAAGGCGAACAGGGTGCCGATGCTGGTGGCGTCGACCAGCTTGCCGAGCGGGATGAAGGCGGCGAGCACACCGCAGAAGAGCGACACGATCACCGTGTTGAGACGCGGCGCGCCGGTCTTGGGGTGGATCTTGCCGAGCGCCTTCGGCACCAGCCCGTCGCGGGACATCGCGAAGAGGATGCGGGTCTGGCCGTAGAGCACGGTGAGCACCACGCTCGCGATGGAGATGACCGCGCCGAGCGCCAGCAGGGTGCCCCAGAAGGTCTGGCCGCTGACGTCGTTCATGATCGCGGCGAGGGCGGCCTCGGAACCGTCGAACTTCTTCCAGTTCCAGGCGCCGACGGCGACACCCGCGACGAGGACGTACAGCGCGGTCACGATGATCAGCGACAGCATGATCGCCCGCGGCAGGTCCCGCTTGGGGTCCTTCGCCTCCTCACCGGCGGTGGAGGCGGCGTCGAAACCGATGTACGAGAAGAAGAGCGAGGCACCGGCGGCGCTGACCCCGGTCATGCCGAGCGGCATGAAGTCGGCGTAGTTGCCGGACTGGAAGCCCATGAAGCCGATCGCGCAGAACAGCACGAGGGCGGCGATCTTCACACAGACCATGATCGTGTTGGCGCGGGCGGACTCGCGGGCGCCGCCGAGCAGGAACGCCATCGCCAGGAGGACGACGATCAGGGCGGGCAGGTTGACGATGCCGCCCTCACCCGGCGCCGAGGACAGCGAGGCCGGGATGGTCACCCCGATCGTGCCGTCGAGCAGCTCGTTGAGGTACTCGCCCCAGCCGACGGCGACGGCGGCCACCGACACGCCGTACTCCAGCACCAGGCACCAGCCGCAGACCCAGGCGACCAGCTCACCCATCGTTGCGTACGCATACGAGTAGGAGGAGCCGGCGACGGGGATGCTGCCCGCCAGTTCGGCGTACGACAGGGCCGAGAACAACGCCGTGAGACCGGCCAGGACGAAGGCCAGGGTGACCGCGGGACCGGCCTTGGGCACGGCTTCGCCGAGGACGACGAAGATACCGGTGCCGAGGGTGGCACCGATGCTGATCATGGTCAGCTGCCACAGCCCGAGGGAGCGTCGGAGCTGCCCTCCCTCACCCTGACCGCCCTCCGCGATCAGGAGTTCCACGGGCTTGCGACGCATCAGGCGCGCGGCGACGCCCTGGGACGCGGGGGCGGCCGGTATCTGGTTCTGCGCTGGTGCGCCTTGGTCGAGCACGCGCTGGCTCCTTATCGCTGCCGGTGATTCGGGGGTGCGGACCGGCGTGACGGCCGGCCCTCGTGGTGGGGACCGGTGGAGCCCGCAAGGGCGGGAACCCACCGAGCGGGGTCCCTGCCACGCACGTACTAGCGCAGCACCCTACGAGGCGGGCCTTCACGGGCGTAATGCAGCAACCTTGCGCATCCCCGCATGATCATTGCGTTCATCGGGTCGGAATGACAAATCGTTGCGCGGGACCTGTGGACTGTTGCGCAGGGGTCCCGGGAGTCCGTTTTCTCCTGATCGCCCACGCGCCACCGGCCACGCCGTCGGACACGCCACCGGGCATGACGACGGGCATGACGACGGGCATGACGACGGGCATGACGACGGCCCCCGCCGCTCCCGGGCTCGGGAACGACGGGGGCCGTCGGTGGGGGCGTGCGGGTCAGCTCCAGCTGGCGTGCAGCGGCTTGCCCTCGGCGTAGCCGGCCGCGCTCTGGATGCCGACGATGGCCTTCTCGGCGAACTCCTCCAGGGAACCGGCGCCGGCGTAGGTGCAGGAGGAGCGGACGCCCGCGATGATCGAGTCGATCAGGTCCTCGACACCCGGGCGGGCCGGGTCGAGGAACATGCGGGA
Source organism: Streptomyces sp. NPDC107654 (assembly GCF_055639035.1). NCBI lineage: Bacteria > Bacillati > Actinomycetota > Actinomycetes > Kitasatosporales > Streptomycetaceae > Streptomyces > Streptomyces sp. NPDC107654. The sequence goes on from NZ_JBVKBI010000025.1 coordinate 103,433, forward strand.
GGTCGAGATGCCCTCCTCGAACAGCGCCTTGCGGGCACGGTCGTACGCCGACTCCTCGGACGTGCGGTTGCGCACCGCGCGCGCGGAGGCCATGCCGAAGGACTCCTTGTAGGCGCGGCCCTGCGCGTCGTGCTGGAGGTCACCGGGCGACTCGTAGGTGCCGGCGAACCAGGAGCCGACCATCACGTTGGAGGCGCCGGCGGCGAGCGCCATGGCGACGTCGCGCGGGTGCCGGACACCGCCGTCGGCCCACACGTGCTTGCCGTACTTCTTCGCCTCGGCGGCGCACTCCAGGACGGCGGAGAACTGCGGGCGGCCCACGCCGGTCATCATGCGGGTGGTGCACATGGCGCCCGGGCCGACACCGACCTTGACGATGTCCGCGCCCGCGTCGATCAGGTCCTTGACGCCCTCGGCGGAGACGATGTTGCCCGCGGCGATCGGCACGTGCGGGTCGAGTCCGCGCACCACCTTGATCGCGTTGATCATCGACTCCTGGTGGCCGTGCGCGGTGTCGATCACGAGCGTGTCCACGCCCGCGTCGAGCAGCTGCTTGGCCTTGCCCGCCACATCGCCGTTGATACCGACGGCGGCGGCGATCCGCAGCCTGCCGTTCGCGTCCACGGCCGGCGTGTACAGGGTGGCCCGCAGGGCGCCCTTGCGGGTGAGGATGCCGACGAGCCTGCCGTCCTTGTCGACGGCCGGGGCGTAGCGGCGGTTGTGGTGGTCGAGGGTGTTGAAGGCCTCGCGCGGGTCGATGTCGGCGTCCAGCAGGAGCAGGTCCTTGGACATGACCACTTCGAGCTGGGTGAAGCGGTCGACGCCGGACAGGTCGGTGTCGGTGACGACACCGACGGGCCGCTGGTGCTCGTCCACGACCACACCGGCGTTGTGCGCCCGCTTGGGCAGCAGCGCCAGGGCGTCGGCGACGGTCTGGTGCGGGGCCAGCACGATCGGGGTGTCCAGCACCAGGTGGCGGCTCTTCACCCAGGAGACGACGTCGGTGACGACGTCGATCGGGATGTCCTGCGGGATGACCACCAGGCCGCCCCGGCGGGCCACCGTCTCGGCCATCCGGCGGCCGGCGATGGCGGTCATGTTGGCGACGACGAGCGGGATGGTGGTGCCCGTGCCGTCCGGCGAGGCGAGGTCCACGCCCTGACGCGAGCCCACCGCGGAGCGGCTCGGCACCATGAACACGTCGTCGTACGTCAGGTCGTACGCGGGCTGGATGTCATTGAGGAAACGCACGTGCTGCACATCCCAGTCGATCAGAGGTGACCCCCTGACAGGTGTGCCAGGGGGAAAGAGCACGTACTTCATTCTCCCATGTCGGCGCATGTGACATGCCCTGACAGAACATCCAGGGTCGCCGCCGATCACCTAGGAGGTTCCTCCAAGGGCGAGGACGACGGTGAGGGCCTCCGTCCGGTCCGCGGCCTCGGTGAACACCTCCTCGGCGGTCCGCCACTCCTCCGGCGCGGCGTCGGCGTACGGCCGCCAGCCCCGTACGACGATCAGCAGCCCCTGCTCCACGGCGGCCTGGGGCCACACCGTGTGGTCGGAGAGGGAGTCGGCCAGCGCGTCCCAGTTCCGGCCGAACCAGTCGGGCAGCGCCAGGGCCCGGGCGACCCGGTCCATCAGGGCCGCCTTGCCGGTGACCCCGTCCAGGTCCAGGGTGACCGTGTACCGGCCACCCAGGTCTTCCGTCATCTCAGCACCGCCCGGAACGTCGCGTAGTGGTCGTCGGTGTAGTAGATCTCCCCGCCCCGCCCCGTGACGAGGCGCCGGGCACCGCGGTCGCGGGAGCCGGGGGTCGGCACGGTGTACTCGTGGTAGTAGCCGCGCGGGTGTTTCGGCAGACGGCCCTCGAAGTTCCCGAAGACGGTCCCGTCCCTGGCGTAGGGGAAGGGACCGCCCCGGTCGACGAGGACCAGTGTCCTGCGGGCCTCGGCGGGCAGCCGGGACACCGGGACGGTGGCCGTGCCCCGCGCCCAGGCCGGGGTGGACGCGGCCGGTGAGGCGGAGGGGGCACGGGGGGCCGGGCCGGAGGCGCTGGAGCACGCCGTCAGGAGGACGGCGAGACAGACCAGCAGCCCGGCGAGAGCACGAGGGACGAACCGCTGCGGCATGCGGACGATGCTGCCACGGCCGTCCCGTCACGGGCCCCCCGCGACCCGCTGTCTGGCCCCCTCACGGACCCGCCGCCACCCGCTGTCAGGCCCTCCAGCACTGGCCCGCCGCCAGCCGCTGTCAGACCCCGTCGGGGTCCTGGCGGCTGAGCGCCGGCTTCGGCGTGGGGCCCGCCGTCATCAGGTAGTCGGCGGCCGAGGTGTCGGTGACCAGGCTGGTGACCAGCCCCGAGCGCAGCACCGCGTCGATCGCGGCGGCCTTGCGCTGCCCGCCCGCGATCGCCACGACCTCCGGGATACGACGCAGCTGGTCGGCCTTGACCGTGATGCAGCGCTCCCCCAGGTCCCGTCCGATCCGGCGTCCCTCCGCGTCGAAGAGGTGTGCCGACATCTCGGCGGCGACCCCGAGCGAGGCGTAGTGCGCCCGCTCCTCGTCGCTGAGCATGTCGTGGACGGTGGAGATGCCCGGCTCCCAGGAGCCGATGGAGACACAGGCGACCGTGACCTTGTCGAAGTACTCGAAGGCCCGGGCGATCCCGGTCTGGTGGCGCAGCGCCACCGCGGTGGCCGCGTCCGGGAGCAGCATCGGCGCGTAGATGGGGTGGGCGTCGCCCCCCGACACCTGGGCGGCCCGGCGGACCGCCTCCACCGAACCGCGCTCGGCGGTCCCGGCGTCGTACACGCCCGTCAGCTGCACCACCGTGCACGGCGGCAGCCGGTCGAGCGCCGCCGCCATGTGGATGGTGGACCGGCCCCAGGCCAGCCCGAGCACGTCCCCCTCGTTGACGAGTTCGCCGAGCAGGTCGGCGGCGACCTCCCCGAGGTTCTCGGGGTCGGGGGTCTCCTCCGACTCGGGCGGGGACTCGACCACGACGGCGTGCCTCAGGCCGTAGCGGGCGCGGAGCGCGTCGGAGCGCTCGGCGTCCAGCTCGGCCGGCACGCGGATCTCGATGCGTACGAGATCCCGTTCGAGGGCCGTCTCCAGGACCCGGGCCACCTTGAAGCGGCTGACGCCGAACTCCTCCGCGATCTGGATCTTGGACTTGCCCTCGAGGTAGAAGCGGCGGGCCATGGCCGCCGCCTGCACCAGCTCAGCGGGTCCCATCCGCATGGCTGACCGGCCCGCCGACATACCCGACACGGCGATCTCCTCACTGCTGTTCACACTCTGGATTCGCCGTTCATCCTTGCAGATTCGGCGCGACTGCTCCGCCCTGATGGGCGGCGTTCATTCAAGCGTTCACTTGGCCGTGGCTCAGTGGTCGCATGCCCAGGTCGCCCGGGCGGTGGCCGCCTCCGCCTGCGAGCGCAGGGCGCGTACGGCCTCCGCCGGGTCCTTCGCCCCGTAGACGGCCGAGCCGGCGACGAACACGTCCGCTCCCGCGTCCGCGCACCGCTCGATCGTCGAGGCCGAGACACCTCCGTCGACCTGCAGCCACAGCTGCAGACCGTGCTTGTCGATCAGCTCTCGGGTGCGGCGGATCTTCGGCAGCATGATGTCGAGGAACGCCTGGCCGCCGAAGCCCGGCTCCACCGTCATGACGAGCAGCATGTCGAGTTCCGGCAGCAGGTCCTCGAACGGCTCGATCGGCGTCGCGGGCTTGAGCGCCATCGAGGCACGGGCGCCCTTGGCGCGGATCTCCCGGGCGAGCCGCACGGGCGCGGCCGCCGCCTCCACGTGGAAGGTGACGGACGAGGCCCCCGCCTCGACGTACTGGGGGGCCCACCGGTCGGGGTCCTCGATCATCAGGTGGCAGTCCAGCGGGGTGTCCGTCGCACGGGCCAGGGACTCCACGACCGGCACGCCGAGCGTGAGGTTCGGGACGAAGTGGTTGTCCATGACGTCGACGTGGAGCCAGTCGGCGCCTTGGACCGCCTTGGCCTCCTCCGCGAGGCGGGCGAAGTCGGCGGACAGGATGCTGGGGTTGATCTGCGCGGCCATGACCCAAGCCTGCCATGCCGCTGCCCCGGGCTGTAGCGCGGTCCACGGCTGTGGTGCGGCTGCGGGGCCGGTGGGGGCTGGTCGCGCAGTCGGCCGCGCCCCTTCCGGGGCGCGTTCCTGAGCGGCGTCAAGCGGTCCTGCGGATCAACGCCAGGTACATCGCGTCCGTGCCGTGTACGTGCGGCCAGAGCTGGATGTCCGGGCCCTCGCCCAGGTCCGGGACGCCGGGGAGGAGGGGACGGGCGTCGATCAGTTCCGTGTCCGCGCACTGCTTGAGGACGTCGGAGACGACCGCGCGGGTCTCCGCCAGGTGCGGGGAGCAGGTGGCGTAGCCGACGACACCGCCGACGCGGACCGAGTCCAGGGCGGAGCGGAGCAGCCCGCGCTGGAGCGGGGCGAAGTCGTCGAGGTCGTCGGGGCGGCGGCGCCAGCGGGCCTCCGGGCGGCGGCGCAGGGCGCCGAGGCCGGTGCAGGGCACGTCGACCAGGACCCGGTCGAAGCTGCCGGGGCGCCACGGCGGGCGGGTGCCGTCGGCGGCGATGACCTGGTACGGCCCCGGGTTGCCGTGCAGGGCCTTGGCCACCAGTCCGGCGCGGTGCGGCTGCTTCTCGGAGGCGAGCAGTGCGGCCCCGCGCTCGGCGGCGAGCGCGGCCAGCAGTGCGGCCTTGCCGCCGGGGCCCGCGCAGCCGTCGAGCCACTTCGCGTCGGGCCCGTCGAGCGGGGCGTTCGCCAGCGCGAGCGCGACCAGCTGGCTGCCCTCGTCCTGGACGCCGGCCCGCCCCTCGCGCACGGCCTCGACCGCGCCGGGCTCCCCGCCCTCGGCGAGCCGGACGGCGTACGGCGACCAGCGGCCGGGGACGGCGGCGTCCTCGCGGAGCAGTTCCTCGGTGGTGGACCGGCCCGGGCGGGCGACGAGCGTCACCTCCGGCCGCTCGTTGTCCGCCGCCAGCAGCCGCTCGATGCCGGCCCGGCCGCCGCCGAGGGAGTCCCACAGCGCGGAGACGACCCAGCGGGGGTGCGAGTGGACGACGGACAGGTGGTCCTCGGGGTCCTCGTCGTAGGGCGGCGCGACCTTCTCGATCCAGCCGTCGAGATCGTCCTGGGCCACCTTCCGCAGCACGGCGTTGACGAACTTGGCCCGCCCGTCCCCGAGTACGACCCGGGCCAGCTCCACGGAGGAGGAGACGGCGGCGTGGGTCGGGATCCGGGTGCCGAGCAACTGGTGCACGCCCAGGCTCAGCACGTCGAGCACCGGCGGGTCGACCTCGCGCAGCGGCCGGTCGACGCAGGCGGCGATGACGGCGTCGTAGGTGCCCTGCCGGCGCAGCGTGCCGTAGACCAGCTCGGTGGCGAGGGCGGCGTCCCGGGCGTCGAAGTCGCCCTTCTCGCGGGCCTTCCTGAGCAGCGGGGGCAGCACGAGGTTGGCGTACGCGTCCCGCTCGTCCACCGCGCGCAGCGCCTCGAAGGCGAGGACGCGGACGGGGTCCTTCTGGGGACGGCGGTAGGGCTTGGCGGGCCTGCGCGGCCGCCGGGACTGCTCGCTCACGAGAAAGGTGCTCCGGGTGTGAAGAGAGGAATGCGCCTCCAGCGTACGTCGCCGAACCCCCGCCACCATCGCCCGGGCTCCTCGGCGACGTTGGGTTCGCTCGGAAGCGGGGTTCCGGTTCCCTCGGAAGCGAGGTTGCGGTCCTCTCGGAAGCGGGGTTTGCGGTCCTCTCGGAAGCAGGGTTTGCGGTCCCCGCGGAAGCGGGGCTGCGGTCTCCTCGGAAGCGGGGTCGCGGTCTCCTCGGAAGCGGGGGTCGCGGTCCCTTCGCAAAGCACCTTGCGGTCCCGGAGAGCACCGTTGCGGTCCCCTCGTGCAGCACCGTACCGGTGCGCTCGGAGCACGGTTGCGGTCCCCTGCGAAGCAGGATGGTGGTCCGCTCGCAGGCACTGGGTCTGGTCCCCGCGAAAGCACCCGGCGGCTGCTCGCAGGCACCACGCCAGAGCCCGTCGTACGCACACCGCCGGGCCCCTCACCATCACAAGCACCTGGTCTCCTGCGCGACCGTGCCGGTCCGCTCTCAGGCACCTGCCCGCGCCCTCGCAAGCGCCGCGCCGGTCCGCTCGTAAGCGCGGCGCCAGCCCTCTCGAAGGACCGGCCGCCGCCGCCCGGATCCGCCGCGACACCGCCGCCCGGATCCGCGCCGCCGGCGTCGGCCGGGGCGTCAGCCCAGCCTCTCCCCCTCCGTGATGCGCACCCCCCGCGCCCAGTCGGCCGCACGCATCGGCTTCTTGCCCTGGGCCTGGACCCACAGCAGCTCGACGGCGTAGGAACCGGTGCCCACGTGGACGCTGTTCTTGCCCACCGCGAGCCGGCCCGGGGCGAGGTCGGTCCGGTCGGGTACGGGCGTGGCCTGGATCAGCTTGAGCCGCTCGCCGCGGAAGACGGTCCAGGCACCGGGCGCCGGGGTGCAGCCGCGTACGACCCGGTCGACGCGCAGCGCGGGCGTCGCCCAGTCGACCCGGGCGTCCTCGACGGTGATCTTCGGCGCCACGGTGATGCCCTCGGCGGGCTGCGGTACGGCCTTCAGGGTGCCGTCCTCGATGCCGTCCATGGTGGCGGCGAGCAGTCCGGCGCCCGCGAAGGCGAGCCGGGTGAGCAGGTCACCGCTGGTGTCGGTGGGGCGGATCTCCTCGGTCACGGTGCCGTAGACCGGGCCGGAGTCCAGCCCCTCCTCGATGAGGAAGGTGGACGCGCCCGTGATCTCGTCGCCGGCCATGATGGCGTGCTGCACCGGCGCCGCTCCGCGCCAGGCGGGCAGCAGCGAGAAGTGCAGGTTGACCCAGCCGTGCGCGGGGATGTCCAGGGCGGCCCTCGGCAGCAGGGCGCCGTAGGCCACGACCGGGCAGCAGTCCGGCGCGATCTCCCTGAGCCGCTCCAGGAACTCGGGGTCCCGCGGCTTCAGCGGCTTCAGCACCTCGATGCCGGACTCCTCCGCCCGCTCGGCCACGGGCGACGCGACCAGTCGGCGCCCGCGCCCGGCCGGCGCGTCGGGCCGCGTGACGACGGCGGCCACCTCGTGCCGCCCTGAGGCGAGCAGAGCGTCCAGAGCGGGAACGGCGACCTCGGGGGTACCGGCGAAGACGAGCTTCATGGGCGGGATCGGGCCTCTCGGGCGGGGGGCGGCGGGCAGCGCACCAGTCTATGACCACGAACCCGCGCCGCACGGCGCACGGGTGGGCAGGCGGCGTACGCATATGCCCGTACGCCCCCACCCCGTGACCAGCGGACCGCGAGAGCGTTGGTCAAGAAAGAGTTGACCACATCGGGCCGCTTTCCCGCTTTCGCGGCCCAATTCCTTTCAACGCCGGTTCGAGAGGCTTGTTCATGGCCGACCACGCAACCCACGACGCCCAGGCCCGGGCCAGCCTGCACTTGCTGGTGCGGGACATCGAGCGGGTCCGCCGGCAGGTGGACGCGCTGCGCACGCTCACCGCCCAGCTGGGCAACGTCTACCGCCCGCGCCGCACCGGCCCGTCCACGGGCTTCGTCGTCTACGGACGCGCTCCCGCCCCGACGGTCCGTCTCGCCCAGGAGCTCCGGGACAGTGTCGAAACCCTGGTCACGGCCGCCGTGGACTTCGACCGCTCGCTCGGCTTCTCCTGGGACGCGGTGGGCTCGGCGCTCGGGGTCACCAAGCAGGCGGTGCACCGCCGTTACGGCGCCCGCCGCGCCGCGGCCCAGGCGGCGGCCGAGGCGGAGCGGTCGCCGGAGCCGTCCGGCAGCCGCACGCTCAACGTGACCGCGGGTCTGCCCACGGTCCCCGCGGCCCGCTCCATGCCGACCCAGCCGACCGCGGGCAGCCCTACGCTGCGCGACGACGTACGCCCGACGGCCTTCCCCGGCCCGCGCAACGGCTGACTCCCCCGTCGCCCTTCCCGTCCCTCCGCCGTCCCTGCCCTCCCGGCCCGTCCCCGGGAGGGCAGCCGCGTGCGCGGCCCCTTCCGCACCGCCCTCCCGGCCCGCCCTCGTCGGCCTCTCCCCGCGTCGCCTCTCCCCGGGTCGCCTCTCCCCGGGTCGCCTCTCCCCGCGTCGGCCACCCTCGCGTCAGCCGATGTCCGCGTCAGCCGATGTCCGGTGGGTCGATCCGCACCCGTACCGCCTCCGCGCCGCCCCGGGCCATGCGCGCGGCCTGGGCGGTCTTCAGGGCGGCGGCCAGAGCGGCCCCGCTGCCCGGGGGTACGCGGACCAGGGCCCGGTCCCAGTGTTCGCCGGGTGGCGGTGCGCCGGGTCTGCGGGGCCGGCCGGACGGTGCGGGCGGCAGCGGTACCGGACCGAGCACCTCGGCGTCCGGCGGCAGCTCGACCGCCGCCATGAACTCGCCGAGGGCGTCGGGCGGCCCGGACACGGCCGCCATCCGGGACACCGGCGGGAAGCCCAGCTCGGCCCGCTCGGCGAGCTCCCGCACGGCATGCCCGACCGGGTCCCAGCGCACCAGCGCCTGCACCGGCCGCAGCGTCGGCTCGGCCACCACGACCACCGTGCCGCCCTCGCCCTGGGGCCGCACCAGCGCCCCGGCCGCGATCCACCGGCGCAGGGCGTCCTCACCGGCCCGCAGGTCGGGCCGCCCGAGCATGGCCCAGCCGTCCAGCAGCAGGGCCGCCGCGTAGCCGCCCTCGGCGACGGGTTCGGCGCCCGGGGTGCTGACGACCAGCGCGGGGGTGTCGGGCACGGTGTCCAGCACGTGCTCGCGGCCGGAGGTCCGCACCGGTACGGCGGGGAAGGCCCGCCCCAGTTCCTCGGCGGTGCGGCGGGCCCCCACGATCTGCGCGCGGAGCCGGAACCCGCCGCACTCCGGGCAGTGCCAGGCGCCTTCCTCGCGTCCGCACCAGCCGCACCGCAGAACGCCCGCGTCCTGGCCCTGGAGCGGGCCGGCACAGTGCCGGCAGCGGGCGGGAGCCCGGCACTGCGCGCAGGCCATGCGGGGCGCGTAACCCCGCCGGGGCACCTGCACCAGCACGGGCCCGTGCCGCAGCCCCTCGCGGGCCGCCTGCCAGGCGAGGGTGGGCAGCCGGGCGGCGCGGGCGGCCTCGTCGCGCGCGAGGTCCTCGTCCCCGACCGTCCGGACGAGGGGCGCGTGGAGCCGTACCTGTTCCCGTCCGGCGACCAGCGGCCGGGCCCAGCCGCTCTCGACGAGCTGGGCGGCCTCCACGGTGCAGCTCCGGCTGCCGAGCAGGAAGGCGCACCTGTCCAGCGCGGCCCGCAGCAGGAGGACATCGCGGGCGTGCGGCTGCGGGGCGTGCTGCTCGCTGTTGCTGTCGTCGCCGTCGTCCCAGATCGCCACGAGCCCCAGCTCCTGCACGGGCGCGAACATCGCCGCCCGGGTCCCCACGACGGCACGGACGGAACCGCGCCGCACCGCCAGCCACTGCGCGTACCGCTTCTCGGGCCCGGCGTCGGCCGTGAGCAGCGCGTGCCGGCCCGTGCCGAGCAGCGCGGTCAGCGCGGCGTCCACGCGCGCGGCGGCCCGCCCGTCCGGTACGACGACGAGGGCGCCGCGCCCGGAGGCGAGAGCGGCGGCGACGGCCCGGGCCAGCTCCTCGCTCCACAGCGGCCCCGGCAGCGCGTTCCACACGGCCCTGGGGGTCCCTCCGGAGGCCAGCGCGTCCAGGAAGGCGCCCCCGTGCTCGTACCGCGCCCAGGAGCCGGTGTCCGGTGCGTTCGGCGGGGGCAGCGGCGCCGGGGACGGGCGTTGCTCGGCGCGGGCGTTGCGCGGGGGGACGGCCAGTTGCAGCACATCGGCGAGGCTGCCGGCGTACCGGTCGGCGACGGCCCGGGCGAGGCCGAGCAGTTCCTCGCTCAGCACCCGCTCCGGCGACACGACCTGCGCGAGGGCGGCCAGCGGCCCGGAGTAGTCGGACTCGTCACGCCGCTCGATCAGGAAGCCGTCGATGAGCCCGCCGCCCTCCCGTCGCCCCTCGCGCACCCGGTGCCGCCCGGCCCCGAACCGCACCCGGACCCGCACGCCGGGCTGTGCCTCCGCGTCCAGCTCCTCGGGCACGGCGTAGTCGAAGTACCGGTCGAGGTGCAGCACGCCCTTGTCGACCAGGACCCGCGCGACGGGCAGTTCCCTGGCGAGCGCGGCCCCCCGCCACGTCCGCGGCTTGGCCCGCGGCGTCCTGGCCTGGCGCACGCTCTCCCGGATGAGCGCGAGCTGCTCCGGCGGCGCCCCCTCGGCCCCGCCGCCCCCGTCCGCTCCGGGAACCCCGTTCTCGCTGCTCACGCTTGCATTCTTACCAAACGCCACTGACAACGCCGCCGCCCGGCCGGTTCCCGCCCCGGCGGTGCGCCCCTGGGCCCACGACCATGACCGCATCGGCATCGCGTCCGCTGGAGGACCCGCGCGCACGCCTGGCCGCACGGCGGGCAGAGGTGAGGTCCGCGGTCGTGACCGGGTTCGACGGGGACGACGTGATGGTGCGGTTCTGCGACGGCCCGGACGGGGCCCTCGGCCGCGTGCCGCCGTACGAGCCGTCTGTCACCGGACCGGCCGTCCCTCGGAGCCGTGGCGGTGGGGCGGCGGATCACCGCGAGGTGCTGGTGGCGGCCAGGGAAAGGCCGCGCTGTCGCTCAAGGCCCTCCTGGAGGATCCCTGGGGCCGCTGGAGGGCGCACGGGCGGTGTGGTGTCCGGCCCGGTCACCGGGGTTCTCCCCTTCGGCGCCTTCGTCCGGGCCGGTGCGGGGGCGGAGGGGGTCGTGCACGTCGGCGATCCGGGCGGCAGGAGCGTCGCGGACGGGCAGGACGTGCGGGTCAGGATCGCGGAGATCGACCGTTCCCGGCGTGCGGGTCAGGATCGTGGAGATCGACCGTTCCCGGCGCCGTATCCGGCCGGCGCCCGCCGGCTGACCCGAACGTGCCGAGGCCCGGCCCCCGAAGGGAAGCCGGGCCTCGGCGAACGGTCGGCCTGGGTTACAGGCCCGCGGCCTTGCGCAGGGCTTCCACGCGGTCGGTGCGCTCCCAGGTGAAGTCGGGCAGCTCGCGGCCGAAGTGGCCGTACGCCGCCGTCTGGGCGTAGATCGGGCGGAGCAGGTCGAGGTCGCGGATGATCGCGGCGGGCCGGAGGTCGAAGACCTCGTCGATCGCCTTCTCGATCTTCTCGTGGTCGATCTTGGCGGTGCCGAAGGTCTCCACGAAGAGACCGACGGGCTCGGCCTTGCCGATCGCGTAGGCGACCTGGACCTCGCAGCGGGAGGCCAGGCCCGCCGCGACGACGTTCTTGGCGACCCAGCGCATCGCGTACGCGGCCGAGCGGTCGACCTTGGACGGGTCCTTGCCGGAGAAGGCGCCGCCGCCGTGGCGGGCCATGCCGCCGTAGGTGTCGATGATGATCTTGCGGCCGGTCAGGCCGGCGTCGCCCATCGGGCCGCCGATCTCGAAACGGCCGGTCGGGTTGACCAGCAGCCGGTAGCCCTCGGTCTCCAGCTTGATGCCGTCGTCCAGCAGCGCCTTCAGCTCCGGCTCCACGACGAACTCGCGGATGTCGGGGGCGAGCAGCGACTCCAGGTCGATGTCGGAGGCGTGCTGGGAGGAGACGACCACCGTGTCGAGGCGGACGGCCTTGTCGCCGTCGTACTCGATGGTGACCTGCGTCTTGCCGTCCGGGCGCAGGTAGGGGATCGTGCCGTTCTTGCGGACCTCGGAGAGCCGCTTGGACAGCCGGTGCGCGAGGAAGATCGGCAGCGGCATCAGGGTCGGCGTCTCGTCGGACGCGTAGCCGAACATCAGGCCCTGGTCGCCCGCGCCCTGCTTGTCGAGTTCGTCCTCGTCGCCCTCGACCCGGGCCTCGTACGCCGCGTCGACACCCTGCGCGATGTCCGGGGACTGCGCGCCGATGGACACCGAGACACCGCAGGAGGCGCCGTCGAAGCCCTTCTTGGAGGAGTCGTAGCCGATCTCCAGGATCTTGCCGCGGACGAGGGTCGCGATGTCCGCGTAGGCCTTGGTCGTGACCTCGCCGGCCACGTGTACCAGGCCGGTGGTGATCAGCGTCTCCACGGCGACCCGGGAGGTCGGGTCCTCGCGCAGGAGCGCGTCGAGAATGGTGTCGCTGATCTGGTCAGCGATCTTGTCGGGGTGACCCTCGGTCACGGACTCCGAGGTGAACAGGCGACGGGACACAACGCTCCCTGTGGTTGCAGCGGCTGCTGGCTGATCATTTGCGGTCGACACGGGGCTGCGCCCGGCGTCGACCGTGACAGTTTATCGGTCGCACTCGGTCGGCGGGCCACTGTCTCCCTTTCTGGGAACGCTGTGACCTGCGGCACGGGCATTCTGCACAATGGCGAGCGGCCTTGGCCAGGGCCGCCACGCCCGATTCGAGCGTGGCTCGAGCGTGTCGCGGACCCGGCGCGGAGTTCCCCCGATCGCCTGGCGGACCTTAGTCCAGTCGCCGCACGACCAGGTCCCAGACCGTGTCGGCGAGGGCTTCCTTGGGGCCGTGCGGCACCGGGGTCTCGCTGCCGTCGGCGCCCAGGACGACGGCCTCGTTCTCCTCGGCGCCGAAGGTCTTGCGCTCTCCCACCTCGTTGACCACGAGCAGGTCGCAGCCCTTGCGGGCGAGCTTGGTGCGGCCGTTGGCGAGGACGTCGTCGGTCTCGGCGGCGAAGCCGACGATCACCTGGCCGGGGCGGGCGCGGTCGGCGGAGATCTCCGCGAGGATGTCCGGATTCCGCACCAGGGCGATCGGGTCGGGTTCCTGGCCGTCCTTCTTCTTGATCTTCCCGGCGGCGTACGCGGCCGGGCGGAAGTCGGCGACGGCGGCGGCCATGACCACGGCGTCGGCGTCCGCGGCGGCCTTCAGGACGGCCTCGCGCAGCTGCACGGCGGTGCCCACCCGGACGACGTCCACGCCGGCCGGGTCGGGCAGGTCCGCGTTGGCCGAAACCAGCGTCACCCGGGCGCCGCGGGCTGCGGCGGTGCGGGCGAGGGCGTACCCCTGCTTGCCGGAGGAGCGGTTGCCGAGGAAGCGGACGGGGTCGAGGGGTTCGCGGGTGCCGCCGGCGGAGACGACGACATGCCGGCCCGCGAGATCGGGCTCGGTGACGCCCCGGGCCAGCACCCGGCGGCACACCTCGAAGATCTCCCCGGGCTCGGGCAGCCGGCCCTTGCCGGTGTCGACGCCGGTGAGGCGGCCGACGGCGGGCTCGATGACGACGGCGCCGCGGCGGCGCAGCGTGGCCACGTTCTCCTGGGTGGCCGGGTGCTCCCACATCTCGGTGTGCATGGCCGGGGCGAAGACCACGGGACAGCGGGCGGTGAGGAGGGTGTTGGTGAGCAGGTCGTCGGCGAGGCCGTGGGCGGCCTTGGCGAGCATGTCGGCGGTGGCCGGGGCGACCACCACGAGGTCGGCGTGCTGGCCGATGCGGACGTGCGGGACCTGGTGGACGTCGTCCCAGACCTGGGTGGAGACGGGGTTGCCGGACAGGGCCGACCAGGTGGCGGCGCCGACGAAGTGCAGCGCGGAGGCGGTGGGCACCACGCGGACGTCATGGCCCGACTCCGTGAACCTCCTCAGCAGCTCACAGGCCTTGTAGGCGGCGATGCCACCGCTGACCCCCAGCACGACCCTCGGCTTGTCCACCGTGTCTCCCCGGACTCGACAACGTACGACGCAAACGTACGACTCCATGACACACCACAGGCCCGGCAGGGTGACTGCCGGGCCTGTGGATAAGTCGATCTCAATCTGACAGTAGTACTGCGCGTACTACTGCGCCGGGCCCTCGACGGCCTCGGAGGTCAGCAGACCGGCGTTGATCTCGCGCAGCGCGATCGAGAGCGGCTTCTCGTGGACGTGGGTGTCGACGAGCGGACCGACGTACTCGAGGAGGCCCTCACCGAGCTGCGAGTAGTACGCGTTGATCTGGCGCGCACGCTTGGCAGCGTAGATCACGAGGCTGTACTTCGAGTCGGTCGCCTCGAGAAGCTCGTCGATCGGCGGGTTGATGATGCCCTCGGGCGCGGTGATGGAAGAGGACACGCTCTACCTTCCGATGGATGGGAAAGAATCAGACATCGTGATCACAGTCACGATCACACAACGTCCATCAAGGCTAGCAGCTCGCGAGCCACGTCCTCGACGGAGGTGTTGACCAAGGTCTCGTCGAACTCCGGCTCGGCCGCCAGCTCGGTCCTCGCCGCCGCCAGACGGCGCTCGATGACCTCGGGCGGCTCGGTCCCCCGGCCGGTCAGCCTGCGCACCAGCTCCTCCCAGGAGGGCGGAGCCAGGAACACCAGCTGGGCGTCGGACATGGACTCGCGGACCTGCCGGGCGCCCTGGAGGTCGATCTCCAGCAGGACGGGCTCGCCGTTCTCCAGCCGCTCCAGCACGGCCGCGCGGGGCGTGCCGTAGCGGTTGCCGGCGAACTCGGCCCACTCCAGGAGCTCGCCGTTGGCGATCAGCTTGTCCATCTCCTCGTCGGTGACGAAGAAATAGTGGACTCCGTGCTGCTCGCCGGGGCGCGGCTTGCGGGTCGTCGCCGACACCGAGAGCCAGACCTCGGGGTGTTCCTTGCGCATATGGGCGACGACCGTGCTCTTGCCGACCCCCGAGGGGCCGGAGAGCACGGTCAGCCGCGGACGTTCACTCATGCAGCGATTATTCCAGTAATCCCGGAGTGCCCGGGACTCCCGGGTCCGCCGGGAGGCGGACTCAGGAGCCGGTGCTGCCGAACTCACGCTCCAGGGAGGCGATCTGGTTGGAACCGAGACCGCGCACACGGCGGCTCTCGGAGATGCCCAGACGCTCCATGATCTGCTTGGCGCGGACCTTGCCCACGCCCGGCAGGGACTCCAGCAGCGCGGAGACCTTCATCTTGCCGATGACGTCGTTTTCCTGGCCCTGCTTGATGACCTCGTGCAGGGAGGCGCCGGAGTGCTTGAGTCGATTCTTGACCTCGGCCCGCTCCCGGCGAGCCGCGGCGGCCTTTTCGAGCGCGGCTGCGCGCTGTTCAGGGGTAAGGGGCGGAAGAGCCACGCCTACGTCACCTCGGATGTCGAACTGTCGGATACGGACCGGTGAGGAACCTAGTCGCCCCACACCTGGGGAGCCACGAGCAACACGCTGCCCGTTCTCCCCCACTGTCTGAGGGGCGCGGGAGGTGCCCCCACTGCTCGGAGACTAGCGGGCAAGTCCGCCAGAGTCAGCGAGAACAGCGGAAAAGTCCTGGTCAGCCTCCGCCAGGCCAGACATTTAAGACAAATTGCCCTCGATTTGAGGATGTATTCACTCTCAAGTCGGCGAGATCCCGCCCGGCCCGGCGCGCGACCGGGCACGCGCCGGGCACGCGGCAGGGGCTCAGACGCCGGCGACGGCCGCCTGGATCTCGGTCGCGAACCGCTCGGCCGCCCCGCGCAGCGCGCTGACGTCGGGACCGTGACGCAGAACACCCCGGCTGACGTTCGGCACGACGTTGCGCACGGCCGCCCCGAAGACCCCGGGGAGGTCGGCCGGCGTCGCGCCCTGGGCGCCGATGCCGGGCGCGAGGAGCGGGCCGCCCATGTCCAGGTCGTAGGTCGACAGGTCGCCGAGCGTGGCCCCGACGACGGCGCCGAAGGAGCCCAGCGGCTCCTCCCCCGCGTTCTCGGCGGCCAGGTGGGCCAGCATGGTCGCGCCGACGGTCCGGCCGTCGGCGCGGATCGCGTGCTGCACCTCGCCGCCCTCCGGGTTCGAGGTCAGCGCCAGCACGAACAGGCCGGTGCCGCTCTCCCGGGCCAGCGCGACGGCCGGGCTCAGCGAGCCGTAGCCGAGGTACGGCGAGACGGTCAGGGCGTCGGAGAACAGCGGGGCGTCCGGGTGCAGGAACGCTTCGGCGTAGGCGGCCATGGTCGAGCCGATGTCACCGCGCTTGGCGTCCATCACGACCAGCGCACCGGCCGCCCGCGCCTCCTGCACGGCCTTCTCCAGGACGGCGAGGCCGCGCGAGCCGAACCGCTCGAAGAAGGCGCTCTGCGGCTTCAGGACGGCCACCCGGTCGGCCATGGCCTCGACGACCGTGCGGCTGAACCGCTCCAGGCCGGCCACGTCGTCGTCCAGGCCCCACTCGGCGAGCAGGGAGGCGTGCGGGTCGATGCCCACGCACAGCGGGCCGCGCTCGTCCATGGCGCGGCGCAGCCGGGCGCCGAACGGCTCCAACGGGCTCATGCGGGCTTCCTCACGTCGGCGCCGACCGCGTCGGCGAGGGTGGCGTACGGGCTCGTGCGCAGGCGGGCGGCGAGCCCCTTGTGGACGGCCCGGCACCAGAAGGGGCCCTCGTAGATGAAGGCGCTGTAGCCCTGGACCAGCGTGGCACCGGCCAGGATGCGCTGCCAGGCGTCCTCGGCGGTCTCGATGCCGCCGACGCCCACCAGGGTGATCCGGTCGCCCACGCGCGCGTACAGGCGGCGCAGGACCTCCAGGGAGCGTTCCTTGAGCGGGGCGCCGGACAGGCCGCCGGTCTCCTTGACCAGCGCGGCGGAGGACCGCAGGCCGAGGCCCTCGCGCGCGATGGTGGTGTTGGTGGCGATGATGCCGTCCAGGCCCAGCTCCACGGCGAGGTCGGCGACCGCGTCGACGTCCTCGTCGGCGAGGTCGGGGGCGATCTTCACCAGGAGCGGCACGCGGCGGTTCGCGACCGTGCGGTCGGCGGCCTCGCGCACGGCGGTGAGCAGCGGGCGCAGGTGTTCCACCGCCTGGAGGTTGCGCAGGCCGGGGGTGTTCGGGGAGGAGACGTTGACGACCAGGTAGTCGGCGTACGGAGCGAGGCGCTCGGCGGACTTCACGTAGTCGGCGACGGCCTCCGTCTCCGGGACGACCTTGGTCTTGCCGATGTTGACGCCGACCACGGTCCGGAAGACCGGCTGGCGGGTGGCCAGGCGGGCCGCCACGGTGAGGGAACCGTCGTTGTTGAAGCCCATCCGGTTGATCAGGGCGCGGTCCGCGACCAGGCGGAACAGGCGCTTCCTGGGGTTGCCGGGCTGCGGCTCACCCGTCACCGTGCCGATCTCGACGTGGTCGAAGCCCAGCATCGACATGCCGTCGATGGCGACGGCGTTCTTGTCGAAGCCGGCGGCGAGCCCGAAGGGGCCGTGCATGCGCAGCCCGAAGGCCTCCGTGCGCAGCTCCTTGTGGCGGGGCGCCAGGGCAGCCGCGACGAAGGTGCGCAGCACGGGGACGCGGGCGGCGAGGCGGATCCAGCGGAAGGCCAGGTAGTGGGCCTTCTCGGGGTCCATGCGCTGGAAGACCAGCTTGAAGAAGATGGTGTACATGGTGTCCTCGTGAAGAGGGGGACACCGTTTCCGGTGTCCCCCTCGGGGCTGCTAGTCGCGGGCCGCGGTGAGGTGGGCCGCGTGTTCCTGGAGGGAGCGGACGCCCACGTCGCCGTGGTTCAGGGCGTCGATGCCCTGGACGGCCGCGGCGAGTGCCTGGACGGTGGTCAGG
>NZ_JBVKBI010000026.1:0-107093 GCF_055639035.1 Streptomyces sp. NPDC107654
CGTTCCCACTCGGCATCCGTCAGATCGCCCCGCCCCATGTCCACATCAACGACACGAGTGCGGAGTAGTCACATGATCGGCCGGACAAGTCCTAGCCGGCTGTCCGGGGCCGTTGCCACTCGACCTCCGCCAGAAGCTCCCCACCGTGGTCGGCCCGACCACGAAGCCGACCACGGCGTAGGGCTCATGGCGAGGTAGGGTCCTGGCCGAACAACGGTAGCCGCCCCGCCCTGGACCGACGTGGGTGTGGGCACGGTCGGCCCGGGCCGGCGCCGCGCCGTCCAACAGTGCCCGGGCGACATCGACGGCCACCTCCCACACCACCTCGGCCTCCACCAGGCCGGGCGGGAGAAGGCCGGGGTAGCGGCGCACGCTCATGGAGGACTCTGACGCCGCGTGGACAGTGATCGCATCGTCGCCACCGCCCTGAGACCCGACTCGTGACCGGTGGCTCAACCACCGCCCGGCCCTCAAAGGCATCAGGTTCACAGCGGAAGTTGATTCACATACGACCTCGCCGACAGGGCATTCGGTCCCTACGCGGAAGGGGGACATGGATGAAATCGGGGCTGGGGGTCTCACTGGCACGCGGTGGCACGGACGATCCGTCCGACTGGGCGTGGATCGCCGCGATCTTCGCGCTCTACCTGCTGTTCGGTTACGGGCTGGAGTACCGGTCGAAGAAGCGCAGAGGCATCGCGCGCCCGGCGAAAGCGGCGGCGAAGGGCCTGTTCTCCGAACGTGAGGGCATCAATCCGTGGCAACGCTTCGCCAGTCGCATGCTGATGCTGTGTGGCGCGTTGGCAACAGGATGTGCCGGATACGTCACCCGGAACGCACCCACGGTGGTGCAGTTCCTGACAGCGGGCGTCGTGGCGCTGCTCGGGATCTTCGCGTGGGCGTACTTCGACCACCGTACGGAGCCGCGCAGTGACGACATGGGGGGCCAGCTCAAAGGCGGCTGACAGGATCGTCCGGGGCGCGGCGAACGAGCGAACGACCGCCCACTACGCCTCGTTCGCAGTGGCTCGCCGTCTCGTAGGGCGAGGCGTGGCCCGGGCCGTAGCCGGCGGCGTCCACCACTGCGAGAACGGCGAGCCGCAAGACCGTACTGCTCGCGGCGCCGCTTGCGCCGATGCCGCCGGGGCAATCCGCGCCCTGGTGGGCGGCGCTCTCCGCGAGGGCCGCGTCTGAGAACGGCGCGCCGTCCCGGTGCCCGCCGCCGGCCGTGTCAGCTCGCCGAAGATAATGATCGGATAACCGGGCTGTGAGCGGGGTAGGACGGACGTCGGGTGTCTTCGCCTTGGAAGGCCCTCATCTCACCCGACTGGGTTTCCCAGCGAGAACGAAGGACAGCAGCATGGCCAGCGGCACGGTGAAGTGGTTCAACGCCGAAAAGGGCTTCGGTTTCATCGCCCAGGACGGCGGACCGGACGTCTTCGCGCACTACTCCAACATCACGGGCAACGGGTACCGGGAACTGGTTGAGGGGGAGACCGTCACTTTCGACATCACCCAGGGCCAGAAGGGCCCCCAGGCTGAGAACATCGTCCGCGGCGGCTGACCTCCGGTCCGACCCCGCCTGATCCACCGTGTAGAGTGGCATCACCGACGCGGGGTGGAGCAGCTCGGTAGCTCGCTGGGCTCATAACCCAGAGGTCGCAGGTTCAAATCCTGTCCCCGCTACGAGAGGAAGGGGTCCGCAAGCGCGGGCCCCTTCTGCGTTGACCTGGCCGAACGGGCAGCCTACGTATCGGTGTTGAGACCGCCGCCCACTCTGGACGACGGCCCGGATCGTCGATGAGGTTCGATGCCGCCTCCTTCCACCAGAAGGAGATCTACGCCAGGGGGATCAACAGGGGAAAGTGCCGCTGTAGAGGGCGTGGCCGTAGGAGGAGCTTCCGGCGCCGAAGCCGTAGATGCCGTCATCGCTCCAGACCGCCTCGCGGAAACCGTCGACGCAGGTCGACGTCGGCGCGATGGCGAAGCCCTCCAGGTTGTCGATCGGCATGACGGCCGGGTTACCGTAGGTCGCATCCGGAACGATCGTGCCGGCGGTGTTGACCTTCATGGACGTGTGCGTCTCGCCGCAGGTGTTGTCACAGGTCGCGATGATGCGCTGCGTCCCGGGGTCGAACATCACGTCCATCACGGACGCCATGCCGGTCGAGATCGCGCCGAACGTGGTGAACGAGCCGTCGGAGTTCAGCCCGTAGACGTGCAGCGTGCCGTCCCACTCCAGGCCGGTGACGTACAGGCCGGATCCGTGCAGCGGGTAGTTCGCCGGGTTGTAGACGGCATGGGTGAGCGGGTCGACCCAGCCGTTCGTGGTCAGCCAGCTGTCGGGCACATAGCCGACGCCCTCGAACCCGAGGTTGGCGTCGTCCTTGCTTCCGGTGTCGAGCTGGGGGAACTGCGACGTCATGTCCCACTGGCGGACCGGTGTCAGAGCCGATCCGGTCACGGCGGGGTCGAACTCCATGATCGTGTCCTTGGGGACCGTGTTGTCGGCGTTGTCACGTTCGGACGTCACGTAGATGTGGCCGTTGTCGCCGACCGTTACGCCCTCGGAGTCCGGCTGGCCCGAGCCGTCCGCGAAGCGGATCTGCTTGCCGGTGGCGCTCCACGACGGGTCCGGGACCCACTTGCCGTTGCTCTTGACCAGCTTGTACAGCCGGTTCTTGTTCTTGGCGGCCCACAGCACCGACGGGTTCGCCGGGTCGAACGCCAGCCCGCTCACGTCGCGGCCCTCGGGGCCGGTGGACGTGGTGAACACGCAGACGTTGTCGGTGATCGTGACGTCCAGCCCGCCGGGCCACGCCGACAGGCCCGCCGGGGTCGCGCCCGTGCCGGAGGGGGCCTCAGGAGTGCAGCCGCTGGTCGGTGAGCCCCCGCCGCCCAGCAGACGGCCGGTCTGACCGCCACCACCGCCGGAGCAGGAGTTGGCGCTGCCGAGCGTCGCGGTCGTGGAGGGCTGGAACCAGCCGGTGCCGTTGGCGCAGCGCTCGTCCGACGGCTTGGCGCCGTCGGTGGCCCAGGTCACCGAGTCGACGGTGGTGCCGTTGCCGTCAAGGAGGAAGAACGAGTCGTTGTCGCCCAGACCGAGCGTGGAGTCGAACGTGGCGTAGCCGCCCGCAGGGATGCTGGTTGCGCTCGGGAAGGAGGACGAGATCGAGACCGGCAAGTGGCTGGTGTCGTTGTCGACGTACTTCCACGACCCGATGCCGACCGGGCTCGCACCGCCGTTGTACAGCTCCACGGTGTCCGAGCCGTCGGAGGTGACCTCGTTGATCCGTACCCGGCTCGCCGACGGGATCGACGACGGGCAGCCCGAGGCGTTGGCGGCGCCGAACGTGGTCACCGTGGTCGTCGTCACCCACGCGCCGGTGCCATCGCCCCCGCAGCGCGCCATCGCCGGCTTCGCCCTGTCGGTGACCCACTCCACGCGGTCGACCACCGCACCGCCGGCCGTGTAGATCACCAGTTTGTCCGAGTCACCAAGGCCCTGTGGTGAGTTGAAGGTGACGTAGCCGCCGGCGGTGATCGTGGTGGCGGACGGGGTGAACGACCGCGGCGAGAAGCCGTCGTCGGACATCTTCCAGCCGTTGATGCTCACCGCGGTAGAGCCGGTGTTGTACAGCTCCACCGTGTCGTTGCTCGAGGAGGTGACCTCGTTGATGCGTACGTTTTGGTAGCCGGCCGGGTCGGCGGCAGCCGCAGGATGAGCGGTGAACAGCCCGGTGGCGACCAGTCCTGAGAACGTCAAAGCCACGGCGCATACCGAGGCGACGCCGACGCGTGAGTGTGAAGTAGGCACGAGGCGGAACTCTGCTGAATCGACGTGGAAACAGCGTGTCTTCCGGCTGAATGCCGCCTGCTGACCACCGGAACGCCAGGCGTGCATCGCCGCCACCATCGCGACAGTCTTGCCGAAGACGGCGGGAATCACCGACCTGGCGCATGCGGTCGAGGAGTCCGGCCGGGGCGGGTCGGGTCCCACAGGCTGTGCTTGTCGACGCACGGCTCGCCCGTCTCGTCGGGGACCTGAGCGATGTGATGAGTGAGCTTGCGTCTCTCGTCGCGGACCTCCTGGACGAGCTCCGAACCGGGCCCTGAGCCCGGACGGTACCGATCCGGCCCGCCCACCGCTCACGGGCGGTGGGGACCATACGACGCCGCTCGTTCGCGTCGGGAGCGACGTCGACCTCCTTCCAGTAGGGGCCCGCCTTCCCTCCCTACTGCCGGACGGTCTCCTTGACGGTCACGTCGGTGGCGTCCACGCCGAACGCGGCGGCGGCCGCCTCCCCGGAGAGTCCGGACATCGGCCGTCCGGCCTCGGAGGCGCGCAGCAGCAGCGACAGGTCCTGACGCATGCCGTCATCAGGCTCGGGAGGATCACATGGCCTACCCGGTGTACGGACCCACCGACCGGGCCCGGGCCGCGTTTGACAGGCGTGCACCTCGCGGAGCGGGGGCCCCGGTGACGGACCGGGGGGCCGGGGTGGCCGACCCGGCCCCCAGCCCCCCGGCCCCGCGAGGCTCGGTCTCACACGCGGTCGGCCGCGATCAGAACGTACTGGAAGGAGCCGTCCCGGTAGGACTCGATGAACGCCTCCTCGATCCCGGTGACCAGCGAGGACGTGGCCCTCAGCTCCCAGTAGGGCAGGGTGTCCGCGGTGAGGTCGATGATGGTGTGCGGGACAAGGCGGTTGTCGGCCATGGCGCGCAGGTACTCGCGACGGGAGTGGATGTTGCACTCGAAGTGGGCGTTGATCTGGGAGACCCACTTCGACGGCTGGCCGTAGCGAGGGTTCCAGCAGCCGGTGATCGTCACGTACCGGCCGCCCACCTTCAGGAAGCGGGAGTGCTCGGCGAACAGGTCGTGCAGGTCGACGTACATGGTCGACTCGTTGTTCCACGAGGCCGCGATGCTGCCCTTCTCGAAGGGCGTGTCGAGCATGTTGCACACATGGGAGTGGACGTGGTCATCGATACGGAGTTCACGCGCGCGACGGTTGCCGAAGTCGGCCTGGGAGGCTGACAGGGTGACGCCCTCGACCTTGCAGCCGAAGCGGTGGTGCGCCATGACCATGGACCCGCCGCGCCCGCAGCCGGCGTCGACCAGGGTGTCGTCGGGACCGATGGCACCAAGATGGTCCAGGAGGAGCTCCGCCTGGGCCGACTCCAGCCGGTGCAGCTCCGCGATGAGCTTCTTCTCGTACTCGCTGTGAGCGGGGTCGCCGAGCGCGGCCCGGTCCACGGCGCCGATGCCGTAGTGGTGGTGGTAGAGCCCGTCCACGTCCCCGAGGCGGAGGTTGACCGGCCGGGCCTCGTTGTTCCAGTAGCGGGCGATGTCCTCCTGGTACGGCGTGGCCGGGGCCGGGATCTTCGGGGTGGCGGTGAAGGTCGTGTCAGTGCTCAAAGAAATATCCGTTCTCTACCAGAAGTCGGGCAGGCTGTAGCGGTAGGTGTTGGTGCGGTGCCAGTCGTGGTTTCCGTCGACCCAGGCGGCCACGCCCCGGAGGAAGCGCAGGACGGCGGGCAGGGGGCAGGCCTCCGCGAGGTCGGCTGCGGCGGCCTCGAAGGCTCGCTGCAGTTCGTTGTGGACCTCGACGGCCTTCAGATACGCGTCGCGCTCGGAGAGATGCTCGCGTTCCGCGATCACCACCGGCAGGTTCAGGTGGTGGCCCGGGCTGTCGAGTTCCTTGGTGTACGAGTAGAGGTCGTTGACGATGGTGGTCGCGTTGCCGGCGAGGGCGATGACCCGTTGCATGTCCGGCCGGGCGTGCAGGTCGGCGGGCAGTTCGTAGCCGCCGACCGTGTCGGTGATCGTGGGGCAGGGGCGGAAGTTGTTGAACTGGCGCATCGCCAGGTACTCCCACACCTCCGGGACGTGGCCGATCTGCGCCCAGGCCGCCTCGGCGAGGTAGCCCATGTGCAGCCGGGCCATGTCGTGCCGGTAGCGGTCGGCCTGGGAGGGTGAGGCCGCGCGCACGAAGTAGTCCATCGCGCTGCGGTACGCCCGGCGCGGGGCGTCCGAGGTGAGGGACTCCTGCCACGCCGGCGTGTACTCGGCGGTGGTGTGGAAGTGGTCGAGCGCGGTGTGCGCGAGGAGGAGGCGGCCGCCGAGACCCACGGGTGACCCGCCGTGGTCCTCGCAGTAGCAGTCGTCCACCGCATTTTCCGCGACCATCAGCCGGGCGGCGAGCATCAGGTGGTCGACCGTCGGGGCGTCGGGGTGGCAGACGACCATGTACCGGCCGATGGAGAAGCCGTCGAACTGCCCCTCCCATTCCTCCGGATAGAGCTGGACCTCCTCCTCGGCCCAGCACTTGATCCGGCGGCTCACCTCCTCGACGCGCACCGGGTCGGGCTCCGGTACAGGGTGGTAGTAGAGGCCGGGGACGGCCCGCCCCGCAGCGGGTGGAGCGGGTGCCGCGGACACCGGATCCGGAAGCGGGGGCTTGTACCTCCCGGCCAGGTCGAGCGAGCTCGTGCCCAGTCCGGTCGGTCCGCGCAGGATGCCCTGAAGAGCGGAGCCGGCCGCACGCGTGTCCGGCGCCTCCGGTACGGCGGTGGCAGGCGCCCTCGGGTCCGGCGCCTCCGGTACGACGGAGACGGGCATCGGCGGCGATGACGGCGCCGAGGGCAGTGACGGTGTCGAGGGCAGAGAAGGCGGTGATGGCAACGAAGGTGGTGAAGGCAGCGACGTTCGGGGTGGCGACTGGGTGGCCGGGAGCGTGACCGTCGGATGCAGGGTTGCCAGGAAGTCGGGCGCGGCCGGCATGACCGGGAGGTCCGGGGCCGCCGGCGCCGGGGCGTCCGGCACTGTTGTGGGCGGTGTCGGCCGTTGCTCACGGTGGGATGACCCGAGGGGCCCGGAGTCGGGCATCGGTTGCTCCTAGTTGCGATGGGATGGGCGCTCCGTTGCGCGCGGGGCGTCAGGCGTGCACCTGCAGCGGCCCGGCGTTCACCGCGGTCCCGGGGCGATCTGCACGTTCTCGAGCACGCCGAGGGCGTCGGGCAGGAGCACCGCGGTCGAGTAGTAGGTGCTGACGAGGTAGGAGGTGATCGCCTGTTCGTTGATGCCCATGAACCGCACGGAGAGACCCGGTTCGTACTCGTCCTCCAAGTCCGTCTGCCGCAGGCCGATGACGCCCTGGTTCTCCTCGCCGGTGCGCATCGCGATGATGGAGCTGGTCTGCTCCTTGCTGATCGGGATCTTGTTGCAGGGCAGGATGGGGACCCCACGCCAGGCGGGGACGGACTGCCCGCCGAGGTCGACGTGGTCGGGGTACAGACCGCAGGCGTTGAAGCCGCGGCCGATGGCGGCGATGGTCCTGGGGTGGGCGAGGAACAGCTTGGTGCCACGTCGGCGGCAGAGCAGATCGTCCATGTCGTCCGGGGTCGGCGGACCGGAGCGGGGCTGGATGCGCTGCTTGAAGTCGGCGTTGTGCAGCAGTCCGAACTCTCGGTTGTTGATCAGCTCGTGTTCCTGGCGCTCCCGCAACGCCTCGACGGTGAGCCTGAGCTGCTCCTTGCTCTGGTTCATCGGACCGTTGTAGAGGTCGGCGACCCTGGTGTGGATCCGCAGAACGGTCTGTGCGACGGAGAGCTCGTACTCACGCGGCTTCAGCTCGTAGTCGACGAAGGTGCCCGGCAGATCGGCCTCGCCGACGTGACCGGCCGACAGGGCGATCTCGGCCTCACCGTGCTTGTTCTGCCGCTGCCGCGCGCGGGAGCCGAACGTCTCGACATGCGCACGGAGGTGGGGCGCGGAGGCCTGGACGGCGGTGAAGTCGGCGCGGGAGAGAGTCAGAAGGGTGCCGGAGGTCTCGGCGGTCACCGTGCAGGCGTGGCGGGCGTCGGGGTCCGACAACGCGTTCTCACCGAAGTGGTCGCCGTCCGCGAGCACCGCGATGGCGACCTCTCCGCCGTACTTGCCCTCGGAGGTCTGCCTGACCCGGCCGTGGGCGATCAGGTGGATCCGGTCGGCGGGGCTGCCACGCTCGGCGAGCACGTCGCCCGCCGCGAAGTCGTGCTGTGTGCAGCGGTCGGCGAGAGCGGTGAGGACGTCCGTGTCCTCCAACCCGCGCAGAATGGCCAGTTCACCGAGCTCCAAGGGGATCACCCGGACCGTGGCGCCCTCCTGGACGAACTCGATGCGTCCGTCGCCGAGGGTGTGGCGCAGCCGCCGGTTGACCCGGTAGGCGCCGCCCTTGGCCTCGACCCAGGGCAGCATCCGCAGCAGCCACCGGGAGGTGATCTCCTGCATCTGCGGAGCGGACTTGGTCGTGGTGGCGAGGTTGCGGGCGGCGGCGGTGCTCAGGGACTGCTGCGGTGCTTCGGGTGTGGTCCGAGCTTCCGGGATGCTGTCGACGGACATCGGAGGGCTTTCTCCTTGTGCGACGGGTCGTCCGGCGCACACGGGGGCGCCGACCGGGAGACAGGGAGGGGTGGGCGAGGAGCGGGAGGAATCACGTGCATCCGTTCACCTGCAGAAAGCTAGCCGCTGGACGCGCCGCAGCCATCAGGAAGACCAGATGCTTACCTCGAAGCGGTGACAATCAGTTGATTGGGGTTTAGCACCGCGACATGTGTCATCGCGCGTCCGCGCCTTACACGGGCAGGACGTTGCCGACGGCGACGGCGACGGCGACGGCGACGGCGGGTCCGGTCGTCCCACGGCGCGCAACAGCGGGGGTGCGCAGGCGAGTACGACCGCTCGGTCGCCGCCGCGGGGGCCGAGCCGGGGGTGGGCCCGTACGCCGGCTGCCAGGGTGGAGCAGGCTGCGGCCCGGCGCGGTAACGTCCCGAGGCAGGGGGGTGGTCCGAGCCTGCGGATCGGCGCCGTCGCTCCCCGCCGGCCCACCGGCCCTCCACACCGACGATGCCCCCGTACAGCCGTCCGCACCCTTCGCAGCCACCAGCGACCAGCGACCAGTGACCAGCGACGGGGCAAGGTAGCGGCGACCACCGACGGACGACAGCGCGCAACCGTACCGGTACCGCTCGGGCGATGTCAGCAACTCTTCGTGTCCGACGAACAAGCGGCGTCGTACGGCAACCTGAACAAGGTGATCACGCACTGGCCGGACATGCTGAAGGTTGCCGGGTCCCTGGTCACCATCCAGGTCCGCGCCTACGGCCTGTGGCGCATGTTCGGACACGAGGGGTGCCCGACTCCGCTGGATGCGGAGTGCGCGGGGCACGGGCGGGTCGCGAAGACCGAGCACCTGCTGCGGGTGGCCGACCCGGTGGACGACATCCAGCGGCGGCAGCTTCACCGCCTCCACCCCCGCCTCCGGTGCCCTGCACCCGCTGCGCGACCCGGATGCGCCGGAGCTGGACGAAGACGACGACGGCGGGCAGGAGTGAGTGTCGGGAGCCGATCGGATCAGTTCGTGACGGGCAGGCACTCGGCGAGCAGGGCGACGATGTCACGCCAGGCTCGCTGTGCGTGCCGTGGGTGGTAGCCGACGCCGGGACGCACGGTGTGGTCGACCGGTGGGTGGTGGAAGGCGTGCAGGGCTCCTCCGTAGACCACGAGGCGCCAGTCGACGCCGGCGGCCTGCATCTCTGCGGTGAACGCCTCCCGTTGCGCGGGCGGCATGATCGGGTCTTCCGAGCCGACCCCGGCCCATACCGGGCAGCGAATGCGTGCCGCCTCGCCCGGTCGGCCCGTGGTCAGTGCGTTGACTGTCCCGATCGCGCGCAGGTCGACGCCGTCGCGACCGAGTTCCAGTGCGACCGCACCCCCGGTGCCGTAGCCGATGGCGGCGGTCCGGTCGGGATCGGCCCGTGGTTCGGCGCGCAACACGTTGAGCGCGGCGTGACCGATTCCTCGCATGCGGTCGGGATCGGCGAGCAGCGGCATGCAACGGGCCAGCATCTCCTCCGGGTCTTCCAGGTAGCGTCCGCCGTGGAGGTCGAAGGCCAGCGCCACGTACCCCAGCTCGGCCAGAGCCTCGGCCCGCCGGCGCTCGACATCGCTGAGCCCCGTCCCCTCGGGTCCGATCAGGACTGCGGGCCGGCGCTCGGCACCGGCCGGGAGCGCGAGGTATCCGATCATCGTCAGGTTGTCGGCCGGGTACTCGACCGTACGGGTTGTGACCGTCGTCATGCGACTGGACGGTAGTGACCGTTGCGCCCGCTCGGGGCGGTGTTCACCGATGGCAGACAGCAGTCCGTCCCGACTACACCCCCGACGCGTCCCATGAACCCGTGCAATCAGGGGAGCGCGGCGGCCCGATTCCCATCAGACTCGATGGGGATTCGCCACCGCGCGCACCGCGTAACTGGAGGGCCGTTCGATCGCCGCCTCGCCCGCGACCACGGCGTCAGCCGCGGCGCGATCCCCACGGTCGTCGCGGACCTCACGCCCGACCACACCGCCGCTGACGAGGAGGCATCCGCCCCGGAGCTGCCGGCCACCCTCGACATGCCGGGCGAGGTCGCCGCCTTCCTCCACGCGACCGAGCTGGAGGACGATGATCATCGGGTTGGCGTCGACCGCTGTACCGATGTTCCCCGAGCCCGGCGAGTCCCGCGAGTTCACGCAAACTGAAGGGTTCTCGGTGGGAACTCAAGGGTCCGTCGTCGGGCTCTGCGGAGTTGCTTCCGTGGGTTCCAGGACAACTCGCGACCTTGCTGTTCCTGGTCCCCTGGACGGGTAAGACGCCGAGCGGGTTAGCCAAGAGGGCGGCGGTAGCGCAACTTGTTGAGAGAAGCCCCACCGGTGTTGTCTTCCACGGCTGTTCCGTCTGCGCGCCAGCCGGCAGCTTCGTAGAAGCGCCGGGCGCGACGATTGTCTTCCAGGACCCACAAGGCGGCTTGCGCGTACTCGGCCTGTCGGAGAGTCGGCAACATGGCCAGCATCAAGTGCTTCCCGATCCCAGTGCCCCAGACCTCGGGCATCGCGTAAAGCGTGCCGATTTCTGCGGCGGCAGCGGTCTCCTGAGACGGGCCGAAACCTGCGAATCCGACGATCCCCGCCTCGGTCTCGGCTACCAGTACTCCCGACGATGGCCATCGTGCCTCCGCGATGCGTGTCTTCCACTCGGACTCTTCGCGGCTTGGGTCCATGGCGTCGAGGTAGGGCTGGGGAACAAGACCGGCAAAGGCCGCCTGCCAGGAGCGCACGTAAACACCGGCGACCGCTGATGCGTCATCAGGCCATGCCTGTCGAGTCTGCATGGCCGTCATTCTTCAAGTCTCGTCAATCCGGGCCAAGTTCTTTTCCCAGGGGCGATGCCGAGTGCTCGGCTGCCTGTTCCAGTAGTGCCCGTGCGGAGTCCGCGTAGCGCATCGCGGTCTTCTCGTCGAGCCCGAACACCTCGGCGAGGTGAAGCGGATCGGGCCCGTGGGTCAGGGCCTCTTCGAGCTGCCGGTCGACGCGGAGCCGCTCCAGCGTCGCGTCCTGGCCGCGCGTCGCGGCGCTGATCCAGTGGTTGCCGGCGCGGCTGGTCTTGGTTGCGGTCTGGTTGTTGATCAGTAGGTGGAGGTTCGCGGTGTTCGGCCACCGGTTTCGCCGGTGCTCCAGCCAGTCCAGCAGCAGTTTCAGGGCGAGGTCGTCGAGCGGGCGGACGCGTCCGGCGATGGTCAGCCGTCGGTTGCCGGGGTCGACGTCGTCGAGCATGAGGTTGGCGATTTGGGCGGCCTGGGCGGCGTGGACCGCTGCGAGGGCGAGGATGAGCCGCGTCGCCGGGGTGGTGGCAGCCGCGACGGAGCGGTCGACCTGGGCGGGGAAAAGCGGTTGCAGCACGGCGTACTCGTATTGCCCGACCTTGATCCGGCTGGTGGGGTTGCTGAAGATCAGCCCGTTCCGCTTGGCCCATGTGAACAGCGAGCGCAAGGCGACGAGTTGGTCGTGGCGCTGGTGACCGTGCAGTGTCTTGACGTAGGTGAGGACGTCGTCGCGGGTTCGCGGGCGCCGGCCATCATGGACTCGTACATGACGTCGTCGTCCACGACGCGCAGGTGGTCGTAGGGGTTCGACCATTCCAGCAGGGCCGGGCGGACTCGGTTGAGGTAGAGCCAGACCGTGCCTTCCCGTCGCGGGAGGCTGCGGGGGCCGCCGTCGCGCAGGACGCGGGTCCAGCGCTCGGCCTCCGAGCGGATGCCGGGTTCGAGACCCTCCAGCCTCTCGGCGAGCCAGCGTTCGAAGGAGGGTTCGCTGTCGTCCTCGAAGATCCCCATCTCGTCCAGGACCGTGACGGTGTGGCCGACCGGCAGGTCCAGGGCCCGCAGCGGGGCGAAGATCTCCGTGTGTCGGATGACGTCGCCCTCGACGTAGCCGGTGAGGACAAGGGCCAGGCCGCGGTTGACGGCGAAGCGGATGTTGCGTCCCCAGCCGCGGGTCTCGGCGAGCCGGTGGGAGAGGTACTTTGCCCAGGCCAGCCACGGGCTGGCCAGGTCGGCGTCGGCCAGGGCGAGCCGGCTGTAGTCACGGGGGATCTGTGCGAACAGCGGTAGCTGCCGCCAGCCAGGATCCGGGCGCCAGGCCTGTGAAGGAGGCGGCTTGCGCGGGGCTCCCCGCCGTTCTCCGCGCGTCCGAGCCGCGGGGGTCGGTCTCCTGCGGTAGTGCATCCCGACGAAGAACAGGTGGTGATGCCGGACGGCGGCGAGCCGGTTCCGCACGTCCGTCTCGTCCGTGGGCTGGCCGCCGATGTGCTTCGCACTGAGGCGGGCCTGGCACCAGCACAGGCGGCAGTAGTTCCACTTCAGCGGCTGGACGCGGCGGCAGCCGGTGCATGCGGCCGCATCGTGGCCGCGGCCGAACAGTAGCAGGTGGGGCAGAGGCGGCCGCTGAAGTTTCCCCAGGCCAGGCAGCTGTCGCAGGAGTCGGTGGGCTTGACGTAGCCCTTCGGGAACCGTGCCATCGGCTCACTCCGGCGGCAGCGACCGGCCGTCCCGGCGCTTGGGGGTCACCTTCGGTGCGGCGGTTCCCGCGCCGACCGCGGCCCGTTCGGTCCCCTCTGCCTGGCCGGGGCGGTGAACCTTCTCCGGTTCGGGGATCAGCAGGTCTCCGATCTCGCAGTCGAGGACCACGCAGATGACGTCCAGGTCCTCCAGCTTGAGGGAGACCGGCTGGCCGGACCACAGCCCGGACATCTTGCCGGCCGAGATCACCAGGCCGTGCTCGGCCAGGCTCCGCTGGAGCTCGGACGCCTTCCAGATACCCTTGTTCGCGGCGGTCAGCCGCAGGTTCCACCTCATCGGGCCAGTCCTTCCAGCCGCTTCGCGGCCCGTTCCATCCCGGCGACCCAGGCGTCCTCGACCCGGGTCTGCTGCACGTGGATATACCGCATGGTCGTGGCGATCCAGGAATGTCCGAGAACCTCCTGGATTGCGAGCAAGCCCAGCCCGTTTCCGTAGAGTTGGGACGCGCAGAAGTGCCGCAGGACGTGCGGTGTCAACCTGTCTGTCCAGCTCGGCAGATGAGCGTGGACCGCGTTGTCGAGCCCGTTGCGCAGGGTGTCGTCGCCGACCCTGTGGGCGGTGCCGTCGGTGTTCTTGCGCTCGGAGGGAAACAGTGGGGCACCCGGGCGAGTGTGATCGTCGTCGAACTGACCCCACACGTCCTCGATGAACCACCGCAGTGTCCGGACGGCACCGTTGATCAGCGGAACCATCCGCTCGCGCGGCCCCGAGCCGCGGGCTCCCTTGCCGTGGCGGACGTGGAGTTTGCCGAAGCGGCCCAGGTCCCATTTGATGTCGTCCAGGTCGAGCCCACATGCCTCGCTCACCCGCAGACCGACCTGGGACATCAGCTTCGAGGCGGTGTAGTTCCGGGCGGTGGGGGCGAACTTCCCCCAGGTGGCCAGCTCGCCGCCCCAGCCGGTGAACAACGTCCCGATCTCCGGTTCACTCGGCGGGATCCGCAGCTGGGCGTCCTTGGCCCCGCGCGGCCGGTTCATCTCGTCGATCGGGCACTCGACCACCCGGCCGGTCATCCGATGGATCTCGACCTTGTGCCGAAGCTCCAAGAACATGAAATACGTGCTCAACGCCTGCGACCGGCCCAGCCGGGTGCCGCTCGGCGAGTGCCGCAGCACTTTCCCGAAGTGCACGTCCGCGTCAGCGGGCTCCATGTCCCACAAGGGCCGGCCGAACCAGGTCCTGATCTGATCCAGGTGACCGACGTCCCCGCGGACGGTGCCGTCCGCCAGCCCTGCTGAGGCCCGTGCCAGGACGAACCCGGACAGCACATCGGTCTCGAACCGCTCCAGCTCCTCAGCCGACGCTGGCGCCCAATGCTCACGCAGGTCTCGTACGACTGCCAGCGCCGCCAACCCGAGCCCCCTCACCTTCGACCCGACTGCGAATCGGTCGGACGAGATGAGAACGCTTCAAGAATCCCGAAGTTACGTCACAAGTCGACAGAGCACACGAAGGAGGAAGAACCCCCTGGCCACGGGCCCAGGGACTCAGCGGGGCTCAGGGGAACTCACGGGATGTCGCACAATCCATGGGTCTTCGCGCCGACGGGCCCGCTCTCGCCGGTTGCCCGCTGGCTTGCGAGCGCAGCGCCCCCCTGCCGGGCACGTTCGACGTGTGACTGGACAGCAGGAGGATCGCCGACGCGGTCGCACACCGTGCCTGGACCGCGTGAGGCGGGATGACGGCGTCGAGTCGAGCACCACCACATCGCGATCGGCCCGTTGTGTCGTCGCCGAGTCGCTCGAAGTGGCTCGTGGTCGCTCGTGTGCCGTGGGCGTGAGGCGGGGGGTGACGGCGACCGGCCTGGCTGGGCCGGACCAACGCCACCGTGTTCCGCGTGGACGGCGCAGGGGCGTCAGCGTCCTGTCCGTCGACAACGACCATGGGCCGGCATCACCTGATGAGGAGGCGGTGTTGCCCGCGCTCGGAGTGGCAGTGGCGGCCGATCGGCATTTGACTGGTCATGTGCCGTTGCTCCATCCGGGGGTGATCTCGTGGCCGCACCCGCTGACGCGTTCGATCCGACGCGTATCGCTCATCTCACCGGCCGGTTCGCCCCTGTGACGGAGGAAGTCGACGCAGTGGATCTCGAGGTCACGGGGGAGCTGCCCGCTGACCTCGATGGTGTCTATCTGCGTAATGGCCCCAATCCACGCTTCACACCGATCGGCAGCTACCTGTATCCGCTCGACGGTGACGGAATGGTTCACGGCGTGTGGCTGTCCGCCGGCCGTGCTCGGTACCGCAACCGCTTCGTCCGCACGCCGGCCATGATCGCGGAGGAAAAGGCGGGTCGAGCGCTGTGGGGCGGACTGGAGTCCATGATCCTTCCTGGGGTCGAAGAGGTCGGGGACGTACTGGCGAACACGTTCAAGCCGCTGCCCGACATCAACGTCGTCCAGCACGCCGGCCGCCTCCTCGCCCTCGCCGAGTCCGACTGCCCCTACCTGATGAGCCCGGACCTCGCCACGCTCGGCAAGGAGACGTTCGGCGGGCAGTTGCCCGCGGGCATCACCGCCCACCCCAAGATCGATCCGGTGACCGGGGACATGGCCGTCTTCTGCTACGCGCTCAGCCCCCCTTATCTGACCTGGGCGGTCATAGGCCCGGACGGCGTCGTCCGCAAAGGCCCCACACCGGTGGACGGTGTCGATGAAGCGCAGATGATCCACGACATGGCCCTGACCCGCCGGTATGTCGTCCTGGTCCTGGCGCCGGCGTTCTTCGACATCGAGGCCGCCATGGCCGGGGGTTCCTTCATCACCTGGCGCCCGGACCGAGGCACCCGCATAGCGTTGATCCCCCGTGACGGCGGGCCCGTACGGTGGGCGGACGACGACGCGTTCTGGCTGTGGCACACGGTCAACGCCTATGACGATCGTGACGGACGTGTGGTACTCGACTTCGTCCAGTGGCCGTCACTCACTCTCGGCCCCGGCTCCCCCGAGAGCCGGTCCCGGGAAATCGGACAGCACGGCCTGACACGAGCCCTCATCGACCCGGTCGCGGGCACGGTAGGACGCACGCTGCTGGACGACGCCCGGGTCGAACTGCCCCGCATCGACGATCGAGCCCTGACGAGCCCGCACCAGTGTCTCGCCGTCGCCTCCGACAGCGGCCGGACCGACGGTCTCCTGCCCGGTGAGTACGATGCCCTGCGCTGGTACGAGGTAGGTGTGAACCGCGCGTCGGCGCAGTCGTGGAACGCCGGGAACCTGTCGGTCGGCGAGCCCGTGTTCGCCCCCGTGCCCGGAGCGTCCGGCAGCGAGCGCGGCTACTGGATGACCTTCGCGACCGACCGCACCGACAGCACCAGCTGGCTGCTCGTCCTGCCCGCCGATGACCCCGCCCAGGGTCCTGTCGCCCGGGTCCGCATCCCCGTACGAGTGCCGTTGGGCCTGCACGGCAGCTGGCTGCCGACCGAGGAGTGACGACGACCGGAGCGATGCGAAAGCACCGCGTCAGCACGGCACGCACCCTCACGATCGCCGGCATCGTCGGAGCGGACGTGGGGGCCGGTACCGGTACGCGGTCCCGCGTCCGAAGCGAGGACCAACCAGTCCTGATCGGCGCCCGACGACGTGGCCAGGGCCGCGACCGGCCCCGACGACATCGCCAAGGCCGCGACCGGCAGAGGCGAACATCCTCGTCCGCGGACGGGCAGACATCGCGGCGCCGACCGTGCCGGCCGCCTCCTCGGCCTGCTCCGCTTTCCGTAGCGGCATGCCGACCGTGCCCGCGGGACGGGTTCCGACCCTGTCGGGACGGTGCCGCGAACCCGGCAAGGGCGCGCAGGCGGTGCTGACGCGGAGGCCGGGGCCCTTCGCGCCCAGGTCGGCGCGTGACTACGTCCGTGCGGCCCGGGCCTGTCGCTCCTCGCGCCCGTGCCGCTGCGCTTCTTCACGCTGGGCTGCGCGCTCATCTGCCGGCGGCGGCTTGTCTCCCTACCCTGACAGCATCGGAACCCAGTGATCCATCACTTGGCGCAGGCGCTGCCGGTGGTCGGCAATCCAGTCGTCCGGCGGGACGAGCGGGACACGCACGGTGACCATGGATCCCGACTCGTCCTCCACAACAACCTCAGGGCAGCCACGCTCGCCGGTGAGCTGGATGAAGATGGACGGCCCCCTGCTCATCTCCATCCAGGCCTCGATGCCGGCGTCAAGCCGATCCAGCGCGTCGGCCCAGCCTTCCAGTCTCGAAACCCACAGCGCGAGGTCGATACGGCCGGACACGAAGGGCGTCCTGACGACGATTTCGGCGTTCAGTCCGGCAGTCCACCTGGGGTTGCGTCCCAGCACGTTGACAGTGACGCTGTTCCCCTCGTCATCGGCAAGGGAGATGAGCTCCCTCGGGGCACCGTCACCCATGCCTGCCCTTTCGTCCGCGAGTCGTGAGAGATCCTCGCCTGGTCAGAGGCCATCGTCCACCCCATTTTGTTTGCGGTTCCTAGAGACGCCCCGATCCTCAGCAGGGAGGAGCGGTTGCGGTCACCGTGACCAGGAGACGGGCAAGGAGCCGGGAACGCGCGGTTCGCAGCGCGGCAACGGCTGCAGGAGGGGCGTTCCCCGCCCTGCGCGTACAAGGCCGCGGCTGTCAAAGCGGCAAGCTCGGCCCATGCTGAGGACCGGCTTCCGCGCGGCGAGCTCGGCCCATGCTGAGGACCGGCTTCCGCGCGGCTGAGCGGAAGCGGCGGTCAAACGGTCCCAGGCCAGCCGTGCCAGGGGTGTGCCCGTCACCGCCGGCAGGTCCGCGACGTCCGTCACCACAGCTGCGGCCGCGTGCCGCGTCGCCGCGCACGGCCTGAGGCCCAGGGTGTCGACGGGAGGGCCATTGACGCCGCACCGATCGGCCGCACAGGTCAGGAAGGCGAGCACCTGCCGCAGCGGTCCGGGGACACCAAGCGTCTGAGGTCACATTGCCGCTGCTGAAGAAGCGATACGAATGTTTGCCGTCGACGCGGTTTCGTGGTTCGACATCCACTGGGTCGTGGGCTCCACCCCCGGCGCCGTGCGGGGTGTTACGCCCCGCGGTGACGCGGTCAGAGCCGGCCGGCCGGACCCGACACGGGTATAGCGCCGCGCGTTCTCGGTTCTCTGGGGGCCTGCGCCTGTCTGGTCCGCACCCCGGTCGGCAGGTATCCGCCTCGCTCGGGGGTGGGGGAGTGTCCGGATCGGGGCGGATACATCCGGGTATTCGGTGACGCGGCCCATAGGGGCCATGTCACATCCTAAGAGGGGCCGTAGAGGCGCGCTCCGGCAAGCAGGCGTGAAAGAAGAGAAATGCCCGCTTTAGCGCATTTCTCCGAAGCTGGATAGTACGTCACATTCTTGCCTTGGTCCGGCGGGCCACCTAAACATGTTTCTCGTTGCCGCAAGCCGCAGGGCCGACCGGGTGTTGATCACCGGACGTGCCCGCTGCGCCGTGCAGCACAGGGCCTCATGCCGACGCCCTGCAGGCCGCGACCGGTGCTTCCGGCCGGCGCCTTCAACGACGTCCCACAGGAGAGTCCCTTTCTCATGACCGCGATCACCGCCACCCGCCGCCTTGCCCGCCTCCGCTCCCTCGCTCTGACCGGCATCGCCACGACCGGCGCCGCGGCCGCTGCCCTCACCCTGATGCCGACCTCCGCGCATGCCGCCGAGGCACCGCAGGGCGCCCACAGCGTTGCCGCTGCCTCGCGAGACAGCCGAGCCGACTCCGCCGCCGGCGGCGCGAACAACCTCGACGGCTGGATCAAGAAGTCCCTGGCCATCATGAAGCAGAAGGGCATCCCCGGCAGCTACGAGGGCCTGCACCGCAACATCATGCGCGAGTCCGGCGGCAACCCCAACGCGCAGAACAACTGGGACGTCAACGCGCAGAAGGGCACCCCGTCCAAGGGCCTGCTGCAGGTGATCGAGCCGACGTTCAACGCCTATCACGTCGCCGGAACCGCCCACAGCCTCACCGACCCGGTCGCGAACATCACCGCGGCCGCCAACTACGCCGCGCACCGCTACGGTTCCATCGACAACGTCAACTCCGCGTACTGAGCCGCACGCCGGTCCGTCACACCGTGCTCGCCGTGACGACCCGCACCGTGTCCCGACCGTGAGAGTGGCAACGAGGCCCGGCCGCACACGACCTGCTGACCGGCCCGTGGCGATGCCTGGCCGGCCAGGCCGCGAGCGCCTCGGAGGATCGATCGGGCCGCATGTGCACTCGGGTGCTCATGGACGGCGATGGTCCGTGCGATGGCGGCTCGGCGGTGTTCCCCACTGACGGGTGAAGGCCCGCGAGAATGCCGACACCGAGGTGTAGCCGACGCTGCCGGCCACGGCCGGAAGCGTGTCGGCGGTGTCGCGGAGGCGCCGGCCGGCCAGTTCCAGGCGCCAGCGGGTGAGGTAGGCCAGTGGTGGCTCGCCGATGAGGTCCGTGAAGCGCCGGGAGAGTGTGGCGCGGGAGACGCCGACCCGGTGTGCCAGTTCCTCGATGGTCCAGGGCCGGGCGGGGTCCTCGTGCAGGAGTGAGATCGCGGCAGCGACCTCCGGGTCGCGCAGGCCCAGGACCCAGGACGTGCCGCGCTCGCCCTGATCCGCGGTCCACCGGCGCAGGATGTGGACGAACAGCACATCGGTCAGCCGGTCGATGACCGTCTGGGAACCGGGCCGGGGTTCGGCGAGTTCGGCTGTGAGCATCCGGAGGGTGTCGGCGAGTTCGGTCCGCTCGGGCGCTTCGCCGTCGACAGCGGGCAGGACCAGCAGCGGTGGGAGTGTGAGCAGCGGGCGTGAGACGCGCCCGTCGAAGCGGTAGCCGCCGCAGACGATCCTTGTCCGGGGGCCCGGGCCGGGGATGTGGATCTCCGATTCCCCGGGCCCGGGGTGCGCGGCCACGAGGTCGTCGTACGGGGTTGCCGGCCCGCTCGGGGCGCCGGACATCACGTGGCCGGCGCCGACGGGCAGCAGGACCAGGTCCCCGGTGGAGAGCCTGACCGGTTCGGCCCCCGGGCGGCGCAGCCAGCAGGAACCGCTGACGACGGTGTGGAAGACCGCGATCGGCAGCTTCGGGAACTCGATGCCCCAGGGCGCAGACACGTCGACCCGGGCGAGCACGGTGCCCCCGACCTTGGCTGCGGTGAGGACATCCGCCAGGGCGTCCATGCCCACAGGGTAGTCGAACGCCTGAGACGATCGGCAATCAATACGCGCCTTACAAGCATGGAGCGGCTCAATCGGCGCCCGTACCGTCGAGGCGTCCGAACCTGTTCACTGTGAACGGAGTACTCCGTGCCCGGCACGAAGGTCATCCCCCTCCCGATCCTCGGGAAGCGGAACGTCACCGCATATCTCCTCCTCGGCCGTCGGCCGGTCGTCGTCGACTCCGGTGTCCCCGGCAGCGGCCGCAAGGTCTACGAGCATGTGGCCGAGCAGGGGGTGGACCCGAAGGACATCTCCCTGATCGTCGTCACCCACGGTCACATCGACCACTTCGGGGGAGCCGCCGAACTGAGCCGTCTGACCGGGGCGCCGATCGCCGCGCACGTGAACGATCTTGGGCAGTACACCAGCGGCCGGGTGCGCGAGCCCTACCTTCCGACCGGGATTCTGGGCAGGCTTCTGGCCACGCTCCCGCCTTTCCACGTGCGGGCGGAGCCGTTCACACCACAGGTCATCGTCCGCGGGGAGACGCCGTTGGCGGACTACGGCATCGACGCACGCATCGTCCCCACCCCGGGCCACACCGCCGGGTCGGTGTCAGTCCTCACCGAGGCGGGCGACCTCGTCGCCGGAGACCTGATCGCGACACCGCTCCTGGGGCTGCTGCCCCGCCTGCCCTGGAACCCGCCGTTCCATGACGATCCCCTCGCCAATCTGGCCAGTCTCCGGCGCATGCTCGACCTGGGCCCCGAGCGACTGCACGCGGGGCACGGCGGCATGCTGGACCCCGGCCGGGTACGGCGGTGGGTGGCGAAGGAGCAACGACGTCTTGAGCGGCTGGAGGCGAAGGGACGGCTGCGGGGACGCGTGGGCGACGACGTCTCCGGCGATGCCTGAGAGCCCGTCACGCCCCGGTTAGCTCGCTGCCCTCGACGGTGCGAGGCGGATGGGGAAGTGCGCAGCGGTCTTCACACGTCGGGGTCGGCGTCCGGGCCGGTGTCCGGCCCCCAATCATCGTCGCGGCCACCGCCCCGGCCCAGGTCGCCGGTCCGGCGGGGCGTCCGGGCCACCGCCTCCGCCTGGGTGGCGGATTGGCCGGCTGCGCTGCGGAGGTCCTGCACGGGATCAGCCCCCGCCGGACCGGCGTGATCGGGATCAGCCCCCGCCGGACAGGATCGGTGGCTACGGCATCCGCCCGATCGGGCAGCTCGCTGCCGTGTCCGCGTCACCGGGCGGCAGCCTCTGCCGGGCCGGAAGGCCGGCCGGCTCGCCGCCGACCGCGCCCGGGGCGCCGGCCCCCGCCCCGTCGTTCCCCAGTCCCCGCCCCGTCGCCCCCGGGGCCGCCGGCCTGCGTCGCCGTGCGCCACGGGCTTCCCGAGCCACACTCCGGCCGGCGCCGCTGCCCGCACACCATGCCGAGCGGACCTTCAGCCCGCGCCCGAGCGGGAGGCGACCGGCGACGGCAACGACCTGACCAACACGGCCCCCGCAAAAGCACATGTCTATAGCAATTATTGCAAAGTGCAAGGAAAACAACGTATAGAGGGTCTCAACTCTCCGTAGTCAAGTAACTCCGCTGTGTCGCGATGCTGCACGCTGGCGGGAGCGGAATACCGACTGCGCAAAGGGAGTGAAGACGGTGCGACGGCGTGGTGCCCGACGGGAAGCGGAACGAGCGGCGGCCCTGGCCGCCGATCAGCTGCTGCGGGCCGGGACCATACTGCGGCGCACCGAGACCACGCCCGACCTGCGGGCGGTCTTCCGTACGGACCAGGGCGTCAACGACGCTCCCTACCGGGAGCGATGGGCCCACGACAAGGTCGTCCGTTCCACCCACGGAGTCAACTGCACGGGTTCGTGCTCGTGGAAGGTGTACGTCAAGGACGGCCTGATCACCTGGGAGACCCAGGAGACCGACTATCCGTCGACGGGCCCCGACCGGCCCGAGTACGAGCCGCGCGGCTGCCCGCGCGGCGCGTCCTTCTCCTGGTACACGTACTCGCCCACGCGCGTGCGCCACCCGCACGTGCGCGGCGTGCTGCTGGAGATGTACCGCGAGGCCCGCGACCGGCTCGGCGATCCCGTGGCCGCGTGGGCCGAGGTCACCACGGACCCCGCCAAGCGGCGCCGCTACCAGTCCGCGCGCGGCAAGGGCGGCCTGGTGCGCGTGGGCTGGGAGGAGGCCCTGGAGATCGCCGCCGCCGCCCACGTGCACACCATCGCCGCGCACGGGCCGGACCGGGTGGCCGGTTTCTCGCCCATCCCGGCGATGTCGATGGCCTCCCACGCGGTCGGCGCCCGCTTCATGTCGCTGATCGGCGCGCCGATGCTCACCTTCTACGACTGGTACGCCGACCTGCCGATCGCCTCGCCCCAGGTGTTCGGCGACCAGACCGACGTACCGGAGTCCGGGGACTGGTGGGACGCCGCCTACCTGATGCTGTGGGGCTCGAACGTCCCGGTGACGCGGACGCCCGACGCGCACTGGATGGCCGAGGCCCGCTACCGCGGCCAGAAGGTCGTCGTCGTCTCGCCCGACTACGCGGACGCCACCAAGTTTGCCGACGAATGGCTGCACCCGCACCCGGGCACCGACGGCGCCCTGGCCATGGCCATGGGACACGTGATCCTCAACGAGTGCTACGTACGGCGCCGGGTGCCGTACTTCACCGACTACGTCCGCCGCTTCACCGACCTGCCCTTCCTGGTCGAGATCGAGGAGCGGGACGGATCGTACCTGCCGGGGAAGTTCGTCACCGCGGCACTGCTCGAACCCGGCGGGGACGACGAGTACGCCGCCTGGAAACCCGTGCTGCTCGACGCCGGCTCCGGACGCCCGGTCGTTCCCAACGGCACCCTGGGCGACCGCTGGTCCAAGGACGGCGAAGGGCGCTGGAACCTCGACCTGGGGGAGGTCGAACCGGAACTCACCGTGTACCGGCCCGGCGGGGACGCCGTTCCCCTCCGGCTGCCCCGCTTCGACGGCGGGCCGCCCGTGACGCGCGGGGTGCCGGTGCGGGAGGTGGCCGGACGCCGGGTCACCACCGTGTTCGACCTGCTGCTCGCCCGGTACGGGGTCGGCCGTGCCGGACTGCCGGGGGAGTGGGCCGAGGGCTACCACGACGCCGGCCGGCCGGGCACGCCCGCCTGGCAGGAGTCGATCACCTCCGTGCCGGCCGGCGCCGTGGTGCGGCTCGCCCGCGAGTTCGCCGAGACCGCGGAGAAGACCCGTGGCCGCTGCATGATCGTCATGGGAGCCGGCACCAACCACTGGTTCCACTCCGACACCATCTACCGCTCCTTCCTCACCCTCCTGCTGCTCACCGGCTGCCAGGGTGTCAACGGCGGCGGCTGGGCGCACTACGTCGGCCAGGAGAAGGTGCGCCCCTACGCCGGCTGGCAGCAACTGCAGTCGGCGGCCGACTGGGTGCGTCCCTCCCGGCAGATGGCCGGGACGCCGTACTGGTACCTGCACACCGACCAGTGGCGGTACGACACGCACACCGCCGACGCGCTCGCCTCACCCACGGGAAAGGGCCTCTTCGCCGGACGGCACACCGCCGACCTGGTGGCCCAGTCCATGCGGCTCGGCTGGATGCCCTCGGCGCCCACCTTCTCCGCCAACCCGCTCGACCTCGGCCGGGCGGTGCACGCCAGCGGGCACGAGCCGGGCGAGTGGGTGGCCGCCCAACTTGCGGCGGGCAAGCTGTCGTTCGCCTGCGAGGATCCGGACGCCCCCGCCAACTGGCCCCGCGTCCTCACCGTGTGGCGGGCCAACCTGATCGGCTCGTCCGCCAAGGGCAACGAGTTCTTCCTGCGCCACCTGCTCGGCGCGAGCGACAACGCGCACGCCGAACAGGCGCCGCCCGGGGCCCGGCCGCGGGAGGTCGCCTGGCACGAGGAGGCGCCGCGCGGCAAGCTCGACCTGCTGCTCGCCCTCGACTTCCGGATGACGGCGACGACACTGATGGCCGACCTGGTGCTGCCCGCCGCCACCTGGTACGAGAAGCACGACCTGTCCAGCACCGACATGCACCCCTACGTGCACGCGTTCTCGCCCGCGATCAGCCCGCCCTGGCAGGCCCGCACCGACTTCGAGATCTTCCACGCGCTGGCCGCGAAGTTCAGCGAACTGGCCGTCGGCCGGCTCGGCACCGCCCACGACCTGGTGGCCACCCCCCAGCAGCACGACACCCCCGGGGAGACGGCACAGCCCGGCGGCACGGTGCGGGACTGGCGTACGGACGGGGCGCCGGTGCCGGGCCGCAACCTCCCCCAGGTCACGCTGGTCGAACGCGACTACACGGCCGTCGCCGCGAAACTCGCCGCCTTCGGACCGCTGGCCGAGGAGCACGGGATCACGGTCAAGGGAGTCACCGTGCGGCCCGGGCCCGAAGGCCGCTGGCTGGCCGCCCGCTGCGGCACGGCCGGCTCCGGGCCGGCCCGCGGACGGCCGCTGCTGGACACCGACGTGAAGCTGTGCGAAGCGATCCTCGCCCTGTCCGGCACCACCAACGGACGCCTCGCCGCGGAGGGGTTCGCGCGGCTCGCCGAGCGCTGCGGGCCGGGCAGCGGCTTCGACGCCCTCGCCGAGGCCGCCCGCGAACGCCGCGTCGTCTTCGCCGACACCCAGGACCGGCCGGTGCAGGTCGGCACCAGTTACGAGTGGTCCGGCAAGGAGGCCCCCGACCGGCGCTACGCGCCGTTCACCGTCAACACCGAGCACCGCAAGCCGTGGCACACCCTCACCGGACGCCAGCACTTCTACCTGGACCACGACTGGATCGCCGAGCTCGGCGAGCAACTGCCCGTCTACCGGCCGCCTTTGGACCTCAGCCCCCGGGCCGCCACCGGCGAACGGGAGGTCGACGTCCGCTACCTCACCCCGCACTCCAAGTGGTCGATCCACTCCGAGTACCAGGAGAACCTGCTCATGCAGACCCTGGCCCGGGGCGGCCCGGTGATCTGGATGAGCGTCGCCGACGCCGAGGCCATCGGCGCGGCCGACAACGACTGGGTGGAGGCGGTCAACCCCAACGGCGTCGTCGTCGCCCGTGCCGTGGTCTCCCACCGCATGCCGCCCGGCACGGTGTTCATGTACCACGTGCAGGAACGCCTGGTGAACGTGCCCCGCAGCGAAAGCACCGGCCGGCGCGGCGGCGTCCACAACGCCCTCACCCGCATCCTGCTCAAACCCACCCACCTCATCGGCGGCTACGCCCAGCTGTCGTTCGCCCCCAACTACTACGGACCCACCGGGAACCAGCGCGACGCACGCACCGTGATCCGCCGCCGCGCCCAGGAGGTGCAGTACTGACATGCGTGTCATGAGCCAGGTGGCCATGGTGATGAACCTCGACAAGTGCATCGGCTGCCACACCTGTTCCGTCACCTGCAAACAGACCTGGACCAACCGGCGGGGCACCGAGTACGCCTGGTTCAACAACGTCGAGACCCGCCCCGGCCAGGGCTACCCCCGGGGGCACGAGGACCAGGAGAAGTGGAAGGGCGGCTGGCGGCTCGGCGCCCGCGGCGGCCTCGTCCCGCGCACCGGGGGCCGCGCCCGCCGGCTCGCCCGCCTCTTCGCCAACCCCGAACTGCCCACCCTCCAGGACTACTACGAACCCTGGACGTACGACTACGAGAACCTCATCGCCGCCCCGCTCGGCGACGACCTGCCCACCGCCCGCCCCCGCTCTCTGATCGACGGCCGCCCCACCGCCGTCACCTGGGGACCCAACTGGGACGACGACCTCGGCGGAGGCCCCGAACACCTCGCCGCCGACCCCGTGCTGCGCAAGATGAGCGAACAGGTCAGCCTGGAGTACGAGCAGGCTTTCATGTTCCACCTGCCCCGCATCTGCGAGCACTGCCTCAACCCGTCCTGCGTGGCGGTCTGTCCGTCCGGAGCGCTGTACAAGCGGATCGAGGACGGCATCGTCCTGGTGGACCAGGACCGCTGCCGGGGCTGGCGGATGTGCGTGAGCGGATGCCCGTACAAGAAGGTCTACTTCAACCACGCCACCGGCAAGGCCGAGAAGTGTACCTTCTGCTACCCCCGCATCGAGGCGGGCGAGCCGACCGTCTGCTCGGAGACCTGCGTCGGACGGCTGCGCTACCTCGGCGTGATGCTCTACGACGCCGACAAGGTGGGCGAGGCCGCCGCCGTACCGCACGAACGCGACCTGTACGAGGCGCAGTTGGGCTGCTTCCTCGATCCCC
Organism: Streptomyces sp. NPDC107654; assembly: GCF_055639035.1. Lineage (NCBI taxonomy): Bacteria > Bacillati > Actinomycetota > Actinomycetes > Kitasatosporales > Streptomycetaceae > Streptomyces > Streptomyces sp. NPDC107654. The sequence goes on from NZ_JBVKBI010000026.1 coordinate 26,304, forward strand.
ACGATCCCGAAGTCGTCCGCGCCGCCGAGGAGTCCGGCATCCCGCACGACTGGATCACGGCGGCCCGCCGCTCCCCGGTCCGGGACCTCATCAGCACCTACCGCATCGCGTTGCCGCTGCACCCGGAGTACCGCACGATGCCGATGGTCTGGTACGTGCCCCCGCTGTCCCCGGTCGTCGAGGCCCTCACACGCGACGGACACGACGGCGAGCACCCGGCGGCGCTGTTCGGCGCGATCGACTCCCTGCGCATCCCGCTGGCGTACCTGGCGGGCCTGTTCACCGCCGGCGACACCGCCCCCGTGGAGGCCGCGCTGTGCCGGCTGGCGGCGATGCGCGTACACATGCGCCGGATCAACCTGGGCGAGGCCCGCGACCCGGGCATCGCCGCCGCCGTCGGCATGGACGAGCGCTCCCTCGAAGCCATGTACCGGCTGCTGGCCATCGCCAAGTACGAGGACCGCTACGTCGTCCCCACCACGTACGTCGCCGGTGCCGACCCGGACGACCGGGCCGACGCGGGATGCAGCCTGGACCACGACGGCGGCCCCGGCATGTACGGCGCCGACGCAGCGGCGGCCTTCCACGCCCCGCCGGTCCCGGCGGCCGCGGGCGCCGGCACGGACGGCGCGCTGCGCGGACGGGTCAACCTGCTCAACTGGAACGGGCGGGGCCGGCCCACAGGACTCTTCCCCGCCCGGAAGGCAGGGCCGCGGTGAGCCTGCACCGGGCGGTCCACCAGGCCGCCTCCCTGCTCCTGCACTACCCCGACAGCACCTGGCCGGACCGGCGCGCCCGGGTCGCCGAGGCGCTGGCTCCGCTGCCCGGCCCGGAGACGGATCTGCTGCTGCGCTTCTGCCGCCGCACCGCCGACGTCCCGCTGCTCGACCTGGCCGCCCGCTACGTGACCACCTTCGACCGCAGCCGCCGCCGGACCCTCCACCTGACCCACTACACCGACGGCGACACCCGCCGCCGGGGCGCGTCACTCGCCGCGCTCAAGGCCCGCTACCGCCAGCACGGTTGGGAGCCGGCCGACGGCGAACTCCCCGACCACCTGCCCGCCCTGCTGGAGTTCGCCGCGCGCTGCCCGGACGCCGGCCGGGCGGCGCTCCTCGACCACCGCGGCGCCCTCGACCTCCTCGCCCGCGGCCTCACCGCGCACGGCAGTCCCTACGCCGACGTGATCGACGCGGTCCGCGCCACCCTCCCCGCCGCGCCGCCGCCCCCCGCGCCTCCCCAAGCGAACCCCGGCCCGGTCCCGTACCCCCTGCGGCACGCGCCGGCCGACGAAGGAGCCCGCCGCTGATGAACCACCTGGAGATCGCACTGTGGGGCGTGTTGCCCTACCTCGCCCTGGCCACCATGGTCACGGGCACCGCCTGGCGTTACCGCTACGACCGCTTCGGCTTCACCACCCGCTCCAGCCAGCTCCACGAGTCCCGGCTGCTGGGCATCGGCGCGCCGCTCTTCCACTACGCGCTGTTCCTCGTCATCGGCGGTCACGTCATGGGCCTGCTCGTCCCCGAGGCCCTTACCCGGCGGCTGAGGATCAGCGAGGAGCAGTACCACGCGGTGGCCCTGACCATGGGCGGCACCGCGGGCGTCGCGGCAGTCGCCGGGCTCGCGCTGCTGCTGTACCGCCGGTTGAGCGTCCCGGCCGTACGCCGCGCGACCAGCCGCAGCGACAAGGTGACCTACCCGCTCCTGACCCTCGTGCTACTGGCCGGCCTCACCGCGACCGCGTCGTCGGCGACCAACCCCTACGACTACCGGCTCGGCGTCGCGGTCTGGTTCCGCAGCCTGTTCGCCCTCGACCCCGACGTGCCGGCCATGGCCCACGCACCGCTCGTCTACCAGCTGCACGCCCTGCTCGCCATGGCCCTGTTCGCGCTGTGGCCGTTCAGCCGCCTCGTCCACGCCTTCGCCGTGCCGGTCGGCTACGCGACCCGTCCCTACGTCGTCTACCGCTCCCGCGGCGGGGCCACCGGCCGCGGGTCACGACGTGAGGCCCCGGGCAGACACGCCGGCGGCCCCGTGCCACGCTGACGCGCCGGACACCGGGCCGACAGCGAGGTCTGCCTTGCGGACGCGGTCGAAGTCGGCGAGGCGGACCTGAGAACCGAAGGCGCCGTTGCTCTCGGCGCTGCCGGGGACGCCGGGAGCGTTCTGTGAGCAGCGTGCGGCACCGGAGGCGGTGAGCCCGCCGGAGCTTCCCCGCAGCCCGCCTCGTCGACGTCCTCCTCGACTACGTCTCCGCCCCCGCCGCCCGCCCCGATCGAGGCCGTGGTGAAGGATCAGGGCATGACGACATCGAGGATGACGAAAGCCGGGCTCGGGACGCTGTCGTGGGCAGCGGTGGCGTTGCTGGCGACGGGATGCGGGACACAGCGGGCGGATAACCCCGTCGAGGCGTACCGGCGCACGCACCCGACACCGACCGGGATATCGACACCGAATACTGCGCAGGACTACCGCTGCCCCGGAGAGAGCCCCCGGCCGACGCCTCCCACGACCGCCCCCACCTCCGGCTCGGCCGTGCCGCCGACCGACCACTACGCCGAGAACCACGGCTTCAGAGACCCCCTGCCGCTCCACGGCAAGAGCAGATGCGACGGACTCGCCGCCGTCGGGCGCATCGAGACGGCGCTCGCACCACTGCGCCGGCGCGGCGACTTCACCCCTGACAGCGTCCGGGTCGCGCTCACCGGCCTCGGTTACTCCGCGGACAAGGTGCGGGCGTATCAGGACGGGGCCGCCGCAGTGGGCTTCCTCGTCGACATCGGCACCTCTCCCTGGTGTGTGGAGGGCACGATGAGCAGGGACTTCACAAAGGCGGACGCCTTCGGCGGCTACCCCGACGGCACCGGATGCGAGCCCCCGAGCGGCGGCCACTGACCCCAAGCCGTCGGCCGTGGCCCTTTCGGCCGACGGCACCTCCCGGCCGGGGCCGGGCAGGACCCCTGAGGATGAAGTCGCCGCGCCTGCCTCGTCCGCAGGAGCTGTGCAGGTGGTGACGGATCTGCCGAGATCATCGGCTGTTCCGCGTCGTGGGGGGGGGGGGGGGGGGGGGGCTGGCCACGCCAAGGCGGGAGCGGCCCGGGCCGCTCCCGCCACGACAGGGGGCCATGCATCACGGGCGCGGGTCCGTCCCATACCTCGACGGTGACAGAGGCGGTGTGGGTGTGTCCGGCGCTGGTGATGTCCAAGCGTCCGGGATGGGTGCTCAGGAACGCACCGAAGTCGAACTCGTCCGGGAACTCCAGATCAAGGCAGGCGTCGTCGGATTCCTGCAGTCCGAACGCGTGGTAACCCACGAACACATCAACATGCTCCCGGCGGACAAGCTGTGGCACGAGGCGCCCCAAGGGCCGTAGACGACTGGCCATCGCCTGCGATCCCAGGCCCACCCTGCCTGTGCTGCGGCGGTTTCGAGGGGTGCGGCACCGGTCACTCCGGGAGTGGCCGCGCACTGGCAGTCCGGGCCGTTCACGAAGCGTGGCAAGACTTGGTAGGACGACAGGGACACCAGAGACGCCGGGTTCGTCATCCACCAGTGCTTCTGCGCCCGGTGCAGGACGGAGTGATCCGCGGCTCCCAGAGAGGTGCGGCAAGTTGTCGAGCGCGGCAGGGCCGTCGCCCGCAGCGCGATGACGATCGCGAGCGCGGCGGTGAGAGGACGAGAGGGCCGTCCAGGGCCGCCTCCAGACGCCCGGGGTGTTGACGCGAACGGGGGTCTCGGGATCCCGGCGCCGCCTGATGGTCGCACACGCACGCGGCGAACCAGAGCCTATGATCACTCCGCCTCGGCCTCCGCTGTGGCCGCACACGTCTCCGAAACAGGTTGAGGACGATGACAGGTACCGCTCGCAGAACCCCCTGGATCCTTGCCCGTTGCTCACAGGGTGCGATAGTGGCAGCCGCCGTGGCGGACGTGTTCCGCGCGGGGGCGGTCCGGGATCACTACCTGCACCCCACGGATGCATCCCTGCACAAGTCGGGATTCCTCTCCACGATCTTCCTCTATCTGATGACTCTTGCGATCCTGTCGTTTCTCTTGTGGCTCACCTGGGCCAGACGCAACGCCCAGGAGCTGGACCCTCGGGCCTCGGTACCGGGTTGGGGCTGGGTAATCGGCGCCTGGTTCATACCGGTGGTCAACTTCTTCGTTCCGCGCCGGTTCGTTCTGGACATCGGGCGAGCGAGCTCCGTGTCGTGGAGGCAGAAGCGGGACACGACGCTGGTGAACCTCTGGTGGGCCGCCTGGGTCACACACGCGGTGGTGCTGGTGGTGGCGGGCCGGGCGGCTCCGGGGTCGATGGCCCTCCTCATGGTGGCGGAGGCGCTCATGATCGCGGCGGCCGTGCTCCTGGGGATCGTCATCGAACGCATCACGGCGTTGCAGAGGGCCGCGTTCGGCGCCACCGTTCCGGTCGCACCGCTCGCCTAGGCGCCGTGACCTGCGACAATCGGGGATGCGGGGGAGTTCTGTAGGTATCGAGGACGAGCGGTCGCGTCGCCGTGTCCGCCGCCCCTGGGCGCCGCCCGGGGCGTGGCCCGGGCCTTCCTGACCGCGCCTTCCAGTCCGCCCGACCGCCCCGTTCACCAGAACGGCCCCTCACACGAGGTCACGCGACGGGCAGCGACGTAGCGTGGGTTTGTGGACGGTGAAAGCGCGGCTGCTCCCGGTGCGCCGCCGGGTCGCCGGCGGTCTGGGCGAGGGGCGCCAACCGTTGGTGTGGAAGAGGAGTTCTTCCTCGTGCGCCCTGACACGGGCGCCGTGGTGGGCGCCGGTCCGCTGGTGGCTGCCCGGGCCGCCTCGGAACTCGGGGACCTGGTCGCGGGTGAGTTCACCGACCTGCAGGTCGAAATCCGTACCCCGCCGTGCACGGACACGGACGAGCTGCACGCCCAGCTCGTGCGACTGCGCGCGGTGGTCGCGGCCTGTGCGGTCGAGGAGGGCCTACGGATCTGCCCCTCCGGGACTCCGGTGATCGGCGGCACCAGCGCACCGGTGGGTGATCATCCCCGGTACCGGGCCGGTGTGGATCTGTACCGGTCGCTGATGGACGACTTCGCGCTCTGCGCCTTGCACGTCCACGTGTTCCTCCCGGACCGCGACGTGGCGACCCAGGTCGGCAACCATCTCCGCCCCTGGCTGCCTCTTCTGATCGAGATGACTGCGAACTCCCCCTACTACGATGGACGTGACACCGGGTACGCGAGTTGGCGCTCCGTGCTCCGCCTGCGCATCCCGAGCCTGGGACCACCTCCGTATGCCGAGTCCTTCGACGACTACCGACGTACCGCCGCGGCGATGGCCGAAGCAGGCGCGATGTCCTTCGCCGACCTCCCGTTCTGGGACATCCGCTCGCACCCACGGCTGCCGACCCTGGAAGTGCGGTGCATGGATGTGCCCCCCGACCCAGCCGACTCCGTGGCGGTGGCGGCCGTGGTCCGCGCCCTGGTCGTAACGTCCGCCCGCCTGGTGGAACGAGGCGACCCCGGCCCCCGGTCCACCAGCGAGTTGCTGCGCGGCGCCTACTGGTACAGCACCCGGGACGGCTGGTCGGGGCGCGGTCTGGACGCGCTGTCCGGGACGATGCTGCCCGCACCCGAACGCGCGGGCCGGCTACTGCACCACATCCGTGAAGCTCTCGACGAACTGGGTGACACTGCCAAGGTCAGCGCCTTTTTCGACCGACTCGCCACCCGCGGTTCAGGTGCCCACCGCCAGCGTGCCGCGTACCGTCTCGGCGGTCTCCAGCACGTCGTGGACGACCTGATCGTATCCGCCGCCGGCCCAGAGCCTTGCCACACAGGCCGGAAAGGGGGACAGCCCATCCTGCACTCCCCGGACCGCTCCGGTCCCGCCCCACCCCCCGACCGGACACCACCCACGGCATGAACGTACCCAGTGCGCCGCGAGCCGGACACCGGCTGAGTCCATCCGCCACCGAAGCGGCGCAAGACCCCGGATGCTTCCCGGCCCCGGATGCTTCCCGGCGACGGCCCGGTCCGGGGCGGTCACGAGGGCGGTACACGGACAGCAGACTAGGAGGGGGCGGAAACGATACGCAGCAACCGACCGACCCGACCCGGCACCACGTTTGGAGGACCCTGTGGACGGCGCCCCCCACCCGTTCTCCCGATCCGGCACCACCGGATCCGCTTCCCCCCGACCCACTCCGAGCTCTCAGTCGGCCGACAGACGCCTCGGCGCTGCCGAGCTCCCCGGCACGGGAAAACTGCGCCGCGACGGCTATGCCCGTTTGGGAGCTGCGGACCTCGGGATCGACAGGGTAGAGCTGGAAGGGGAACTAGCCCAGCTCGCTGACGCCTTCGAAAGCCTGCCCCGGGATCCGCACGCACCGGAGTCCAACCGGTTTCGTCGCTACTCGCACGCCGTCTACCTGCCGTGGACCGACGAGTTGTCCTTCGTCCCCGGCACGCCCGACGACGAGTACGGCACCGTCTCGGAGTTCTGGCAGGACGAGCACAATCCGGAGTTCCCCGACGCCCGGCGGAAACTGCCCGACCTCACCCCGGCGTTGCAGGACAACCGGCTGGTGCGGGCGATCATCCGCGCTGATCTTGTCGAAGCACTCTGGCTGGACCAACTGCGCACAGCACCCGTCTACCTCGCCGTCCATATGATCAGGCTGGCAGTTCAGGACAGGGCGCATGTGGCCGTGTCCTCACCCAACTGTCTGCACCAGGACGGTGGTTCCCCGGCCCTGTGCACGTTCGCCCACCTGATCGACCGCCGTGGCATCACCGGCGGGGAGAACGTCATCGCCACCCCGGACTGCGCCGGCCGGCAACCAGGTGACGTGGCCCCGGGGGACATCCACGCCCGCTTCGTCCTGAGCGAGCCGCTGGACGGATATGGCGTACACGACCACAGTGTCAGCCACTACGTCGCCCCCGTCCACCTCGCGGACCATGCCGACAACGGACACCGCGACATCTTCATCGTGGGCATCGCGCCCTACATTCCAGGTCTGTGAGGCGACCCGGCCGGACGGCCGAGGCGCGGCGGTCGATCCGGACTGGAGGCCGACGAGGCCGGCGGACCGGCAGCGCGGCGAACGCTGGGGCCAGTGCCGGGCCGGGCCGCACCTCCCCACCACTGGACGCCGGTGGTTCGGCGGGCGGGGCACGGACGTGCCGTCGGCCGCCACGGCAAGCTGACCAGCGGTAGTTGCCCGGTGGGTAGACGCTGAGGTCGCCGTAAGCCGAGAGAACGTCAGTGAGATCACCTGGTTTGTGCCGCAGGGTGGTGTCCAGGAAGGCGTCGTGGCGACCACGTGCGGGCTCTCGGTGCGGCTTATGGAGCCGACTGTCGAGGACACGGGCGGCAGGTACAGGGGCCGTCCATGAAGGCGAGGTGTGCGGCGCCGGGAATCGTGAGCCGGTAGCCTCACCCAGGCCATCACCCCCGCAACCGACCCGGGCTGCTTCCCCGTCTCGTGAAGGCCCTCAAGTCCAGTACCGCGACGGTCGAACCGGTGGTCCTGCCGGGCCGCTTGCAAGGCGGCGTCACCACCCATGGAGCGGCCGGTCACCGCGACTCGGCTGGTGTCCAGGCGTCCGGTCAGCGGGTCGCGGGTCTCACCTCGGCCCAGACGGTCCAGCTGGGTGAGGACGAATCTGAGGTCGGACGAATCTGAGGGCGGCTGCCCGAACCGCCGTCCGGCCGACCGCCAGCTTGTCGTCCTTGTCCCGGCCGCCGGTGGAGACGGTCTCGGTGTGACTCGTTCGGCCGTCGGTGAGGACGACGGCGGCGGAGTCGTACGGGTGGTCCAGGGCGGCGATCACATAGCCGTGACTGGCCAGTTCCTCCGCCCAGGCGGTGTTCTGCGTGCGGGTTCCGCCCGACCCGGGTGAGAACAGCACGACCGGGAACCATCCGTTCTCATCGGCCACCGGGGCGTGGAAAACCGAATGCGTACGACTCGACAAGACGCTACCCGGAGGTACGGGCCCCGCCGCTCAGTCGGCCTCCGCAGCGGCTGTCTCCCGTACGGCCTCAAGGAAACCCCGGATCGCCGCCCGCTCCCGCTCGTCGTAACCCTCGAACAGCTCCGCCACCCGCTGGATCAGCGGCCCGAAGTGGGCCCGGCCCAGTTCGACGGCCCGCTCCTCCACCTCGACGACCACCGTCCTGCGGTCCCCGCGCCCCCGCACCCGCCGCACGTGCCCGCCCCGTTCCAGCCGGTCGATCACCGCGGTCGTCCCGGCCGAGTTCAGCCCCAGCGCCGCCCCGAGCCGCCCGGCGGTCATCTCCTCGTCCGCCCGGGCCGCGTCCATCAGCGCGATCAGGGCCCGCACGTCCGTTGCGTGCATGCCGTGGCGATCGGCGAACCGGGCGGTGTGCAGCGCCAGTTCGGCCGTCGTCGCGCGCAGCAGGTGCACGATCACGGTCCCCGGCTCCGCGCCGTCCCCGTCGGTCATACGAGCGCCTCCTCCCTGGCAGATGTCTCGATCACCGAGTATCTTGGCAGAAAATATCTCGCTGAGCGAGGTAATGTCGAGTGCTGTCCAGGGGGACTCATGGCTGGGTACGACGGCGACGCCTTCCACGCGGCGTACGACGAGGTCATGGCCCGCTGGCCGGGCGACCGGAAAGTCCTGCGGATCCCCACCCCGTTCGGCACGACGTACGTCCATGCCTGCGGTCCCCGCGACGCCCCGCCGCTCCTGCTCCTGCCCGGCGGCGGGGGAGCGACCTCGGCGTCCTGGTACGCGCAGGCGGCCCGGCTGGCGAGCACGCACCGGGTGTACGCCGCCGACCTGATCGGCGCGCCGGGGCGCAGCGAACCGGCCGCCGGCCGTCATCCCCGTACGGCCGCCGACTTGAACGCCTGGCTCGACGCACTCCTGGACGGTCTGGACGAACACGACAGACGCGAGGGGCTCGGCGGGCCGCGTGGTTCCGGCGGGATGCGCGTTTCCGGCGGTGACGGCACAGGTGGGAACAGCCGCGTCGACCTCGGCGGTCATTCGTACGGCGGGTGGATCGCCCTGCGCTACGCCCTGCACGCCCCCGCGCGCGTCCGCCGGCTGTTCCTGCTCGACCCGACCCAGTGCTTCGGCGGGTACCGGGCGGCGTACCTGCTGCGCGCCCTGCCGATGCTGCTGCGGCCCACCCCGCGCCGGGTGCGGGCGTTTCTGGAGTGGGAGACCGGGGGAGCGGGGCTCGACCCCGACGCGGTGCGCCTGCAGGAGGCGGCGGCGGGCTTCCCGGCGCTGAGGCCGGTGACCGGGCCGCGCCCGGACGCACAGGCGCTGCGGGCACTCGACGTGCCGGTCCTGCTGGCCGTGGCCGCACGGAGCGGGACGCACGACGCCCGCGCGGTGGCGGCCAGGGCGGAGGAGGTACTGCGCGACGTGCAGACGGTCGTGGTCCCCGACGTCTCCCATCACGCGTTGCCCCCTGCGGCTTCCCCCGCCCTGGACCGCCGCCTGAGCGACTTCCTGGCTGTCGGTGGCTAGTACCACTTCCGGCACCTACATCGAGATGGTCTCCCGCCTCCTGGAACCCGAACCCACCCCCTCGCCCTCGGAGTCCTCGCCATCCGCGAGCACATCGAACGATGACCCACCCTGCGCTCGGAGGACATCGGTACGGCAGTTGTCGGCGAGGTGGAACACGGCCGGGCGGCATGAGCGTGCTGCGCCCGTTTCTCGTACGCGCGACGAGCTGTGCGCCGGGCCGGGATTGCCGGGGAGGGGGGTCCGGGGGAGGCCGGGCCGGCTTCCAGGGGCTGACAGCGAGTCAGGAGCAGGCGGTGGATAGCCGGGCGGTGCCGACACGCAGGTATGGCCTTGGCCGCGCCGCACGGCCCCCTGATCGAGCGTGACTCGCTCGACGGGTGTCAGGTCGGTGGTGCGGGGGACGTCGGCGGGACGTCGGCGACCCGGCCCGGCCTGTCGAGGTGACCGGTAGCACCGGAGCAGGGACGTCCTGCTGCTCGATCGCGGGGCGGTCCGGCCTGAGATCGGCGACGGCCATGCGAAGGACGCCGCGGCCGACACCCGTGCTCGCGGGCCGGGGTGGCGGTGGAGCGTCCCTTCAGGACGCGATGCGTGCGTCGGCGGTCTTCGCTGCCGTGGACGGTCAGGTGGCGCGATCGTTGATCGAGGTGCGCGGCATGCCGTCCGGTTCTTGAAGATCACGTCGGGCCGGCCGGTCACGAGCGTGCGTCGGCCGCAGGACGGACACCCTTCGCGGAGAGCCCGATCGAGGGGCGTGTCCGTCAGGCGTCCGCGGCTGGCCCGGCAGATGTCGCGTCACAGGAAATGCCGGATCGGAGTGACGGCGGCCTCCTTCGCGCGCTGGAGCATGGTCCGCCGTCTCCATCGGGTGAGGTCGATGTCGACGCTGCGCTGGAGGTCGGCGTCGTAGTCCCGGTCGAGTTCGGCGGTGAAGGCCTCGTCCAGGACCGCGAGCATGACCTCCTCGTCATGGTCCATGGACCGGCGGTTGAAATTGGTGGAACCTATCAGGGCGGCGACCGAGTCCACGGTGATGATCTTGGCGTGCATCATGGTCGGCTGGTACTGGCGGACATGCACGCCCGCTTTCAACAGCCGTGTGTAGTAGTGCTGGCCGGCGAGCTGGCAGGCGCGCTGGTCGGTGTGCGGGCCGGGAAGCAGGATCTCCACACGCACCCCTCGACGGGCGGTCCGGCACAGCAGATCGATGAAATAGGTGTCGGGAGCGAAGTAGGCGGTGGCGAGGCGGAAGCGTTCCTCGGCGGAGGTGAGCATGACGCGGATGAGCGTCTGCATGTCCTGCCATCCGATGCTGGCCGAGCCGCGTACGACTTGGACCACCGACGAGCCGGCCTGCGCGTGCTCGACGAACCGGTCGCGATCGTCGTAGAGCTGGTCGTGGCACTCGGCCCAGTTCTGCGCGAACGCGGCCGCGATACCGTCCACGGCTGGTCCGCGCACCTGGACGTGGGTGTCGCGCCACTCCGCCGGGTTGCGGGCGTCACCACACCATTCCTCCGCGATTCCGACGCCACCGGTGAAGGCGGTCTGCTCATCGACGATGAGAGCCTTGCGGTGGCAACGGTGGTTCTGCTTGAACGGTGACAGCCAGGCGGGCTTGCGGAACCAGGCCACCTCCACACCGGCCTCGTCCATGAGATCCAGCAACCGCTGCTCTATCTCCTTCGCGCCGAAGCCGTCCAGCAGGAGACGGACGCGTACTCCCGCCCGGGCGCGATCAGCGAGGGCGACGGCGAAGTCCCGGGCGATCTGGCCACGCCAGTACACGAACGTCATCATGTCGATCGTGTACTGGGCCGACTGGATCGCCCTGAGCATGGCGGGGAAGATCTCGTCGCCGTTGCGCAGGGGCAGAAGATCGTTGCCTTCGGTGGCAGCCACACCGATCAGCCGCTCCAGACGGCGGCGCAGCCGTTGCTTGCGTGCTGTCGCGTCAGACGTGGTGACAACCTCCGGGGCTGCCGATTCACTGTCGACGAACACGTCGTGTCTTCCCTTCGACCATGAGGACGGATCGTTGCGGGCCGCAGTAGAGCCCGAGAACCAACGTGCCCGGCGGGGGCTGCCCCATGTCGGCGGCGACCGGATCCTCTTCGCCCGCTACTTCGGCGAAGCGATGCGGCAAAAGCAGCGCGGCAAAAGCAACGCGGCGAAAGCGATGACGAGTCCGCTGACCGATCACCGGCGCCGGCCACTGCCCGACCCTCGGCCCGTCGCCGACTGCTCCGCGGCCGTCGGTCACAGAGCTGCCCGAAGACGCAAGGCGATGGGTGCGCTGCTACGCCTCTCGCCACTCTTCTCAGGTCGTGGAGACCCGGTGCCGTGCCAAGGCGGCCGGTGCCGAGCGTGAGCGATAGCATCAGTGCCCCCGCCGCTACGATCAGGAAGGCACCACCGCCCGATGGCCGACGACGCGTACCTGTTTCTCCTTCCCGACCGCCATCCGCTGCTGGGGGCGGCGATGGCCGCGGTCGGTCCCCTGGAGTGCGCAGAGACTCCGGCCGTTCACGGCTGGCTCTCCGCCCATGATGTGCAGGCCTCCTCGGAGCAGGTCAGAATCCTTCCGGCCGACGCGGAGATGTTCATCCCTGAGGACGCGGAGCGGCTGCCCGTCCCCCTGAGCGAGGAGGAGGCGGTGCACGTACGGCAAGCGTGCGCGCCTGCGTCCATCACCGACATGGAACGGCAACTCTCGGACTTCCGGGACGCGACCGACGGGTGGGAGGCCCTGGTTCACCGGGCGTTGCAAGCCGGCATCCCCGCTCCCCGTATCGTCCAGCTCACCGGGCTGGACCCGCAGGAGATCGGTCGGCTGACCCAGAACTGACGACCGCCCCACGCGTCCTGCAGGTCACGGAGACGGCGCTGCGCGAGGGCGCCATGGGACGGGGGGCGAGCGAGCGCTACGGCCGCCGAGCCTGCGCCCGGCTCGGCTGAGTCGGATGCGGGGCCGGACCGGAGCCTCGGCGAGCACCAGGCGGTGACACCCGCGCAGCTCGGGCACGCGGAGGATGCCGCCCTGGACGCAGCGGCACGCGGCGTGAAACCGGAGAACGTGCCGCCGCCGCGCGGCCCGGGACGGCCAGTGTCCTTGGCCCCCTCCGCCCCGGAGTGCAGGGGTAGGGGCACTCCGTGGCGGACCCCGCGGGCCGCGGCGGACAACCAGTTGACGGTGATCGGCGGGCGCAGTTCCCGCAGTGCCGGCGTCGTATCCGGACCGCGACCGGGGTGACGTGCGGGGTGGTGAGGACCACGCCATCGGTCCTGGCACCCCGGCTTCAAGCCCAGAGTTCCCGGCTTTCGCACACGCGTGCCCCCATGTTGCGTTCCATCATGCGCAGCGCCGCCTGAGCGAGGTCATGGTGGATGTGGGCGGTGGCGTCATGCGGAACGACGACGTCGAAGTGCCGGATGTGAGCATCGAGGGCTGAGTACAGCACGCACTGTTCGGTCACCTGCCCCGTGAGCACCAGACGGTCGACACCCTGTTGCTGCAACAGGTAGTGCAGCGGTGTCTCGAAGAAGATGGAGTGCCGGGCCTTGAGTACGAAGAGCGAGTCCGCGTCGGGTTTCACAGGCTCGACGAGATCGGCGTGGGGAGTGGCCAGAGCCCGCTCCAGCAGCTCACCGTGGTGTGAGCGCCACTCTCCGAAGTTGTCGTTGACGTAGATGACCGGTACCCCGCGATCGCGTGCGCGCCGCAGTAGTTCGGTCAATACCGCTACGACCGGTTCTGCCGAGGGGATCAGCTGGTCGGCGTCTTTGTGGTCGTAGGTGTTGATCATGTCGATGACGATCAGTGCAGTCTTGCCCATACGCTGAGCTTTCCACCGACGGGCAGTGAGCCGACTCCTGCAGCCGGGCGAGATGCGGACGGCTCACCATCCTGGGTTCACGGAACAACATGGGTGTCGCAACGATGGCGATCGCCGCGAGTTCGAAGTGTCAAGGGTCCGTGTTCGGGAAGGGGCGGCCGCGCCCGCGTCCGTCGGCCGGTCGTACAGCGGTGTTCCTCCCCGGACGTCCTGCGGTCCGGTGTTCCTCGGCGGACGCCCCGCGGCCCGGTCGGCTCCGACACGGCGATGGCTCCCCTCGCAGGATCGGGGGGAGCCATTCAGCGACGTTCGACCGTATGCGCGCGTCAGTGGGTCACGCGTGTCGGTGTGAGTGGCGGTTGCCGGTGATGAGGCGGTACAGAGCGAGCAGGATGAGGGAGCCGACGATCGCGGCGATCCAGGTGGAGAGTTCGAAGAACCCGTCGACGGAGTCGACGCCGAAGATCACCTTCCCGAGCCAGCCGCCGAGCAGGCCGCCGGCGATGCCGATGAGCATGGTGATGATGATGCCGCCGGGGTCCTTGCCCGGCATGAGGGCCTTGGCGATGGCGCCGGCGAGCAGGCCGATGATGATCCACGCGATGATGCCCATGATGTGTCTCCGTCTCGCTGTATAAAGACCGTGTTAGCTCCTCGTCTGCACCGTCAGCGCTCATGCAAACGTGGGAATCCCGGTGCGCTGCTCCTGGAGTGGCAAGACGCGGCGCCACGCCGCCGGCCGGCCCCCCGGAAGACAGGCAGATGAGCCTGGTGAACCCGGTGAGCCCGGTCTCGGGTGTGACAACCGGTGTTCGCCGCCGTGGGCCGTCGGGACGGTGGAGCCGGGTCTCGCGCACGGCGGCCTCGTGTACGGCGGCCTGTCCGGGCCGTTCGCCGTCGCATTCGATGTCCGGGCTGCGGGGCGAGCCCCGGCGATGTGCCGGCCGTCATGTCCACCCACCCCGATCGCGGCGCCGAACCGTCTCCCCGCTTCCTTTCCGCGCCGACGCCGCTGGGAGTGCTTCTCCACCGAGGCTGCTGGGGGCGCTGTCGTCGCTGCGCGGGCGTAGTGTCCTGGTATGGGTGACGCACGCCGCACCTGGTGCGGGACAGCTCTTGCGGATTCCGTCGGTGCCGGCCGCCGGTACCGCCACACAGGGCACCACCGGCAGGCGGCCCGGCCGGCTCGGCACAGGCAGGCGGTCTGGCGGGCCCCGAACGGGCAGGCGGTCTGGCGGGCCCCGAACGGGCAGGCGCTCTGGCGGGCCCGGCGGTGGTGGAGCAAGGCGCGGGCCGCCCGGCGCACCCCGGTCCGCGGCCGTTCGGTGCCCCCGACGCAGGTTGAGCGCGACCAGACCGGCATGGTCGCCGGTGACGTAAGGGCGCCGGAGGAGGCCGCCCAGTGCGCGGCCGCCACCCGCATCCGCCCTTCCGAGGAGCATCTGGTGCGTCCGGCGGTGCCGGCCGGCAGGCCGCAGGCCGGCGGGGCGCCGTGCACCAGCGGCGGGGTTGCCCGTGCCCGCTGCGCCCGCGGGCACACCTTCGCACCCCGGCCGGGGCCGGACGATGTCCCGCAACGGTGAACGAGCCGCCGCGAGGTCGCCGGATCAGGCCTTGGACGAAGCGCTGGTGACGGCCGTGCGCCGCACCGGGGCCGCGGGCGGCGGCGTCTACCTGCTGGACGTCCAGCAGACAGCGCTGTGCCTGGTGGTGACCGGAGGCCTGCCTCCCGAGTACGCCGAGCCCTGGACGCGCATCGCGCTGGCCGCCCGGGATCCGGTGGCCGACGCCGTACGCGAGGACCGCCTGGTGTGGGTCGGCGGCCTGGAAGAACTGGCCCGTTGCTATCCGCGCGCGGCGGCCGCGCTGCCCTACCGGTTCTGCATGGCTGCCGCACCCGTCACCGGACCGGGCGCCTGCCGGGGTGCCCTGTTGCTGCTGTGGCCCGCCGGCCGCTCTCCGCGCGCAGGCCACCGGGAACGCGCCCGCATCGAGCACGCAGCCCACCGCATGAGCGGCCTGCTCAGGGCCGCCGGTGAGCCGCCGGTCATCCCCGAGCAGCCGCGCGTGGCGCACGTCCACGGCCTGCACGTCCGTGCCCCGCAGGCCGCGCTCGGCTTCGCCGAACGCCTGCCCGGAGGCAGCCTCGCCCTCGATACCGAGGGCAGGATCGTCTTCGTGACCTCGGGAGCCACCCGCCTGCTGGACCGCGACGCCGGCTCGCTGCTGGGCCGGCTGCCCTGGCAGGCCCTGCCCTGGCTGGACGACCCGGTGTACGGGGACAAGTACCAGACCGCACTCCTCAGTCACGAGCCTGTGTTCTTCCACGCCCTGCGCCCGCCGGGTACCTGGCTGGACTTCTACCTCTTCCCCGGTCACGACGGAATCAGCGTGCGCGTCATCGAGACCGCGCTCGCCGACCGGCCACCGACCCTGGCGGCCATCAGGCCCCCCACGGCCAGTGCACCGGTCGGGCTGAGCCGCCTGTACCAGTTGATGCACCTGTCGGCGATCCTCACCGAGGCGGTGGGCGTACGCGATGTCGTCGACCTGGTGGCCGCCGAGATCCTGCCCGCCTTCGACGCCCAGGGCCTGGTGCTCTCCGTCGCCGACGCGGGCCGACTGAAGATCACCGGCTACAGGGGGTACGAGCCCGAGGTCATCGAATACCTCGACGGCCTGCCGCTGGACACCGGTATCACCCCCGCCGGACAGGTCATCGCCAGCGGCGTGCCCTCCTTCTTCGCCGATCCGGCCGTGATGGCCCGCAGCTACCCGCAGGCACCGAAGATCAGCGGCAAACAGGCGTGGGCGTTCCTGCCACTGGTCGTCTCGGGGCGGCCCGTGGGCTGCTGCATCCTCTCCTACGACCGGCCCCACATCTTCACCGCCGACGAATGCGCCGTCCTGACCTCCCTGGCCGGACTGATCGCCCAGGCCCTGGACCGTGCCCGCCTCTACGACGCCAAACACCAGCTCGCCCACGACCTGCAGCAGGCGCTCCTGCCCCGGAGGCTGTCCCGCATCGACGGCTTGGACGTGGCCGCCCGCTACCTTCCCGCCAGCCACGGCATGGACATCGGCGGCGACTTCTACGACGTCATCCGGCTGGACCACCACACCGCCGCGGCCGTCATCGGGGATGTGCAGGGACACAGCGCCGCCGCGGCGGCGCTCATGGGGCAGGTCCGCACGGCCGTCCACGCGCATGCCACCGCCGGAGCCGCTCCCGACCAGGTCCTGGCCCGCACCAACCGGGTCCTGACCGATGTGGAACCCGACCTCCTCGTCTCCTGCCTCTACGCCCATCTCGACCTCACCGGCCATCAGCTCACTCTGGCCAGCGCCGGGCACGCTCCGCCACTCATGCGCCGCCCCGACGGCCGTACCGCCCCCGTCGCCGTCGACCCCGGCCCCCTGCTCGGCATCCACGCCGACGCCCTGTATCCCTCCACCACCGTGCCGCTGCCCGTGAACACCCTGCTCGCCCTCTACACCGACGGACTCGTGGAAGTCCCCGGACAGGAAAGCGGTGACACCACCGCCGACCTCGCCGACCACCTCGCCCACACCGATGTGTCCGATCTCGGCCGGCTGATCGACAACCTGGTGCACCACAGCTGGCCCCAGGGCCGGCACACCGACGACATCGCCCTGCTCCTGCTCCGGACGACCGGCACACCCCCCGCGCAGCCGGCGTCCACGGCGTAGAGCACCGGCCCGGCGAGCGGCGCCGCGCAGGCCGACGCCGTCCGGTTCCGTGGGGCTGTGTGAGATTGGGGTTCTGCCGCCGGGTGACGTTCATCGGGACGCCTGTCGGCCTCCTGACGGCCCGTCGAAGGGCTTCGGAGGGCCGGCCGCTGCTCCTGTCGAAGTGGCCTGGGTTTCCCGGGTGCGCTTGTGAAGGTCCTCGCGCCAACGCGACTCGAATCCGTCGCCTCCGACCGACCAGTACCTGTGGCACTCGATGGTCGGCTCGGCCCGGGTGTACGCGCGGAACGACCGGTACCTCCGGAGCACGACGCCCCTGACGAAGCGGTACCGTGTCTGCAGGCTGCACGGCCCCGACTGACCGGCAACTCCTCGCAGGCCAGGACGTCATGGACACCGATCAGGCATCCAGGCAGAGCAGCCTCGATCCGGCACGCGGACCCCGGCCCGTGGCCGAAGAAGCCACGAACCAGGCCCCTGCCTGGCGCAGCCCCCGGCCCGTGGCCCTGCCGCCACCGCCCTGCTCACACCCCCCGTTTTTGAGCAGTCGGCTCTGCTCTGCCAAGATCGGACCCGATGCATGTCCGACGAGCGGGACTCCCTCGCCGCCGGACACAGACGGGGAAAGGGAACCACGTATGCGCAGAATGTCTCGTGCGGTACACGCTGCCCTGTGCGGCCTCACGTTGACCGTGGCGTTGAGCGGCTGCAGCGACAGCGGCTCCGCAAAGGGACAGGCCGGTACGGCCTCAACGTCGGCGGACGCGAAGGAGGACAAGTCCACCTACCGCCTGGGTGAGGCGAGCCCTCCGCAGGAAAGCACCATGCAGAGCTCCAAGGGGGCCTCGTTCACGGTCACTCCCACGAAGGTGACGACCGGAACCAAGGCCGACATGGAGAAATCCGGTCTGCAGCGGGACAAGAACGACGACCCCAAGATCCCGGTGTACGTGTGGGCCACCCTCGCGCACAAGAGCGGCAAGCCGATGGCCGTCGGCGACATGGACGACGACCTGATCGTCCGCACGGACAAGGACCAGCGGACCAGGGCGCTCATCGTCCTGATGGGTCAGGCCAAGTGGCCCGACTGCCCGGCCTTCGACCGGGACAAGCCGCTGAAGGCGGGGCAGTCGGAGAAGATCTGTCAGGTCTTCCTCATCCCGGAGGGGCAGAAAGCAGCCGCCGTGGAACTGAGCCAGGGTTTCACGAGCGAGCCGCTGCAGTGGCCGGTGAAGGACTGACCACCCCGAGTCCGCATCGGCCTGCGCGGTCCGATCGAGTCCCCTGCCACCGGCCGAGCGGCCGCCGCTGAAGAACGACGTCCCGATCACCCTGCGCCACCTGGCCACCCCCGCCCCGTTGGCCGTTCGGGGCTCCTGCCCGGGCCCCCGTGGCGGCGAGCGGGCCGGTGCGTCAGGGCCGGCTCACGCGGGGGGCTCACTCTCCAGACGGCTCAGCGCACGCATGGCGTCGCGTTCGATCCGGGAGAGATCGCCGAGGACCGAGCCGGCCTGGTCGAGGCACTGGGCGTCGCCCGTCTCACCGGCCTTCGCGATCAGTGCCGCCGTGTGCGTCCACAGGGCGGCCGCCTCGATGTACAGCGTGTAGCCGGTGCGCAGGTGGCGACTGTTCAGCAGCTCTGTGCACTCGGCGAGGAAGTCGCGGTAGAGGTTGCGGAACAGGGCGCCTCCGGTGCCGGCCTTCTCCATCAGCAGGGCGGCTTGGGGCAGGTCCCGCTGTGGGTCGTCGGTGCGCTGGAGCCAGGTGCGCACCAGCCGGCCGGCCTTCTCGATGCCGCGGTGGCCGAGGCTGGCGATGGGCGGATTCAGGAACGCGTCGGCGCACGCGGTGATGGCGGGGACGATCTGTCCGTACGGGGCGGAAAACCCCCGTGGCACGGTCAGGGTGAAGGAGCGGTTCCTGGCGGTCATCGGGCCCCGCGCCTCCCTGGCCCGGGCGAGGCCGGCCAGGCTGACGGAGACCGCCCCGCCCTGCTGGCCGGTGTCCACCAGGTAGGCCCTGTCGTCGTCGTAGCCGTACACGGCGACGATGTGGCCGCCGAAGTGGACCTTCGAGTCGAAGTAGTCCAGGTGGTAGCTGTCCAGCTGGAGTCCCAACGGGCGGCCGGCGTCGAGGGCGGCTGTCACGTGTCCCCATGCCTTGCGCGGGGAGGTGGTCTCCTGGACCAGCAGTTCCAGTCCGAGCCTGCCGGCCAGGTTCCTGGTCAGGTCGAAGGGCTTGACCCGTCCCCCGAGAAAGGGGAAGCCCATGGTCCTGCCGTCCCAGTAGAGGAAGGACAGGCCGGAGCCGAGACCGAACAGCATGGGTTCCGACAGGTCGAGTCCCTGGTGCCTGAGCAGCACCCCCAGGGCCGTCGTCTCGCAGTGCCGCATGCCGCGCGTGTCGATGTCCGTGACCGTGGTCATGCCGTGCTCTCCTCGACGGGGACGATCAGGCGGGTCGTCAGCTCTCCTGGCGGCGCCTGCGCCGGCCCGACGAGGTACGCCTCGCGCACGGGTGCCAGCGGGCGCAGGCCGCGCTCGTGGACGACGGCGAAGAGTGCGTGGTAGGCGAGAGGCAGTTGGGCGTAGGGCCCGATGTGCAGGGTCTCGGCGACGGCTCCGCCGGGCAGCGCCTCGCATCCCAGGCCGGGCACGCCGACCCCCCGCGGGATCTCTGCTCCGACGCCGATCTCCATCCGCTCCTCCAGGTCGAGCGGGTACAGCCCCCACAGCGGTGACCGCCCCGCGATTCCCCTCTCGCCGAGCCCGGCCAGCAACCGGCCCATGCTCTCCTGCACGGTGGTGCCGATCTGCGCCGGGGTGCACACCGCGCGCACCACCGCCAGGTGTCGCTCCGGCTCCCTGCCCAGCGTCACCTCGTAGCGGGGCCAGCCGTCCCGCGCCAGCCGCTCCAGCACCTCCAGCCGGGCCCTGTCCGCGCGGATCCGCTCGGCCAGCCGGTCCCGCTCACCGCCCAGGATTCGCGCCCTGCCCTCAGGTTCGGCAGCCAGGGCCCGGGTGATGACGGCCAGCGGGAGATCCATTTCGCGCAGCAGGGCGATCGTCAGTGCGTCGCGCGCCTGCTCCGGCGCGTAGTAGCGGTAGCCGGAGCCGGCGTCCACGTGGCGGGGAGGCAGCAGCCCCAGGTCGTCGTAGTGCCGCAGCTGCTTCACGCTGAGGCGGCACAGCCGGGCGAAGCGCCCGATGGTGAGAAGTCCGTCCTGCATGCCGTCATGGTGGACCCTCCCCCCGTGGGAGAGTCCAGCGCCGAGCCGCGACCCGGAGCCGCAGCCGGCTCAGGGCACGCGGGCGTCGTTCACCAGCGGGCCGTTCTCGTGCAGGCGGGGGCCGGATGCCGGCGTGGGGGCACCAGGCGTCCGTCGCGCATGAGTTGATGTGCGGACGCCCGGGGCCGGAACGGCGAAGTCGCCCATCAGCTCCCGGCGACAGCGCCACCACAGGGCTTCGCCGCACATCGCCGTGGTGCGATCCGCCGCCGCCTGCCACAGCATGGCCTCCACGGCGGCAAGGATTGCGGCTGTGGAGGCGGGCTGCGAAGTCGCGGAACCGGAGCGGGACGAGGCCGGGTGGTACCGGTGCGTGCTGGGCCGGGAGGACCCGCGGTGCAGTACGGCGGACGGGTACGGGGCTACGCACGGGGCGAGACGCCTCTCGGGGCCGGCCGGGGCGACGAGTACGAGGAGTGACCCGCCTGAGCGACAACCCACCGCGCGCCGGGCGGACTCGCGGTGCGCGCGAGACCACCGGCGCAGCGTTCGCGGCGATTTCGGCTGCCACGGCCCGGTACGCCGCTACACCGGCGCCGGTTCCTGACCACTCCGGTGTCGACAATCTCGCCGGGCCGCACCGGCACTGCACCGGCCCGCCTGACCGGACTCGGCTCCAAGGCCGAGGGCCTCCTCGACGCGGACGCGTCGCCGAGCAGAACAGTGTGGACGGCACCCGGGAGTGCCGTATGGACGCCGAGCAGGCCATGACCCGGATGCGCGACACCGACGGGTGCGTCTTCGTCGGGGGCGGTCACCCTCCCGTCCCTGCGCCGGGCCTCGTCCGTGCAGTTGCTCGTGTGGTCATCCCCAGGTCGTGTCCTCAGTAGCGACCCCTCTGGGCACCGAGGGAGTGGCTTCAGCCGCTGGTGGATGCCTGTGAGGCCGATTGCGAACGCCTCGGCTTCCTCCACCTGCCGTGGGTACCCGGCACTCATCACCGTCTGAACACACAGCCCGACCTATTGGGGAGAGTCATGACAGAGAAGCCTGATGGCAGCGACGGCAACCGGTTCTGCAAGGCGTGCGGCACGCCGGCCGAAGACGGGCGACTGTGCGATCACTGCGGTGCGGTTCTGGACTTTCCGGACGGCGCGGGGCTGGTCGAGGACGACGGGGCGGCGGTGCGGCGTGACTTCGAGGGACGCGTCGTGCAGCGGGAGCCAAAGTGAGCGGTACGGCAGGACAGAACTCCCCGGCCGCTGAACGATACGAGCCCGGGGGCACAGGGCTGCGCAGGGCACCGGAGACCGAGCGCGGTCATGTCCCTGCGGGCCGTGCGGCAGTTGCACCGGATCCGCTCACCGAGTGCGGACAGCACTCGGTGCTCACAGGGCGAGAAAACGTCGATGAGAACCGGCACCGGCCGTGGGCGCGCTGCGGCGCGACGCTCGGGTGATCTCCGAAACCTCCACCCCGGCTCGGTCGATCCACCAGACTCGCTCCCGTCACCCGACGGAGAAGGGACGGCCGGCATGGCGAACAGCGCACTTCTGGTGATGGACGTCCAACGGGACGTCGTGGCCATCGCCGACGACGGTTCCGGATATCTGCCGCGCTTGCGCAGGGCGATCGACGGTGCCCGGGCCGCAGGTATCACCGTGATCTACGTGGTCCTCGGGTTACGGCCGGGCGATCCAGAAGTCAGCCCCCGCAACAAGGTGATGACCAACGTCGTGCGGGCCGGCCTGTTCACCGAGGGGGCTCCCGGCACCGAGATCCATGACGACGTCGCGCCCCAGCAGGGCGACGTCGTGGTCACCAAGAGGCGGGGGAGCGCGTTCTCGGGCAGCGACCTCGACTTGGTGCTCAGGGCTCGCGGTATCAACAGCCTTGTTCTCACGGGCATTGCCACCAGCGCTGTGGTGCTGTCCACCCTGTGGCACGCCATCGACCTCGACTTCGGCCTCACCGTCCTGACGGACGCCTGCCTCGACACCGACCCCGAAGTGCACCGGATGCTCACCGAGAAGCTGTTCCCGCAGTGGGCAGACGTGGTCACCGTCGAAGACTGGGTCACATCCATCGCACCGCGATAGCGGGTGGCCGTCCGGGCCCTTGCGTGCGGGGTGAGAGCCGCTCGTGCCGGGCCGGGCCGTGTCGCCGCCGATCGACAACCGGTGTCAGGACTCACCGATAGAGCCAGGGGAACCGGGCTGTGCAGCCTTCCTACGTCTACGGGGGCGGTGGCCGGGCATACGGGCTTCACCCCTTCGAGAGGAGCTCGTTTCATGCTCGGCATAGTCGCGGCGGTACTGTTCTTCGTGTCTTTCCTGATCAACGCAGCGGACCTCAGCACCAACGATGTGTTCTCTTCGACGAACGTGATGCTGCTGGGGCTGACCGCTCTGGCGCTGCACGTGGCGGGGATCGGCTCCGGCTGGGCTCGCAGACGCTGACGACAAGGGGCAGGCCGTCGTGTCCCTCGTGGTCCGCCTGTCGAGTCTGCTCGAAGCGCTGTCCCATGTCTTCGAGTCGCTGTGGCGACTGGCCGTCCCCGTGTCGGCGGCGGGTACCGGTACGCAGATCGACGCCCGGGACCGCCGGATCCTTTCCCTCATGGCCAGCGGCGCCACCGACGACGCGATCGCCAGGCACCTGGGGGTGGGGCGCCGCACCGTCGTCCGCCGCGTCTCCGCCCTGCTGGCCGGACTGGGCGCCACGACCCGTTTCCAGGCCGGGGTCCAGGCGGCACGACGGGGCTGGCTCTGAGGACACCGACCCCGGCACCCGGCCCCGATCGGTTTTCCTCCCGGCTCAGACCCCGGTTTCGGCAGGAGGCGTCCGCCGGCCGACGCGCGCTCAGGGACGCGAAGGACTTGCGGTGGCCCCATGGGAACGGGTGACGCGGCTGCGGTGACATCGACCTGCGGCCGGTTCGATGACGAATGGTCCGGTGGGCGTGGCCGCATGGTGGCACCTGCCGTCCGCCGCCCGGACACCTGGACCGCCGTGAAGGAGGAGTTCGGGCAGGAATGGCCGACCGGGGCACCGCGTGGTGCGGGCCGGTCCTTCGACGGCCGGAGTCCACCGCACGTGCTTCGCGGTCGGTTCGCCGGGCACCAGCGGGCGGCATCAGCCGGGGGAGGGGGCGAGGAGGGCGGTATCAGCGGGGGAGAGGTCGGGACGGGCGCCGTGCCGGCGTGCAGCGGGCCCGTCGGCGGCCGGAGGCGTCTCGGGCGAGGCCGACGCCGACAGGCCCTCTCGGCATCTTCGCGTCGCGCCTGCGGTCCTGCCCTGTCGTCCACGGATCCATTTTCTCTTCCGGACCCGCAGCCGCCCGCAGTCGCGCACTCCGGAAGAGGACGGGCAAGGCCGGAACGGCCTGAGTGCTACGCCGCTGTTCCCGGCCCGGCTTCCCGCGAGCCCCCGGTCGGCCGGGTCGGTCCGTCATCCGTCACCAGCCGGCGCTCCGGCTCCGTCGCATCCAGCTCCCAGTAGTACAAGCACTCCTCGCACCGCACCCCGTCCACCAGGACCTCGTCCTCCCCGTTCGGGCAGTCCGTGCCGTCCCCGCGGCCCGCACACGCTTCCCATGAAGTCCCCACACCGTCGACCGTGCGCGCCCCACGAGCCCGCCGGGCAGAGAGCGTGCCGGGCGCACGGACGCTCACCGTCGGCACAACGCCCCAGCACCCGCCATCCGTCGCAACAGCGCCGCGTGCCGCACACCGCCGGCGGGCGTCTGCGCCTGCCGAGCACGCGGCCGGCAGGGCCCAGGCGAACTGCCGCACGCCTGCCGCGGGATCCGGGGAGAGGCGAAGCTCCCGCATTCTCTCGGCCGGGTGGCGGCGGGCCTCCGCGGTGACACCTGGTGAGACATCTCAGACCGGCTCGGGCTGCGCTTCCGGTAGTCGTGCCGGTGCGGCCGTCGGCTGCCGGAGACCGGCTACGTATACGTAGCCGTAGACCACGGAGCCCATCGCCAGTATGAGAAGTGGTCCGCACACCCACGGGTATTCGGCCATCTGCAACGGTAGATAGCGATAAGACACCAAAAGGGTGGCGAAGACCACCGTCCCGTAAGCGACGAGCCGGATTCCCGACCGGTCCCAGCCGCGGTCGGACGAGCGCAAGGCCGCCTCGACGGTGAGCGCGAACACCACACCGGCGACGAGGTCCGTGCCGTAGTGGTAGCCGAAGCCCAGCGTTGCGCCGAGTGTGGCGATCAGCCAGAACGTGCCCGCGTACCTCAGTATCCGAGGGCCCGTGCGGGTGTGGATGAAGATCGCGGTGGCCCATGCCGTGTGCAGGCTGGGCATGCAGTTGCGGGGGGTGATCCCGTCGTAGGGCATCGGGTGCGGGGCACTGATCGGCGGCGCGGTGTGCGGCCACAGGTTGGCCGCCGCCCACTGGACACCGCCTGTGCCGGAGGCGCCCGGGCCGTAGGCGAAGACCGGTCCCACCACCGGGAAGAGCATGTAGATCACCGGCCCGAGAAGCCCGATCAGCAGAAAGGTACGCACCAAGTGGTGGCGCGGGAAGCGGCCTTCGGCCCTCACCTTGCGCAATTGGTACAGCGCGACCACGACCGCGGCCACCGCGAGCTGCGCGTAGACCAGGCCGAGGAGACCGGTGCCGACAGGGTCGGTGGCCCCGACGATCCTGCCGACCAGCCACGAGGGGTTGCCCAGTGCATGATCGGCGGTTGCCAGGTACTGATCCAGCACGGCCGGGCGGGTCTTCGCTGTGATGAGCAGCCAGCTGTCGCCGGTCTGGCGGCCGATCACCAGCAGCAGACCGAGTCCGACGCCCTTCAACAGCAGGACGCGTTCCCGACCGCTGCGGCGTGTGACGGCGATGACCGCGTAGCCCAGCATCACCCACAACGCGCCGTTGCCGAAGGAATGGCCGTCGGCCACCTCGGCGTCGATCGCCCATCGCACCAGTGCGAAGACCACGTCGATGCCGATCGCGAGACCCGCGGCGATGAACCGTTGCCGCCAGGTGAGCACCACCATCATCAAGGCCAGGCCGCCGTACAGCGGTCCCGGCTTGGGGGCGAATATCGTGTCTCTGGCCTGTTCGGTCAACGGCCCCGGTACGCCGGCGGAGCGACGCGCGACGACCTCCAGCGCGATGAGGCAGCCGAGTGCCGCCAGACCAGCCGTGGCCCACAGCGGCGCACGGGGTAGACGCCACCCGGCGGGCATCCTTCTCCCGCTTATTCGGGGGAGCTTCCAAGATGTTCGAGATGTCAATTGTCTGGCCGAATTGATATGGGGTGAACTGGCAGGCTTTTCGCGGTATATGGCATGAATTCTGATGTAGGTATAGAAGTGATCACCGTTGGATCGAACATGCTATCGGGCTGCGGGTGCACGGAAGCCGCCGGGTGGGAGGCGCCGTGATCGACCGGGGGCGATCGGAGACCGGAGCCGTGCGCTACGGAACGCACCTCTGTCGTGCCGCCCGCCGACCGCCGCGCCCCGGGCCGGAGCCATGCCCGGCTCAGTGATCGACCGGCTCCTTGGCCACCGTCGACCCCGCCGGCGCTGTACGCGCCCTCTCGAAGACCCCCGCCGGCGGTTCACGCGCTCTCGCGAGCAAGCACCTCGGCTGAGAAAGCGGCCCCGCGCTGGGCCGGGCCTGCTGGTCGGCCCGTGGCGATCGTCCGCTCCGTACTGGGTGACGCAGTCAGCCGTCGGCCTCCCCGGTGCCGGGCCGTTTAGGTCCCGTGGGCCCAGTACGCCGTTTGTCAAGGACGCGTGCGCCGCTTGTGCGCCTATCTGCACGCCGTCTGTTCGTCCGCCGCCCGCGGCGACGGTGCCGTCGGCTGGTACGCCCCTCTCCTGCCGCTCGCCGCAAGGGGCGCCGCCACGCCGCACTCGACCGGCACGGGGAGCAAGCCCGCCCGGCTCCGCTGAACAAGGCCCCGCACGGGCACCGCCGCGGGCCGCTCGCCGGGGCGGAGGTCACCCGATCGCCACGGCCGTTCCGTGCATCCGGTGGCGCGGGCGGCACGGTAGAGCAAGGTAGAGACACGCAGGGACGGCAGGGGACGCGAGCGGGCGAACCCGACATCACACTGGAAAGAGGCGGTTCCCCTTGGAGGAGGAGACGACCGGAGCCGGGGACCGGGAGGATGCGGGCGAGGCCGCGACATGTCTGGTCACCGGTGCCAGCGGCTACATCGGGGGCCGGCTGGTGCCGGAACTGCTGGACGCCGGATACCGGGTGCGCTGCCTGGTACGGACCCCGCGCAAGCTGCGGGACCACCCGTGGGCGGACCGGGTGGAGGTCGTACAGGGAGACGTCACCGACGCCGAGTCAGTGGCGCGGGCCATGGCGGGCGTGGACGTCGCCTACTACCTGGTGCACGCCCTCGGCACGGGCCATGACTTCGAGCGCACCGACCGCGAGGCGGCCCACATCTTCGGCGAGCAGGCGCGCCGGGCCGGCGCGCGCCGCCTGGTCTACCTCGGCGGACTGACCCCACCCGGCGTTCCCGAGCAGGAACTGTCGCCCCACCTGCGCTCCCGGTCCGAGGTCGGCCGGATCCTCCTGGACTCGGGCGTACCCACGGCCGTGCTGCGCGCCGCCGTCATCATCGGCTCCGGCTCCGCGAGCTTCGAGATGCTGCGCTACCTCACCGAGCGGCTGCCGGTGATGGTCACCCCGCGCTGGGTCCACACCCGCATCCAGCCGATCGCCGTACGGGACGTCCTGCGCATCCTGGTGGGCTGCGCGCGACTCCCCGCCGACGTGAACCGGACCTTCGACATCGGCGGCCCCGAGGTGCTCACCTACCTGGAGATGATGCAACGGTACGCCGCCGTCGCCGGACTGCGCCGCCGCCTGGTGGTGCCGGTACCGGTGCTGACGCCCGGACTGTCCAGCCACTGGGTGGGCCTGGTCACCCCGGTCCCGGCCTCGATCGCGCGCCCGCTCACCGAGTCGCTGCGGCACGAGGTGGTGTGCCGAGAGAACGACATCGAACGGTACGTACCCAGCCCGCCCGGTCACCCGAGAGGCTTCGACCGTGCCGTCGACCTCGCCCTCCAGCGGGTCCGCGAGGCACAGGTCGCCACCCGCTGGTCGTCTGCGTCGGTACCCGGTGCCCCCAGCGATCCCTTGCCCACCGACCCGGACTGGGCGGGCGGCAGCCTCTACACGGACGTGCGCGAGCGCGAGGCCGACGTGTCGGCCGAGGCGCTGTGGGAGGTCATCGAGGGTATCGGCGGGGAGAACGGCTGGTACTCCTTCCCGCTGGCCTGGGCGGTGCGCGGCTGGCTCGACCGTCTCGTGGGCGGCGTCGGCCTGCGACGCGGACGGCGCGACGCCCGGCGGCTGCGCGTGGGGGACTCGCTGGACTTCTGGCGGGTGGAGGAGATCGAACGCGGACGTCTGCTGCGGTTGCGTGCCGAGATGCGGCTGCCGGGCCTGGCCTGGCTGGAGATGCGCGTGGAGCGCGAGGGGGACGGGCCGGTCCGCTACCGTCAGCGCGCACTGTTCCACCCGCGGGGGCTTCCGGGACACCTGTACTGGTGGGGCGTCTCACCCTTCCACGCGGTCGTCTTCGGCGGCATGGCCCGCAACATCGTCCGGGCGGCCGCCCGGACCCGGCGTGCGGCGACCCCCGCACCGGGCGGCGGCGGTGCGTCCATGGCCGCGCTGAGGGCGGACGAGGGCGCCGCCGGTACCGGAAGCCGCCGACCCCCGGGACAACGCTGAGCCTCAGGCTTGCCACGGCGGCCCCGTTCACCCGCACACGACGGCGGTGCCGACGTGTGCGAGCCACACACGGCGGCGGTGCCGACGTGTGCGAGCCACACGGCGGCGGTGCTGAGCACCTCCGTCGTCCCACGGGAGGCTCGGCTGCGGCACACCCTGGGCACATCACGAGCGACGCGTGCCACCGAAAGCAATGACGGGTCACGCCGGCAACCCCGCGGGCCCCAGGCGCCACCTCGGCCCGACACCGCAAAGAGAGGTACCCCCGATGACTCCCCGCCCCCTCAAGACCTCCGCACGCAGTGCCCCTGACGCCCCGTTGCGCGGCCGCGTCGCTGTCGTCACCGGAGCTGCCCGCGGGATCGGCGCGGCACTGGCGCGGCGCCTGTCCAGCGAGGGAATGGCGGTGGCCCTGCTCGGCCGCGAGGCGCACACCCTGCGGACCGCCGCGTCCGCGCTCCGTGGCCCCACCCTCTGCGCCGAGGCCGATGTCACCGACCCGGAAGCGCTCGACCAGGCCGCACGTGAGGTGGCCGCCGAACTGGGGTCCGCCTCCGTGGTCGTGGCCAACGCCGGCATCGCGGCAGGCGGACCCTTCCGCCTCACCGACGCAGACCTGTGGCGGCGCGTCGTCGACGTCAACCTCGTCGGCTCCGCCAACACCGCCCGCGCCTTCCTTCCGCACCTCACGCGCACCCGGGGCTACTTCCTCCAGGTGGCCTCCACGGCCGCGTTCGGCTCGGCGCCCCTGATGAGCGCGTACTGCGCGTCGAAGGCGGGCGCGGAGTCCTTCGCGCAGGCGCTGCGGGGCGAGGTCGAACCGGACGGCATCGCCGTGGGCATCGCCTACCTGCACTGGACCGGCACCGACATGCTCACCGGCCTGGACGACCACCCGGTGCTACGCGCCCTGCGCGCCCGCCAACCGGACTTCGCCCGCCGCGTGCACAGCCCCGAACAGGTCGCCGAATGGCTCGCCACGGGCATCGCCCGGCGCGCCGCCCATGTCTACGCACCGCCCTGGCTGCGCTGGTGCCAGCCTCTGCGTCCACTGTTTCCCGCCCTGGTCGCCCGTATCGCCCGCCGCGAGCTGCGCCGCACGTCGACCGCCGACCTGGCGGCCGGCACCGGTGTCATGGGCGAGGGCGGCCACGCCGACTGGGAGGCACACCGAGCCGCGCTGCGGTCCGCCACCGACCCCGACCGGCACTCTGGCAGGCAGGCCCCGCCGACATCCTGACGCCTTGTCGCGAGACCGGTACGGTCGACCCTCCGGCGGGACGTCCGTCCAACGGCCCGTCACTCCCATGCCCAGGGCGTGGGAGCCCGCTGTCAAGCCGCACCATCCTGTACTGGACCACGGGTGCTCCTCACCGGCCGCCTCGGGCAGGAGCACCTCCGCTGCGGGAACGGGAGCTGCCCATGCTGGTCCGTCAAGCGGTGTTCACCGTCGACCTGGGTGAGAGCGGATACCTCATCGGCTTCACCGAGCACGACGACTACCCGGAGGAGATGCCCTACGGCTGGCGTTGCGGGCCCTCCGGAACGTCCAGCGCCGTGGTCCTGCCCACCACCGACACCGGGCCCCTGCAGCTCGTCATCCAGATCCACGACAGCCGGCCCGCCCCCGAAGCGGGCAGCGAGTGGGAACCCGCGGAAGAGATCAGCCTGCTGGCCGAGAACGACGGCATCCACCTCGCCACCCTGGACCCCGGCGAGGTCAGTGACGCCTGGCCGGAAGACCGACGCCCTCTCCCGTTGCAGCCCCTGCTCGACGGGGACCGCTCGGTGCGTATGCGCCTCTACTGCCATGCCGACGACCCCGAACCCGGCATCGGTGATCACGGAGAACGCCATCTGATCCAATTCTGGCCCGCACCGGCCACGGCCCCGTTCCACCCCGCCGCGAGCGAAGAGGACCTCCGAGCGCGCGGCGAGTACGCCGCAGCGAAATCTGCCGATTGTGTGGTGGAGAACGGCACCTTTCCTCTGCGGCACTGATGGCATCCCTTGGGAGGGCGGTGCGGCGACAGACTCAGGGGAGCCCCCGCCTGCGGAACCGCAACCGGTGACTACACCGTGGCCGGGCCGACAGACCTGCGCGGCTGCACCTTGCAGCCGCGACCGCGAGGGCGGCGACCGAGGACGAGTAGGCCGTGCAACGCGGTCACGTCCCCCTCAGAACAAGGTGTCGGCGTTCTCGGTGGGAGCCGGGGCCGGCGTGCGGGCGCGGTGCGGGCGCTCGGGTTCGGGGTCTTGCCCGAACAGTGCTTGTGTCCCGCATTCGTCGGGCACGGCGGGCACCGGGCGGCACACCGCCTCGTCGACCAGGTCGAGAGGGGCGGAGTCGTCGAAGTCGGCGCGCTGCATACGGGTCCAGTCGCGGTCCTGGGGTATGGCGGTCACTGGCGGTCTCCTGTCTCTGCTCGGGGCCGGGGCGCCGGCGGCAAGCCCCGGTGTCACGTCGGTGGCCGGGTCAGTGTCGTGCGGTGCGTGCGTCGCATGGCGGGCCGCGCAGGCGGTTGCCCTCGCGGTGACGTTCCGGCGATTCCTCGTCCTCCTCGATGCCGTGTCACGATTGTCGCCGCCCAGTGCGGCCGAGGCGGCCGGGGGTGACCGTCGCGGACCTGGCGGCACACACCGAACCGGGCTGTCTCTCCCTCCTGCCCTTGTCGAGAGGGGCCATGGCCGCCTTCCGGCCGGCGTTGCACGGGCGCGCTGTGTCATCTGCGGCGGACAACATGCGTCATGGCGCAGGTGCGACACCCAGCATCGCCCGGTGCTGGACGCGGACGGAGTGCTTACGAATGCGCCGGGAGACGAGTACCCTCATCCCCCTCCGAGCGCCCACCCTCCCGGCCATCTGTCCGTCCGTCCCGCCCGGCCCGAAAGACGTCGCGCTGTGCCGACAGCCGCTCCTCGCGGACGCCGGCCTGCGGCCCACGACTCCCACCCCGCCGGCGCCGGACCAGGCAGCGAACGCCTCGGCCTCCTTCGCCTGCCGTGGGCACCGGGTAGTCGTCACTGTCCCAGGACGAAGGTGTGGCGGTGCGGCGCGGCATCGAGGGGCGCGCTGAGCAGCAAGAGCGGAAGTGACCGGTGCGACGCGAAGCGGTTGGGCACGAGCAGCACATCCGACCCGCTGAAAAAGGCATCTGGGGGTACACGGCTGCGCATGGCACCGAAGACCGAACGCGTCATGTTCCTGCGGGCTGTGCGGCAGTTGCACCGGATCCGCTCTTTCTACGCCGGGGGCGCCCTGCTGTGGGCGGTGTGCGCCACGTGGACCAGCTGGCAGGCGCCGGGGAGTCGGCAGATGTGGGTGTCCGTCCTCCTCCTGGCCGTCTTCACCGGGCTCCTCGTGACCGCCGCCTTGTCCCTACGGCGTCTGGAAGTCCCCGAGACAGGCTGGCCCGCGCGTCACGCGACCTCGAACAAGACGGCAAGCCCTCGCCACGCGCACGCCTGAGGCTCCGTTCCCCGGGTGGGTTGACCAGCTCGGGGTTCGTCCGCCAGCAGACCGCGACCAGCAGGGGCCGGCCCTCCAGCGGAAGCCCTACGGCCGCCCGCCCTGCGAACCGCGTCCACACCTGTGCGCCGCACCATCGTCACCTGCTTGCCGAACTGCCCCGGGCCGAGCCGGTGAACGAGGCTGTCCAAGATCGCTCCGACGCTGTGAGCACACCAGTCACTGCGCAATCAGCCCACCGGCTGCTCGAACGCGATGCGGATCGGGGCCTCGTCCGGGACAAGCGCTACCAGGAAGTCAGCCCGGGCGACAGCCCGGCTGCGTACCCACGTCGCCCCCGCGCTTTGGACCGGTGCCGCACGCTCTGGCCGCGCGACAGTTGGGGTGTTCGCGGTGGACGGGGGTATCCGGTCGAACACAGTGAGGGCGGAGGAAGCCGGGTGTGTTCGAAGTGGCTCTGAGGGGCGTCGGCGCGGGCACACGAACACGCTGGGCCCCTCCTCGCCGTACTGTCGGCAGTGGCACGGGCAGGCTTCCGGCTGGGAGCGATCGTCGGTGGGAGTGAAGTGGACGTCCCTCAGGGTTTGGTGTTCGCCGTGGTCTTCCTCCTGCTGGGTTCGGGGTCGGCCGCCGGAGCATGGTGGTGGACGCGGCGCCGGGCAGCGGAGTTCGGACTGACTGCCAGTCGGTACGCCCGGGTGGGTCGCAGCCTGCAGCGGGGCGAGTTACCGGAAGCTCCCGCCGAATTGCCTGCCGCTATCGACATCGCCAGACGGCGGCGCCGCGCACTGGACACCCAGCAGCGTGGGTGGGTGCGGTGGGGGATGAGGGCCGCCGTGTTGATGTGGTTGGTGAGCGCCGTCTTCCAATTCCTCGCCGCCCGTTACGGATACGCGTGCTTCCAGATCCTCATGGCCTGCGTGTTCCTGGCCAATCCCCTCACCGCACGCCGGCAGCGTCGCCACCTCGACGCTGTCGAACAGGCCCTGCACGAACATCGGACCTCGCCGGGGCCGGCTCGCGAACCTGAGGGAAGGCGACTTCCTCCACCTCCCGGTAGGTGAGGGTCTCAGCGCGCCGCGAAGCGGTTTGCGCCGGCGATGGGCAGGGCTGGGAGGGACCCGTGCCCCCAACCTCGCACCGGAGGTTGCGTACCCCCGCGCTCAAGCCCTTTCGGGTGCTTCTCAGTGCCTGTCCGAGGTGGGCCGCCCGTGGTGTTCATCGAGGCGGGTCTACACGTCGGTTACAAGGACAAGCAAGGGCCGGTTGGGCTCCTTTACGCGCGGTTGCGCTGGAGCCGCACGGGCCTGCTCCCCGTATCGGCCGCTTTAACGAGTTGCCGATCAAAGAGGGCAGTTCGTGCCCAGGCGCATGTCGCCGGCTGAGCGAAGGTGGCCGCGGCGGCGGAGGTACGCACGTGCGGCGGGCTGCTGCTGGTCGCCAACCACGTCTCGTGGCTGGACATCCCGCTGCTCACCGCCGTACGCCCGGCCAGGATGCTCGCCAAGACCGAGGTCCGGTTCCCGCGGCGGATTACGGAACCCCCTACTTCTGGCGGTCCCCGGTCTCCGGTCCCCGGTTCCTCCGGGCCGCCGGCCACCGTCGTGTCCGCCGCGTCCCACGGCGGCGTCAGAACGCGGCATACCGCTTTGCCACGCCGGGCAGGCTGGTCGGGCTCGACCGGGCTGCCGGGGCCGGGCCGGTTGGGTCGAGCCAAGGGGGCCGGCCGGGCCGGGTCGGCGTGGATTGATGAGTACGCGCACCATGAAGCAGAACACCGGGAGGCGGCATCGCCTCCGGCGGGATGAGCCGAGAGGGGACGGCATTCCCCGGATGCGCGATTCAGGCGGTCGGGGCCACCGGCCGGGCCGAGTCCGCGGGTTCGAGCTCCAGCTGGTGCAATTGTTCCCAGTACAGGCGCAGCTTCTCCTCCGCGTTCCCGGCGGACGACTCCGTGTGGTCGCGGAAGACCAGATGCAGTTCCTCGACACGGTCCCGCACTCCGTCGGCGGCGGCGTGCGACTCCCACGGCACGCCACGGTTGGCCCACCAATGCGCGGCACAGGCGGCTCCGACGGCCGCCGCGGCGGTGATGGTCAGCACCTCGCGCGACGAGATCAACCGCATGACACTCCCCGACTCTCCCCAATAGGCGTGCGCTTGGGAAAGGGGGTGTCCCCTGCACGGCGATTCATGCGGCCCCGCGGGACATCCGTTGGGTCACGAGCCGAGCCGAGCCGCCGTCCGGACACGACGTAGCCCCTGTGCCCTCGTGCCGTGTGGTGAACGGCTCCGGGTCGTTCGACCCGCGGATGGCGGGCGACCGTACCGTCGCCGTGGTCAGAGCCGGGAGCGGACCTGCCGAAGGCACTTCGGATGACGGTCGGGCTCAGCCGACGGAGGTGCGGATCGGGGAGGGCACGTCCGCGGGGCAGGACTCGGCGGCCGCCTCCAGACGGTTGCGGGGCGCCGGCTGCGGCCGGGCGTCCGCGGATTCCAGACGGAGCATGGCCTGCTCGTCCGGGGTGCCGGGGGCAGCCTGGTAGACCACCATCCGCTGGCCGCCCGTCCGGGCCAGTCGCATGACCTCATAGGTCAGGGTCATCGGTCCGACCTTCGGATGCCGGAAGGACTTCTGCCCGCCGCCGCGCTCGCAGACGTCGTACCGCTCCCAGAGCCGCGCGAAGTCCGGTGACTTCAGCACCAGTTCGCCGACGAGCGCGGTCAGCTCGGGGTCGTCCGGGTCGGCCCCGGCGACCGCGCGCAGATGCGCCACCGAGAGCGCGACCGTCTCCTCCCACGGCTCGTAGAGCGTCCGGCCGACCGGGTGGAGGAAGACGTAGCGGGTCAGGTTGCGCTGGTTCTCCGGCCAGTCCCAGAGCCCGGGCATCAGTCGCCGCCCGGGTGGGTTCGCGGCCAGGACGCGGTTGTAGCGGCTCACCACATAGGCGGGCAGCGGGCGCACCGACTCCAGCATCCGCACCACCGAGTCGCGGACGGTGTGGTCCGAGGACGCCGGCAGCTCCGAGACCCGGCCCGAGGCCATTTCCGCGAGCTCGTGAAGGCGTTCGTAACCATCGCCACGCAGCCGCAGGGCGCGGCCGAGGGCGTCCACGACGGCGGGGGAGGGGTTGGTCTCCCGGCCGCGCTCCAAGCGGATGTAGTAGTCGACGCTCACCCCGGCCAGCGCGGCCAGCTCCTCACGGCGCAGTCCGGGAGTGCGGCGCAGTCCCCCGCCGGCCGGGAGACCGACATCCTCCGGTCGTACCTGCGCCCTGCGAGCCTTCAGGTACCGGCCGAGCTCCGTGCCCCTCGTATCCGCTGCTGTTGCCATTCGACCATTGTCGCAGGCGTTCGAGGAGCGTGGGGGGCCGTGTCAGGACCAGGAACACCACACCCCGGGTACAGCGCGGTCTGGCGGACGGGCGGGGGCGGGCGCAGAGTTGATCCCGGAGCGGGCGGCCCGGCCGCCGGGGCCCAGGGGGTGCGAGACACCGGACCGCGGCCCCGGCGCGCCCCGGCCGCCCGCCCGGTCACTTCCGATGAGACGTCACCTGCACCTGACCAGGAGTTCACCATGCCTGCCACCCCGTCCCCCTCACGGTCCACCGCCTCCGCCCACGGGCACGACGGTGAGCCGTCGGCGTCCGGGCTCCGGCGGCGACCGGCGGACGGGGCTCGACCAACCGCGCCACCCTCCGAGTTCCCCGCCGTACCGCGCCGGAGCGGCGTCGCGCTGGTCGCCTCGCTGCTCGGGTTCACGGTGATCACCATCGATGTATCGGCCGTGAACATCGCGCTGCCCGCGATCCGGGACTCCCTCAGTGGCGGGATGGCAGGGCTGCAATGGGTGGTGGACGCGTACACCTTGATGTTCGCTGCCCTGATGCTCTCGGCGGGCGCCCTCGCCGACCGGGCCGGTGCCCGCCGCGCCTACGCCTGGGGCGTCACGCTGTTCACCCTCGCCTCCCTGGGCTGCGCGCTGGCGCCCGGCATCGGCGTGCTGGTCGGCGCACGCGTCGCGCAGGGCGCCGCCGCCGCGGTCGTGATGCCGGCCTCGCTGGCGCTGATCCGGCAGGCCTACGAGGACGCGCGGGCCCGCGCCCGCGCCATCGCGCTGTGGACGGTCGGCGGCTCGGTGGCGATGGCCGCGGGCCCTGTGCTGGGCGGGTTGCTGACCGACTCGGCCGGCTGGCGGGCCGTCTTCCTCCTCAACCTCCCCGTGGGCGCTGTCGTCCTGGGTCTGCTGGTCCGGGTGCCGCGCTCCCCGCGCCGGCCCGCCGCGCTGGACGGCGGCGGCCAGCTCACCGCCGTGGTGGCCCTGGCCGGGCTGGCCTTCGCGGTGATCGAGGGCGGCCACCTGGGCTGGACCAGCGGCCCGGTGCTGGCAGCCACCGCGCTCGCCCTCGCCGCCGGGTACGCCTTCCGCGTGGTGGAGGCCCGGCACCGTCAGCCCATGGTGCCTCTCGGCCTGCTGACGAACCGCCGAGTGGCTGTCCCGCTCGCGGTCGGTTTCGCCGTCAACGCCGCCTTCTACGGCGGGATCTTCCTTCTCGGGCTGTACTACCAACAGCTGCGCGGGATGACGGGGATCGCGGCCGGGCTCATGTTCGTCCCGATGTCGGCGGTGGTGACGGCGACCAACCTGGTTTCACCGCGGCTGGCGGAGCGGATCGGGCGGCGTCCGGTGATCGTCGCCGGGCAGCTGGTGTTCGCCGGAGCGATGCTGGCCATGCTGCCGCTGGCCGCGCACACCCCCGTATGGCTGGTGCTCGTCCTGCTGCTGCCGCTGAGCGTCGGTGGGGCGCTCGCGGTGCCCGCGATGACCGCGATGCTGATGGACGCCGTACCGCCAGAGCGCGCGGGGACCGCGTCCGGGCTGCTCAACTCCCTCCGCCAGACCGGCGGTGCGCTCTCCGTCGCCCTCTTCGGCAGCCTGCTCTCCGGCTCCGGCAGCGGCTTCTCCCTCCTGGGCATGCGCATCGGCCTGCTCGCCGTCGCCGCCCTTCTCCTCGCCACCGCCGGCCTCTCCCGCCTCCTCCTTCCCCGTTGCTGACCTCCGGCGCTCGGCTCCGCTCGCCTGCGTACAACGGCGGCGACGGCACAGGCCGATCCTCACGTACACCTGCGGAGGGGCATCAGTGGAGCGGGTCCGGTGGCCCCACCGAGGAGCGCGTGCGGAAGTCCAAGGAGCTTCACCAGCGTCACGCCCGATGGTCTTGATGCTCACGGCGACACCAGACGGACGGACGGGTGCTCACTCCGGCTGGCACCCGTGCCGGGCTCCGGCTGGCACCCGTGCCGGGTGCTACCCGGGCCGCCCCGCCGGGTCGTCGTCGGCCAGGGCGGCCTGCATCGTCCGCAGCCTCCGGTTCTGCACGTTTCCCTGGTACGCCATCCACCCCACGAAGACCACGGTGAGCACGGCGAAGCCGATGGACTGCCGGGCGTTCCCGTTCAGTGCCAGGAGCACGGTGAGTCCGCCGAACAGCACCCCGAGGAGCACCAGCCCCGCACGTCGGTGGCGCGTACGGTGCAGGCGTTGCGCCACGAGGTCACGCATGGCCCGGCGTTCCCGGGGGGCGTCGGGCACCTCACCGTGGCGGATCTTGACGTCCAGGGACACCAGATCGTCCGCGGAGCCGCCCGCGGCACGCCTCTCCTTGCGCCGCCGGGTGACCAGCACGGCGACCGCTCCCACCGAGGTGACGGCCGTGCGGACGAGAACGGACGCGAACGACCGCCCCGGGAACAATAGCATGATCAACACGCTGGCCGCCAGCAGGGACAGGACCACCTGCAGCCATAAGTGCCGGCCCAGGAAACGGCCGACGCGCCCGGCCGCGGTCGCCCGGCCGGCAGGACCGGCGTTCCGTACTCGCTCGCTCTCGGACAGGGTCACGAAACGACTCCTTCCCCGTTGAACCGTGCCGTGTGGCCCTGCGGATACCCCGCACCGACGAGGACAGCCGCTCCGATCGGCAAACACGTGCGGTTCTGCCGACGGAAGGCGAAGGACGCCGACGGCGCCGTGCGGCCGATACGGCACACCCGCCGGGTGGGTGCCCGACGGCCGACCGGCCGACCAGCCGCTGCTGCTCGTCTTCCATGACGGCGGCCCGCGCGCCGCGGGCCGCCGTCATGACGCAACTGATCGGGCAACTGGCCTCTGATGTAACGCGCTCCCCGAGTGCTTCCCGAGCCTGTTGCGGAGGGTGCAGCGGCGTCGTTGACTTGGTGTGGACGCGCTGGCTGGGTCATACGTGGGAGACGGCATGGGAGCAAATCGCCCTTGGGGCAAGGCTGTTGTTGTCGGCGGCAGTTACGCGGGACTGGTGACCGCGCGGGTGCTGGCCGGCTTCTTCGACGAGGTCGTCCTTGTGGAGCGGGACGCCGTGGACGAGGACACCGGTGTGCATCCGGGCGCGCCCCAGGGCCACCACGCGCACGCAATGCTGGCGAGGGGCGGGGAGATCCTGGAGCGACTGTTTCCAGGGTTGCGCGAGGAGTTGCGGGAGGCGGGGGCACCGGTCTTCGACTACGGGGAGGGGATCGATTTCCTGCTGCCCGTCGGGCTTGCACCCCGCAATCGCACCGGTGTCCGGATCCAGACCTTCACCCGTGACGAGCTGGAACGCCGGCTGCGCCGCAGGGTGCTCGCCCTGCCCGGCGTCACGCTGCTGCCGTCCACCCCGTGCACGGGCCTGGTCAGGCACCCTTCGGGACGGGTGAGCGGGGTGACGTGCCGGCCGCAGGGCGCGGACCCGGTCGAGATCTCCGCCGATCTCGTCGTGGACGCCTCCGGGCGGTCCAGCTCCCTGGCCCACTGGCTGGCGGCGATGGGCACCGCCGTGCCGCCGAAACGCACGGTGAAGGCGAAGGTCACGTACACGTCGATGATCTTCGATCGGCTGCAGGAAGGCGACCCCGGCCATCCGGACTTCCACATCGCCTACCAGATGCTGTTCGCTCCCAGCGTGCCCCGAGCCGGAGTCTTGCTCGCTGTGGAACGCAACCGGTGGACGTGTTCACTGTTCGCCTTCCAGGACCAGCCGCCGACCGACGACGCGGGTTACCTGGCGTTCGCCGAGAGCCTGAACAATCCGCGCCTGGCCCAGCAGATCAGCCGGCGCACCGTCCAGGAGCCCACCCGCAGCTACACCAACGTCGACAACCAGTGGCGGCTCTACCACGCGGTCAAGGAGTGGCCGGAGGGGCTTGTCGCCGTCGGCGACGCCGTCTGCGTGTTCAACCCCGTTTACGGCCAGGGCCTGACGGTGGCCGCGATGGAGGCGGAACTGCTCCAGGGCATGCTGGCCCGGCGCAGCACGTCCGGGCAGTTGGACGGCCTCGCCGCCACCTTCCAGAAGAAGGTGGGCCGTCTGGTGCGTGGCCCCTGGACGCTGTCCACCAACTCCGACCTCATGTGGAACCCGCACGGCCAGCCGTTCGGGGCGCGTTTCGCGCACTGGTACAACACACGTCTCTTCCAGGTGGCGGTGAGGGACGCTCGTGTGTGGGCGAGGTTCGTGCGGGTGGTGAACATGGTGGCCTCTCCCGCCGTGCTGTTCCACCCCGTCGTGGCGCTGAAGGTCCTGACCACGCGGCCGGCCAAGCGCCGCAGCCGCAACGCTGCGCCCGCCTCGGAGTCGACGCGGTCGAGCGGCACGTAGCGGATCGCGGTCCCCCCACTGGCCGCGAGCCGCTGTGCCGGCCGTGAGCTCGAGGAACAGCGGCGCAACCGACCGCGCCGAGAACCGTGGCGGAGGCTTGGGAGGCGGCGGCAGGAGGAGGGTTACGGCGCTGGAGGCGGGGCGCGGCAGACCCCGGGAGCGGTTTCGGTACGGGTTCGACGGCACGATGGACCGGGGAACGCCAGCACTGATCAGTTGATCCGCGCTCGCCTCGCTCGTACTCATCGTGCTGGTCACAACCCTGGTGGCGGTGCTCACCATCACCGAGGTCGAACGCAACGGCGGCTTCCGGAGCGTGTCCTGGACGAGTCTGCCGTGCGCTCCGGACCCGGTCGCCATGGGAGCAGACACCGGCGGCCGGTGTCCGTGGCCCTGATGCTGACGGTGACCGTCGGTGGGATCTTCGTCGTCGGTGCG
This sequence comes from Streptomyces sp. NPDC107654, assembly GCF_055639035.1. Taxonomy (NCBI): domain Bacteria; kingdom Bacillati; phylum Actinomycetota; class Actinomycetes; order Kitasatosporales; family Streptomycetaceae; genus Streptomyces; species Streptomyces sp. NPDC107654. Next base: position 65,895 of record NZ_JBVKBI010000026.1, read on the forward strand.
TTCAAACGGTGTCCTGACCAAGAGCCCGGATCACCGGATCCAGGAGCTAGGAGTGCGGCCGGTCTCTCCGGAGCCTGACGTACGCGGGCGCGCGGGCCACGCGAAGCATCTCCACGGCCACCTCGTCCAGCAGCACCTCACCGTCGGGGCGCGCACTCTTGCGGCGCTCCAAGGGGGACGCCCACCGCCGGCCATCCGTCAGATCGGTGGTCCGCAGTCGGTGGTCAGCCACCGCGCGACGCAAGAACGACCACGTCGTCTCCCCACCGCAGGGACCACCCGCAGGACGGTACCCACCCCCTCCGCCCTCCCCTCGCATACTGCCCGAGCCCCTGGCCAACCACCGGTCGGTGCCGGTCTGGCCGCCACCACCGGACAGGCACCGACGGGAGAGGTAGGCGATCACCCACAAGAGTGAGGAGCCCGTTGCCCCTCGCGCGTCGGATCAGGCAGGCGGGGGAGAGTCGTATTCGGGGTAGATGGTGGAGACGCTCGGTGGCCTGCACCGTCGAAGGATGCGGGCGTCGTAGCGCTGTCAGTGGCGGCGGCCGGAGGGAGCAGTCGATATGGCACGTACGCGTGCGCAGGCGAGCACCAGACATCCCCGGCACGAACGCAGGGGCGAAGTTCGGCTGCCTGCGGTCATCGCGACGCTCGCCGCGATCGCCCTGTACCTGTTCCTGCCGCAACGGCTGCTGGTCGCTCCGCGCTACGTGCTGCCCGCCCTGGAGTGCCTGCTGCTCGTTCCGCTGATCGCGATCAATCCGAAGCGTCTGACCCGGCAGACGAAGGCGTTCCGGGTGCTTTCCCTCACGCTCGTGGCGGTCATCGCCGTCAGCAATCTGGTGGCGCTGGTCATCCTGATCCACGAGCTGGTGTACGCCGGGGTGAAGGACGGCCGGTCCTTGCTGGTGGCGGCGCTGCAGGTGTGGCTCACCAACATCATCGTCTTCGGCCTGGCCTACTGGGAGCTGGACCGCGGCGGCCCGGTCAGCCGCACCCAGGCGCCCCGCTCGGCGCTGCCCCTGGCGGACTTCCGTTTCTCCCAGGACGAGAACGACGACGCCATCCAGGAAGTGGCCGACGGCGCCAGCGGCACGTCCGACTGGGTCCCCACCCTCGCGGACTACCTCTATGTGTCCGTCACAAACTCCACGGCGTTCAGCCCGACCGACACGATGCCGCTGTCGACCCGCGCAAAGCTCCTGATGAGCATCCAGAGCGTCTCCGCCCTGCTCACCTCGCTCCTCGTGATCGCCAGGGCCGTCAGCATCCTGCACTGACCGACTGCATGGCTCAGGCGTCCTCCGCCCGTCACCGTCGCCCGCGGTTGAAGGAGCCCGACGCCGGTAGCGGCTTGCGCTTGGTGTCGTGAAGGGTGCGATGCGCCAGTGGCCGTAGCTTTCGCGGACCAGGGTGCAGGGCTGGACCTTGGCGAGTTTCCGCGATCGTGTGTCCTTGCGCCGACGTGCGTGCTGTAGCGGGCGTCCTCGTGAACACCGCGCCGTACGCTTCGGCGTCGTGGGGTCCCAGGCGCGGAGTACGAGAGGGCGCTGAGTAGGAGAGGGCGCTGAGTACGAGAGGGGCCCCGTGATCGCGACACCCTCGGGCGAGGTCGCCACAAGAACCGGCCTGACCACCGGTTCCACCACCCGCCTGATCGACCGTCTGGAGCGGGCGGGTACGCGCGCCACGCCTCAGCCCTCAGGACCGCCGCCGGGTGATGGTCGAACCGGTCCCTGACGCGCCGACGGGCGTGGAGGAGGTCGTGAACCCCGTCCGCCGCCACATCGCCGAGGTCGTCTCCCGCCACAGTCCCGAGCAGCGCGCTTTGCCCTTCGACGACGTCTAACACGCCGCACCCGCGTTCCGGGCGGCGGCCACCGAGGAGATCCGCAAGGCGGTGGCACCGAGGCGCAGGAGGACCACCCGACCCGGAGACGGTGGCTGACCTCCGCGGGTACCTGAGCGATGGGTCGGGGAGGGGGAGGGGTGCGAGCCGGCACGAGCGGGGTGGGTGGCGCCGAGGCCCGACGGACGGGGACCGGGCCACGCGGCCGCCGCGCGACGGTCTCAGTGCAGGAGGTGCCCGGGGGAGAACACGTGGGGCGCCATTGTGCGAGCCTTGTCCCACATGCCGTGCAACTGCTCACGGGGGCGCTGCTGTTCGCCGTGCAGGGCGTTGAGGATGACGAGGCTGCCGGTCAACGCGGGAACAGCCCACTGCATGCACGCCAGCTGCCGTTGGGCCTTGTCGGTGTCGATGGGGTGCCTGGCGGCCTTCTCGGCGTCCTGCGGGTCGGAAGAGGCCGACAGTTCCATCTTCTTGCCCAGGACACGGCTGTAAGCGGTGGCCCCGAGGGCGGCGCCGGTCAGGACGGTCTTGACGAGGGTTGAGGCGGCCACACCCTGCTGGGCGGCTACCCGCGGGGCGTTCGCGGCGAGCAGGCCGCCGGAGCCGAACAGGTGCGTGGCGATCGCCGCGGCGTTGACGGGGCTCCACTTCGCCCAGCCGGAGCTGGCGATCCGGGCGGTGGCCGTTCGGGTGCCGCCCTCTTCACGGGCGGCACCGTTCAGACCGACCGCACCCATGAGGGAACCGCCGAACCAGGCAGCCAGCCCGACATCGTGCAGGCTGCGCAGCACCGTGTTGCGTCTCGACATGACCGGCTCCCTTGACCCAGGCGGAAGAGGCCCGGCGAGGCGGCCGGGCGCCACTTCACTGTCGCCGAGCAGTCGGCCGACCGCCATCGCAGTTGGTACGACCGGAGGAGGCCCACCCCGAGCAGGGGCCACGATGCGGGGCCGGACGCCGATACACCCGGCGCCCTCCGTCAGACTCTCGCGCGCCGTCGTCACGGCAGCAGCCTCCTCTGCAGTGTGCGGAACACGTCCGTCCCGGTGCCGCCCGGCGCGCAGGCCCGAGGCGGGAAGACGCGTGCCCAGACAGCGAGGCGGGTGTCACCACACGCCGGCCGATGCGGCCGACGGCTCCCGTTCTCGGCCCGCATGAACTGAATGCCCTTGGAGCACCGACGCAGTTGGATCGGGCACCCCTCGCGGCCGGGATGCCCGCCCGGCGCGCGACCGTCGATGTCAGCGGCTCGATCACCAGTCCTGCGGGACGAGCTTGAATCGCCGACTGCATTGACGCGGCCGAGCGCATGGGCGGCAGCCAGACCGATCGCCCTGCGACGCTGCCGGCCCTGACCCCGACCTCGTGCCCGCCTGAGCGGCCCGGGACGGAGCGTCGCATGACGTTCGTCCCGGGTGCGTGCGGCCGGACAAGGGGTGGTCGACACCGTCGGGCCTGGTCCGACTCGGCCGGGGCCCCATCGGCCTGGTCCGACTCGGCCGGGGCCCCATCGGCCTGGCCCGACCCAGCCGGGGCCCCATCGGTCTCACCCGACTCGGCCCGGGCCCCATCGGCCTGGCCCGTCCCGCATCCGCCCGCATCCGCCCGCGTCCGGGCGCGATCCGGGGCCATGGCGCAAGAAGCCGACATGCTGAGATTCCGTCCGGTGCCCACCCACGGCCTGGTCATCGGGGCACGTGCCCGCCCGGTGTCAGCCCTGCTCGCGCAGGCCCCAAGGAGAGCCGTATTCGGTGAGCAACTCCAGGAAGGGGCGGGGCGGGAAGGCCTCGGGACCGAGGACACCCGTGCCCGTCCAGACGCCGGTGGCGAGCAGTTCCAGGGCGACGACGGGGTTGACGGCGGTCTGCCAGACCACTGCCTGTGAGTCGTACTCGCGCATGGACCACTGGTTGTCGACCACGTGGTACAGGTACACCTCGCGCGGAGCGCCGTCCTTCGTGCCCTTCACCCAGGTGCCCGCGCAGGTCTTCCCCGTCATCCGCTCGCCGAGGCCGGCCGGGTCGGGGAGACACGCGGCGACGACATCACGCGGGGACACCCTGACAGGGCCGCCCTCGCCGGGGACGGACAGCTTGGCGGTGGAGTCGAGGCCAAGCTCGCGCAGGGTCCTCAGCTTGGCGATGAAGTCGTTGCCCAGCCCGTACTTGAAGGTCACCCGACGGGCGTCCACCCAGCGGGGGATCAGCAGCACCTCCTCGTGCTCCACGTTCACGCACTCGACCGGGCCGATGCCCTCCGGAAAGTCGAAGACCTCGGGCTCGCTGAACGGCGCGGTGGTGAACCAGCCGCGGTCCTTCTCGTAGACCACCGGGGGATTGAGGCACTCCTCGATGGTGGTCCAGATGTTGAAGGAGGGGGCGAAGCCGTAGCCCTCCACGGTGAGGTCGGCTCCGTCACGCACACCGATCTCCTCGATCTCGTCGAAGAGTTCGTCCGCGGCGTACCGGGCGAAGACGTCGGAAAGGCCGGGCTCCACTCCCATCCCGACCAGGGCCAGACGACCGGCGTCCGCCCATTGCCCGGCCAGCTCGAACTGACTGTCGCCGAGCTTTACCCCGCACTCCTCGTACGGGCGCTCGGCGTGCGGGGAGGACAGGGACATTGCCATGTCCAGGTAGTGCACGCCCGCCGCGAGGGCCGCGCGGAACAGGTGCATCACGTACCGGGGGTCGGTCGCGTTGAGCAGAACGTCGCAGCGCTCCTCGGTCAGCAGCCTGCGCACTGCCTCCTCGTCGGAGGCGTCCAGACGCCGGGCGCTGAACCGGTCACCGTGCTCCTCCAGTGTGGCGACGGCCGCCGCGGCCCGGTGCGGGTCGTAGTCGGCCACGATCATGTGGGTCAGGAAGCCGCGACGGGCCGCGATCCGGGTGACGGCCGTACCGACTCCGCCCGCGCCCACCAGGAGTACACGCATGTCAGACACCTTTTCTGTGCAGGTCCTGTGCAGGGCATGGGCCCTGGGACGCCCTGATGCAACGGGATGGCGCGGTGTAAGGTCAACCGCGTTGGCATAAGGGTCGCCGCCGCGGCGGTGGAGAGGGCGTGGTCCGCATGGCCAAACAGGTGGTGCCGGAGTCGGCGCGGCGGAGGCGCCGGCCGACCCGGCAGGGCACCGTGCTGTCGGAGGAGCTGATCGTCGAGACCGCGTTGCGGGTGCTGCGGGAGCACGGCACCGCCGGCCTCACCGCCCGCCGCCTGGGCACCGCCCTCGGCGCAGATCCCAGTACGCTGTACCGGTACTTCTCGGGCCTGGACGATCTGACCCGGGCCATCGGCGAGGAGCTGATGGGACGCGCTCGGGACAACTGGACCGCCACCGGTGGCTGGCGGGCCGACCTGCGCTCGCTCGGGCTGGCCATCCACGCGTCGTACCTCGCCCACCCGCAGGCCGCTGCGCTGACCGCGAGCCGGGTCACCGGCCGGCCGCGGGAGATCGCGCTGGACGAGACGATCCTCGGCATCCTGCGCTCGGCCGGCTTCCCGGACACCGCGTCCGTCCGCATCTACCACGCCTTCATCGACCTCAGCCTGGCCTTCGTCGCCCTCGACGCCGGAGCGCTCGTCCTGACGCAAGAGGCCCGGACCAGGGACGAGGAGATGTGGACCTCCACGTACGCGCGACTGCCCGCCGAGTCCTACCCGAACATCGCGGCGACCGCCCGTCTGCTGGCCGCCCGCATGCCGCACAGCGCCTACCCGGTCGTCCTGGACGCCCTGCTGGACAACGCCGCGCAACACTTGGTTGCCGGCGAGCAAGCAGGCGGCACTCGGGCTGACGACAACTGCGGGCAGGCACGGAAACCCTCGTGGTAGGTCCGGCGCTGCCGTGCATCGCCGCAAACTGAGCAGGTGAGTCCGATCAACGCCGCGACACGTCAGGACTCCCTCTCTCGCATGATCCATTCGCTGCCGGTGACATTCCCGGCGTGCTCCGGACACCGAGGACTGCCACCGGGCCCCGTCCCCTGATCCTCATGGGACACGGTGGCGGTCGGCACAAGAAGGCCCCAGGCATCATGACCGCGCGTACCACTTCGTGGCGGAGTCCGGACTCGCGGTGACGGCGGTCGACGTGCCCGGCCACTTCGACCAACCGAAAGTCGAAGACCACGACCGGATCGCCACCGAGAACCAGGCCGGCGTGGACGCCGGCGAGGAACTGGCGCCACTGCTCGCCGACTTCCAGGGAAACGCTCATCACCTGGGCCGCGATCACCCTCATGACCCGTCGCCTCAACGGCAAGCGAACCCGCCAAGCCCCGCCCATTACACGGCTGGACCGGCCGGCACAGGCCCTACTTGCTACTCGTCAGCAACCCGGGGCGCCCGCTCGCGCCACTCATCTTCGAGGATGCTGAACATGTCGGAGTCTCGCCAGCCATCCCGGATCAGCGCGGTGTGACGATGACGTCCTTCCCACGTCATGCCAAGCTTGCCGAGAACCCGTGCTGAGCCGATATTGCGCGGGTCGCAGGTCGCGTAGACGCGGTGCAGCCGGAGATCATCGAACCCTCGCGCGAGTAGTTCCTCTCCAATCGCCGTTCCCACGCCCTGTCCCCAGGCCCGAGGATGCACGACATAGGTGATCTCGCCTTGCCGTTGCCCTCGGTTCCGGACGTGCAGCTCACCCATGCCGACCACGTCACCCCCTACGCGCGCTGCATAGGCGAACCGCTGCTGAGGTGAGCGTTCCCAGGCCTCGACCGCGGTCGCCAGGAACGTGCGGGTCTCCTCTTCGGTGTTCGGTCCCCAGGCCTGGAAACGGCAGACCTGAGCGAGGGAAGCCCAGGAGTGGACAGCTCGCCAGTCTGCGAGCCCGATTCTGCTCAAGGAGACGGCGAGTTGAGCCACGATCCGATCTTGCCAGATGCAGTCGCGCCGGCCGATCGGCATGGGCTACGAGTTGACCCCGACGCAGGTCATCCCGATCATGGACGAGGACTTGAGCGACCCGCCGCTGCCGAACCCAGAAGGCCCTCACCCTTTCAAGCACCCAGCACGCGTGTCACCACGTCCCGGGACAGCACATCCCGATCGACGCGTTCGTCCCCCTGGAGTCGGTCGACCCGATTCGGATCACCGACGGCCCCCATCTGCAGCCGCCCGGCGAGGAGAGGCCAAGCCGTACATGTGCATGGCCCTGACCGTGGTCGCCCCGGTCACCCTGGCGCTGGTGCCGGCCGCGGCGCCGGTGTGGGTGAGCGCCCTGCTGTTGGTCCCGGTGGGCATGGCCGGCCCGCTGGTCAGGCCCCCGACCACCGCTGTCCTGCTGGACCGTGTGCCCGCCGAGCAGGCCGGGACCGCCGGCGGCGTTTTCCACACCAGCCGCCAGATCGGCGCGGCGCTGGCCGTCGCCGTCTTCGGCGCCCTGATCTCCGGCACATCCGGATTTCAGCACGGCCTACGGGTCGGTCTCGCTCTTGCCGTTGCTGTCGCCCACCTGGCCACCCTGGCCGCCAGGAGCCCGGGCTCTTCCCGACGCAGGGCCGGTGGGCCGGCGGCCGAGACAGCCGGCCGTCGACCGGAAGCTGCGAGGGGTGAGCCTGCCGGTCGGCGGATCCCGCTGGTCGGCTAGAACATCCCGCCGTCGATCTGGAGGGTGCGGCCGGTCATGTAGGCGGCGTCTTCGCTGGCGAGGAAGGCGTACGCGGCTGCGATCTCGACGGGGTCCGCGAGGCGCCGCAGCGCCACCTGCACGTCCAGCCACTCGGACATGGCCTGCTTCCCGACCTGCTGGGGGTGCTGGTAGCTGGCTCCGTGTTCGGCGGCCATGTCGGTGGCCGTTCCGCCGGGGGCGATGGCGTTGATGGTGATGCCGCGCTGTCCGAGTTCGGCCGAGAGGTTGAGGACCATCGCTTCCACGGCGGCCTTGGACGCTGCGTACAGGGTGTGTCCGAAGAACGCCTTCGATGCGCTGACCGAGGAGGTGAGCACGATTGTGCCGCCTGTGCGCATGTGGGCGGCGGCGTGCTGGGCGGCGAAGAGCTGGCCGCGGGTGTTGACGGAGAAGACGCGGTCGAAGTCGGCCGGGGTGATGTTCTCCAGTGCGTCGAAGTGCTCCACGCCCGCGCAGGAGGCCAGGACGTCAAGCTGTCCGAACTCGGAGACAGCCCGGTCGATCAGGGTTTCCGTCTGGTCGGGATTGGCTACGTCCGCACGCAGCGCCATGGCCTTGTGGCCCTGGGCCGCCAGTGACCGGACCAGTTCATCGGCGGCTCGCTGGTTGCCGCGGTAGCCCACGACAACAGCTGCTCCTTCGGCCGCCAGGCGAGTGGCGACCGCCGCTCCGATGCCCCGGCTGCCTCCCGTCACCACCGCCACCTTGCCCGCGAAGCGCTTGTCGTCCGCTGTTGTCATGAGGGGTTTCCTTTCGCATATCCGGCCGGTGGGCGGGCGCCCATTCCACCGAATGGATGGTGCGCCGCGTCGCCTGCACAGCGACACTACACCTAAGTGAAGGAAATCCTTCACTTAGGCTGGGGGCGTACCCTCGACACGCCGCAGACGATGAGAAACAGCAGAGGTGGATACGGTGGCTGCCAGCACTCCGAGCGGACCGCCGGCCCCGCGCCTGCGGGCCGACGCCGCGCGCAACCGAGCCCAGATCCTGGCCGCGGCCCGCGCAGCCTTCCGCGAGTCGGGGACCGCCGTACCCTTGGACGAGATCGCGCGCCGCGCGGGAGTGAACATCGCCACCCTCTACCGGCGTTTCCCCGACCGCGACGCCCTCATCACTCAGGTGGTGGTGGACGGTTTCAGCCTGGTACTCGACGCGGCTCGGGCAGCGGCCGACACGGCGCAGACCGATCCGCTTGCGGCCTTGCAGTCCTTCCTGCAAAGCATGATCGACAACCGCGAACTGCTGTCCCTGCCACTCATCGGCGGGCCCATGACGAACGATCCTCATGCCCGCGACCTGCAACAGCACATTGCCGCCGCTCTGGAAGAGATCCTCGCCGCAGGACGCAGCGCCGAGGTGCTCCGGCCTGACATCACCGCGGTGGACCTCATCGCCACCGCCGCGCTGATCTGCCGCCCCCTGCCCCACCTGCCACCCGAGCAGGCTGCCACTCTCGCCACACGGCATCTCTGCGTCTTCCTCGACGGCCTACGCCCGGAGCACACCCGCACCCTGCCGTCACCACCCACCCACGAAGAGATAACGGCTCACCTCTTCACCGAAGAGACGACCGCCCCGTAGACACAGGATGCGCTGGACGTAGGCTCCGATGACTCAGACGGGCCACGCCGACCTCCGCCGTCCGTGCGCCGGCCGAAGCGCCGCGGGCTTCGCACCTCAGGCTTGCGGCGGCGTCGCGCCGGGCAACTCCCCGGAGAAGACCCGGACATCCCGTGCACCCCGACGTCGCTGCTCCGCGAGACGACAGCCTGTTTCCGCTCATCAACTGGCTCTCTATCGTGATCCCGTGACGACGAACGACCCGTGGCGACCCCTGTCCGAGCGGGCCAGCGCTGCTGCGCCGGCCCTGCGAACTTCGGTCTCCGGGGCGCTGGAAATCCAGCTCCGGCGATGAAGCCATCGCGCGATCAGCCAGGACTCCACTGTCCTAGCCCATCGCGCGATCAGCCAGGACTCCACTGCCCTGGACCGCATCGTGCTGCGCTGCGACCTGCGCGAGTCCCACCGGTGCCGGCGGCACGAGCTGGTGGAGGGGAGAGAACCGCCGGACGACTGGGAACCGGAGGTGGACCATCTTGCCTACTGCACGCCCGCAGCGGCACTGCCGGACGTCATCGACGCCTGGCTGCACCTGACCGCGCCCTCCGCATCCGTCAAAACGCTGCCCGTCCTTCCGAACCAGCCCGTGACCAAGCTGGACATGCTCGTGGCGGCCATGGCTGGGACGGGCGAATTGCAACCTCGTGTCCAGCTGCGCCGATCGCTGCAACGCCTGCTGGACGATGGCAGGTCTGCGTACAGCCTGCGTGCCGACCAAGGGAGCCTGCGCCAGCGCGTCGACCCGACGGTGGAAGCACTCGTCGAAGCTGCCGTGACAGGCGCGGACCAGGACCCGGCACGCGGGCGGCCGGCGCTCACCTGCACCGGGCCTGGGCGGCCGCGTACGCGTTGCATCCGGATCCCGTGAGGGCGTACAGCGAAGCGATCAAGGCCGTCGAAGCCGCAGCGCACGCGACGGTCGAACCGAACAATCGCGAAGCCACCCTGGGCTCCATGATCAAGGTTATGCAGAACACCCGGCCTGACGGGCGCAAGAGCTTCTCCTGGAAGGATCACCGCGAGTCGGGTCCGCTTCCCGGCCCGGGTCGGTGGGTTGGTCGGCAGTGAAGACGACGTTCGATGCGGACGATGACGCGGAACGTTTCGCCCCGGTAGACCAAGCGCTGGCGCGCCGCGCAGACCAGGCCCTGGCCTCGCCTACCGCCTTCACTGCTCTGGCGACACTTCCTGCCCCAGGCCCGCACACCGCGGTTGGCGAAGCGCTCTGCGCGGCCTGAGGAATGGGGCCGGGGGAACCAGCCCTGGCACGCGGCGCCCGCCTATGCCCCGTGCCTCGCGGAAATAACTCCCGCTTGGCGGGCTTGTCAGCCTGACGTAAGGGCATCTGGTGGCCAGGAGGTTGATAACAATGGTTCCCCTGCTTCTGGTTCTTCTTCTGGCTCTGATCCTCTTCGGTGCGGGTTTCGCGCTGAAGGCACTTTGGTGGATCGCGGTGATCGTGCTCGTCGTGTGGCTGCTGGGCTTCGTCGTCCGTACCGCGGACAGCGGCGGCCGCAAGGGCCGCTGGTACCGCTGGTAGACGTCGGACACACCCGGCGCGAGGAACGAGCCGCGTGCGAGAAGTGAGTGGGGCCCGGCCGATACGGCCGGGACCCACTCGCGTAAGGAGAGGTGCCGCGCTGGCGGTTGGGAGGGATAGGGCGTATCGGGCGCATCGCAGGGTACGTGAGTGATGCACCGGCCCTGCGGGCCCAGCAGTGGAACCCTGCTCCTCCTGTCTGCCAGGGCCGGTGCGTACGGCTCCGGTGATCGCGCTGTGATCCCCTGCCCGCTGCGGTGCGGCAGCGGGCGATTCGCTGTGTCCGCCCGGGCCGCAGTCCCCGGCATCGCTCAGGACAAAGCGATGGTCCCCTGCCGCTCGGCATTCACCAAACCGGCGAGTGGGGAGGCAAGCGCTACGTCAAGGACCAGATCCGCCGACCCCGCGCGGATCTCGCCGCGTACCTGACGGATGCGGTCCGCGCCCGGCGGCAACCACGCATGCGCGAGCAGGCCCCGCCGCCAGACCGCCACCGTCACCGGCCTGGTCATCTGCACTCACGCCCTGTTCGGGTTCACCGCCGCGCCCGGTATCACCGACGACGCTCGATCCGTCACCTCACCCTGGCCCTGCCCCCCGGCCCACGCCTGCTCCTTGCCCAGCAGGCATGCGCCAATGCGGACCGGCTGCGCACCCTGGCCGCTGAGGCTCTGGGGGAGGTGTACTCCGTGACGGCAGCCGTCGCGTGGTCGGCCTGCTGGTGGAGTTCACCGACGTTGAACAGCTCGGCTTCGACTTGTGAGATCAGCGCGGGTGATCCGGTCCCGGCGACCTATGAGCCGAAGCACGATAGGCGCCATAAGGCGTGCTTGTGTCACCGAGGGCCGTCTGGGGGTGAGCCGGGTGGTTGTCAGCACCGGGGGGCGGTGGCCGGCAACTACGGAGGCGACGCGGAAGAGGGCGCCGACGGCATAGGCCCAGGGGGCGGACAGGGTGATGGCGACGATGCAGAAGACGGCGCCCAAGGCGGCGAGGGACGGCGCCTCAAGCGGCTTGACGCCCAGCACGGTGAGCCGCTCCTGCTGCTCGGTCGACAGCTGCGTCCAGGTGGGCCGGCTGCTTCCGTCGCTCCAGCTATCGCCCGATGTCGTCGCCGTCCATCAGCACGCCGGGCGCGATCTCGGGCAGGCTGCCAACAGCGTCGACCAGGTCAGCGAGCACCCGGTAGTGGCGTTGCCAGTCCAGCGTCCACGGGCAGTGGGTCCGGGTCGATCTCCGTCAGCTGCGCCGCGCGCCCCGCCGCCCGCTTCGGGCCCTTGCCGAGATCGTTCCTCGCGCCCTTTCGCCGGAGGTTGGCCAAGTGCTCCCCGATGGGCGCCATTGCCTCGCCTACATCCCACACCGCCTCCTGACGCGGCGCGAGGTGCCCCGGTGTTTTCGTTTCCCGCCCGCCACCGCAGCAGGGCCTGGTAGCCCTCCAGCCACACCAGCGACTCCGGCCGGAAGGCCTGGGTGCGCAGGAACGCCGCGATGGTCGCCGCGTTCGGGGGAGAGGAGAAAGCCGCCCGTCGAACGGGCCGCCGACGAGCACCAGGAGCATGCTGGCCCCCGCGCGCGAACGGCCGGCGGAGCGGTTCCCGGTCGCCGTTCCTTGGGCGACCGGGGGCAGGACCCATAGCGAGTTATGGATCGCTGAACCCAGTAACGCCCCGGCCGTCGTACTCGCTGCGAGGTGACGTACGCCGCCGAGGCCCTCGGTTAACAATTCCTTAGCTTGTCATTTCACGTCCAGCTCCGAATGGGCGAACCTGTGATCACTTTCCGAGTGCCCGCGGCCGGCCGGCGGCCGGCGGACCTGGATCTCGGTGGCGTCCAGGCGCAGCTCGACGCCTTCGGCCTGGGCATAGGCAAAGACATCTGTCAGCGTTCGAAACCACAGGCCGGGACGGTCGGGAACCGCGCACCCCCGCTCCGCCAGGAGCGTGCGCACCTCTCCGATCGCCCGGCTGACGGTGGACCGGTCGACGCCGAACAGCAGCCCCAGCACCGAGTGCGGCAGGTCGTGCCGCAGATGCATCAGCGTGGCCACCAGCCGGTCAACGAACACCAGCTGATGACGGGCGCCGGCACCTTCGGCTCGCTTGCGGGCCCCGCCTCGCGCAGCATGGCGACGGCCCTCGACCCCGGCCTGCCACGGCCCGGCCAACTCCTCGACCAAGCAAGCAAGATGATGCGGAGAGAGCCCCGTGAACAGCCGATGCGCCAGCACCGTCCGATTGACCGTGATCGCCACAGCGGGATCATGCCATCCACCTGACACGACACCTCACCCGCTATCACGCACCAACTCGTAAATGCCCCAAGCCGGATGGCCCGTAACACTCGGAGGGGGGTTGTGGCTCGGTTGGTGTCTGTTCTGGTCAGGACTGTTTGGCCTGTTCGGCGAGGTGGCGTCAGCGACTTCGGGTACGGAGCGCGGCAGTGTGATGGGGAAACGAGGACACCGAGGAACCGCTCATCAGCACAGGGCTGAACGTGTGCGCCCTGCTCGACCGTGTAGAGGGCACCCATCAGCTCTCCCGGGAGGAATAACGCGACTACGCGGGTTGGGGTCCGCACTGCACTACAGAGAGTTCTTTGGGCAGCCGCTCCATGGCCAGGTCAGAGGCCCGGCGGCTTCAAAAAAGGGATGTAGGAGATCCATCGCGCTGCGATACTTCGCCGATGATCAACGTGCCTACTGCTGTGCTGGACTCGTTGTACGGGCTCGCGTTCGGCGACGCCTTCGGCGACCGCTGGTTCGGCATCCTGCGCAGGCATGGCGCGGCAGCCCTGGAGGCGCGGACGCTGCCCCAGGAAGCGCTGTGGCGGTGGAGTGACGACACCGCTCAAGCGCTGGTTCTCGTCCGGGAGCTCGTCGAGGGCGGGGGCATCGTCGACCAGGACCGCCTGGCCCTGCGCCTCGCGGCGGCCTACGCCGAGGACACGCACCGCGGCTATGGAGCCTCGATGCATGACGTGCTGCGCCGAATCGATGCGGGCGAGCCCTGGCAGGAGGTGGTCGCCGGACAGTTCGGCGGCCAAGGCTCCTGGGGCAACGGCGCGGCCATGCGCGCCGCCCCGCTCGGGGCCTGGCACGGCGCCGACCTCGATGTGGTCGCTGAGCAGGCCGCCCGCCAGGGTGCGGTCTCGCACCACCACCCGGAGGCGGTCACCGGAGCGGTGGCGGTCGCCCTGGCCGCGGCGCTGGCGACCCGCAGCCGGGGCGGGCCCACGCCGGCGAGATCGGACTTCCTCCAGGCAGTCGCCGAACGACTCCCCGACAGCGACGTCCGGTCGGGAGTGCGGATCGCGGCCCGGATGCCGGAGCGCACCTCGGTTCGGCACGCCGCGGAGGTCCTCGGCTCCGGCTACCGGATGTCAGGGCCCGACACCGTCCCGTACGCCCTGTGGTGCGCGGCGGGGCACCTCGACGACCTGCACGAGGGCCTGTGGGTCACGGTCGCCGGGCGCGGCGACATCGACACTACCTGCGCCATCGCGGGCGGGGTCATCGCCGCCCGCACCGGCGTCGCCGCCCTTCCTCCTGCATGGCACGAGGCCTGTGAACCGCTGCCCCCGATCATGACGTAGTAACAGGTCTTTCATGTGGGGAGTCTGAGGCGGCCCGCCTGCGCGCCGTCGCCGCCGAGGCCTTGGAGGCGGTGTACGGGGCGAGTCGGCAGGTGCCCTCGACGGACGGCAGGGCCAGGACGGCCCGCGCGGGCCCAGGCGTCCGTCAGGGCCCGGCTGAGGTCGGGCTCGTCGTGGACGTACTGGGGCTTGGGCACGACCGTCGAGCGGCGTGCCGCCCGCTTGCCGACCGCGATGGCCTGAGCTGCGGTGGAGTGCAGATGCCTGACCTCTGCGATGAGGCAGTAGTCCGCGTCCTTGGTCACGCATGCCTGCGCGTAGGCCTCGAAGACGTCGGCGCTGGCCCAGTGGCCGCGGGCGGCCCGCTTCCAGGTACGCGGGCGAGTAGTTGGTGCGGTCGGCGAGATGGTGTAGGTCAGGCTCGCCGAGCGCCGCATGGACCGCAGGATCTGAGCGACCTGACCCAGCGCGGGAATCGTGTGATCGATCGGTGCTTCCGGGCGTCCCATGACGGCCTCAGCTCCCCGACCCGGAAGCCAGAACGGCCTTGAGCAGACGTCTCAGCAGACGTACATCGTCTTGGCGGATACTCGCGGCGCCCAGAAGCGCCACGCTGCGCGGCTCCCGCCGACTCCGGGTCCGCTGGGAACGCCAGGCCGACATTCATGAAGCCTTCCTCAAACTGGCCTGCTGCCTCATCACCCACAGGCAAGTTCAGTCATTGTGTTAACCGTTCTCATACTCCAGCAGCGGTTCGTGTCCTGAGCTGGTGGTTGTCGTTGTCCTGGGTATGGAGGGGATGACTGAAGTCGCTGACTGGGCACATGAGTTGGAGTCGGCGTTCGCCCGGGTGGCGGGCCGGTTTGCTCGGGCGGATCTGCGGTGGCGGATGCGCGACCACGTCCCCGGTCTGCTGGGGCGGGCGACACGTAAGAACGGCTGGCAGCTCGCGGAATGGGCAGGCCACCGTAACCCCGGACGGCTTTCAGCGGCTACTGAACAGCAGTGTCTGGGACGCGGACGCGCTGCGTGACGACGTTCGCGCCTAGATCGCCGAACGGCTCGGGCCGGACGGAGTGCTGATCATCGACGACATCGGGTTCATCAAGAAGGGCACCACCTCGGCCGGAGTGGGCCGGCAGTACACCAGAACCTCAGGAGAGATCGACGACTGCCGGATCGGGGTGTGCGCCGCTATGCCCCCACTGCGGGGCCGGCGCATCACTCACGTACCCTGCGATACGCCCGATTCCTCCCGACCGCCCGCATAGGAAGTGTCGTCACGCGAGTGAGGCCCGGCCGTATACGGCCGGGCCTCATCACCTTGCGCAGGGCGGCGCGCTTGTCGCGCCTGGCGTCTAGCGACTGCCAGACCAGCGGTACCAGCGGTACCAGCGGCCCTTGCGGCCACCGCTGTCCGCAGAACGGACGACGAAGCCCAGCAGCCACACGACGAGCACGATCACCGCGATCCACCACAGCGCCTTCAGCGCGAAACCCGCACCGAAGAAGAGGTGCGCTTACGCCAGGCTGACAAGCACACGCAATATGAGTTACTTCCATATGCGCGCCGTACGCTGTGGACGGTTCCGCCTGCCTCGCACCTCACGCACCGCTGACACACAGTGCAAAGGGAGGTCTTCCCGTGAGGTGCCTGCGGTCGGCGGTCCGCGCCCATACGACGAGCCCTGTTTCGCGAGCCGGCCGGAGCCGAATGCGGGCGGCAGATTCAGGGGGCCGCGCACATGGGGAACCGTGGGCAGAGCGCAGGGGCGGGCCCGATCAGTTGGCCGGCGTGTTCCGTGTCATCTCGACTGCCTCTGTGATGGCGCGTTGCCTGAGATCGCCGAACAGCTGCATTGTGACGGCGGCCAGGACGTCGTTCCCGCCAACAGTCCGCCTGTCCCCGCGGCGGTTGGACAGGGCGAGGAGGGGGTCCTTGAGCAGCGGGGCCGGGGCCGGCTCGCCCGGCACCGCCAGACTGACCGTCCCGAACCGCTTGACCCCGCCCTCACGGACGACCATGGCCGCGTCCCGGGCCAGGGCCGTCAGGAACACGCTCGCGATTCCGTCCAGGTCGCGGACCATCGCCGGGACCGCCCTCACCCCCCGGTTCCCCAGCAGCCTTCTCATCCCGGCCTCGAACCGGTGGGCACCAGCCACACCACTCGGTGTACGCGCCCCGCGGCGCTCACGAAGAGACACGAGCGCACCATCGGCGTTGCGCACCTCGCCCAACAGGCCATGGAAGGTCGGGCTGTGCAGGTACCACTCCGATCCCACCTCCACCTCGACGTTCCGGTCGATCGCCGAGATGAGGTCCTTGGGAACCAGCCTCTTCCTGGCCTCCTCGGCCGCCGCGCTTCTCGCGCCGTCGATGATCTCCGTCAGCACGGTCCGTGTAACCGACGCGGCGGTCCAGGCGGCCGGCCGGGAGACGTGCAACGAGGTCACGTCCCTGAACACCGCTTTGACGAGCTGAGGCTTGAACGGCAGGTCGGCCACGACGGAAGCGGTCTGCGGACCGCTGCGCTTGGTGCGTTGGGGTTGTGTGCTCATCCAAGAATTGTCCCCCGTCGACGACGACCGCCGGAGCCAGCTCGGATCGAACTCCTAGCCCAATGCTCCGAGGTAAGCGGGTCATTCTTTCTCGGCGTCGGCTGCGAGACGGCGGCGGCAGAGGCCGGCAGCCGTGAGGTGGGGCTTGTGCAGCGCATCGCTGCAGAGCCGCATCTCAAAAGCTGCTCGGTCGAGGTGATACCAGAAGGTGAGCGGCAGGTCGAGGTCGTCACCGAGATCGACGGGACAGTCGAAGGCGAGTCCCAGCTCGTTGTGCTGTAGGAACTCGCGCGTCACCGACAGGTCGACGATCGGCAGGACCGTCAGGTGGATGCGGGCGGCGTCGAGGTGGCCACGGGTCCGGTTCCAGCTGGCCTGAAGTGCCTCGCGATCAACGGTCATGGCGGCAGTGTCGCCGGTGCTGTTTGCGGGGTCACGCGGCTTCCACTGGTCAGCCGCCCCAGCGGATGCCCTTCTCACTACGGATGTGAGCGTGCTCGCGCCGTTGGTCGGCCGGGGGCAGTGTGTGCGCGAGTAGGACTGGTCAGCGCCAGGACGCAGCGGCTGGAGACCGCCGCCGAGGAGGCGCCACTTCAAATGAGTCACGGCTGATCTTCCCCGAGTTACCCGGCGCGGCGCGTGATCAGGGCCTCCAGACCGTCGAGGATCCGCTCCAGGCCGAAGTCCAGCGCCTGATCCCGGCCGTCCTGTGAGGCAATGGCCGTGGCGAGCGCGGGGAAGCGGTCCGCGTGCTGGTACACCAGGGGGCCGAGTACGGCCAGGAGGTCTGTCTCGGGCGAACTGCCCGGACGGGCCGCGCGGGCCTGCTCGGCGATGCTCCGGACGTGCCCGGCCAGCAGCACCGCGGCGTCCATCCGCTCGGGGCCGGTCAGCCCGTGGCCGTCCAAGGCCTCGACCACTCGCTCCAGCCAGCCGAGTTCCTTGGGGCCCATCACCCGCGGGCCGACGGTGGCGTCGAGCAGCCATGGGTGCTCGGTGAACGACCTCGTCAACTCTGCTGCCCAGTCCGTGAGTTGCTCGCGCCACCCGAGCCCTTCCACGACTGGCGGCGGTCCGCCGACCGCGGCCTCCACCATGAGCGCGACCAGCTCCGCCTTGCCGGGTACATAGCGGTAGAGCGACATCTTGGTGAAGTCCAGCAGCCCGGCCACCTTCTGCATCGAGACGGCGCCGAGGCCCTCGGCGTCTGCGATCTCGACGCCCGCCGCGGCGATCCGCGCCAGGCTCAGCGCGGGCTTCGGTCCCCGGGACGGCTTGGCGGGCGGTCCCCACAGCAGCCGCACCGCCTCGTTTTCCTCACCCAATTCCCGCTTCATCTCCGCCTGTTCCTTGCGAAACGACCTAACTGCGTCTAGCGTACACAGCCATAAATTGTGTCCGCTGGACACGGTTATTCAACAAGCTCAGATGGGGTGGTTCACGTGAGCACGAAGGTCCTGATCTCGGGCGCGAGCATCGCCGGGCCCGCACTGGCGTACTGGCTGGGGCGGTACGGCTTCGAGACCACCGTCGTCGAGCTGGCGCCCGCCTTGCGCGGCGGCGGCCAGGCGGTCGACTTCCGCGGCAAGACCCACCTGACCGTGCTGGAGCGGATGGGTGTCCTCGACGAGCTGCGCGCGCTCGACACCGGCGGCAGCCCGATAACATTCATCGACCAGCGCGGCCGCCAGATCCTCCATCTGCCGGCGGACTTCGCGGGCGGGGACGTCGAGGTCCCGCGCGGGGAGCTCGCCCAGGTGCTGCACCAGCGAAGCCTCCCACGCACCGAGTACCTCTTCGGCGACTCGATCACCGCCCTGGAGGAGACGCCCACCGGCGTCCGGGTGGCCTTCAGGAACGGCGCGCCACGCGAGTTCGACCTGGTGATCGGCGCCGACGGGCTGCACTCCAATGTCCGACGGCTCGCCTTTGGCCCAGAGGAGCGCTACGTCCGCCACCTCGGCTACTACGCGGCCACCTGGCAGTTGCCCAACTACCTGTGCCTACCGCTCGGTTCAGTCGGCCTCAACGCCCCCGGCCGGCTTGCCGCCGTCGGCTCCGACCACAGCGACCCGACCAAGGCGGGTGCCTTCTTCGTCTTCGCCTCGGCCGAACTCCGTTATGACCGCCATGACGTGGCGCAGCAGAAGAAGCTGATCCGGGACGCCTTCGCAGGCCTCGGCTGGGAGGTGCCCCGCCTGCTGGAGAGCCTGGAGCAGGCCCCGGAGCTGTACTTCGACTCGATCAGTCGGGCCGACGTCCCCGCCTGGTCCTCCGGCCGGATCGCCCTGCTCGGCGACGCCGCCTGCGGGGCCACCATCGGCGGCATGGGAACCGGCACCGCCGTGGTGGCGGCGTACGTTCTGGCCGGCGAGCTGGCCCGGGCCCGCGGCGACCACCGCACCGCCTTCCCCCGCTACGAGCGCACCCTGCGAGACTACGCCCAGGGCTGCCAGAAAGGCGGCGACCGCACCGGCCCGTTCCTGGCGCCCGGCACCGCGACCGGGCTACGGGTGCGCAACGGGCTACTGAACCGGCGTTGGATCCTCGGCAAGATGCTGAAGATGGGCAAGCAGATCAGCAGCGTCGATCTGCCGGACTACGCGGCCGGGCCGTCCAACGCCGCTGCAGTCAGTGCCGTGGGCGGACAGGCCAGCCCACGGGCAGCACGCCGATAACGGGACCACCCGGTCGCGGGCTGAGCGCAGCGCGAAGGTGAAACGTGCACGATCGAACCCTGGCCGGACAGAAGCTCTCGGTACTGAGTAACACCTGCTCTCGGTCCTCGCCGACGAAGCTATCCGCTGGCCCCAACGCGGACGGGCAAGACGGAATAGTGCACGGTTGGAATAACCCCCTCCCGCCAGTAATCCTGGCCGTGCGCTACGGCTGCTGCACGCGGGCGGAGCGCGAGGACGGCACCGGACGGTTCGAGGTCCGCGGTCGACACCTCAAGGGGGTGCTGTACGAGGACGGCAACGCGAGCGGCGAAGGAGAGGAGCGAACGGTCCCGTGGATCGTGCTGGAGCCGCCTGAAACAGGCCACGAGCAGGGCAGACGCGCCCCGCCCGCAGTCACGCCCCAACTCGTACCCCCCGCTGTCACCCGAACATGCAGCAGTCCGGCCGCGCCTCCTGACCAAGCGTGACACCGGAGTTGGTACTTTCGCCATGACGTCATAGAGTCGATACATGGTTGGCCCAGGCAACCTTTTGCCCGGCCTTCCACGCGGAGCAGGCCCGTCATGACCGAGGTCAGGAGGCGCCGGCTTCCGTCCCCCACCTATGGACGACCACCACCCGACCCGCGCTCACGGGCTCAGAAGGACCAGACATGCCGAACGCCGCCCCCCACTTCCGCAGTCATGTGGAGCACATCCTCGACGCCCTGTCGGAGAACCCCGGCAACGAGGCACTGGTGTACGGAGACCGCCGTGTCAGCGCAGGCGAGTTGCGTAGCCTGGTGCACCGGATGGCCTGGGCGATGCAGGGGCAGGGAATCGAGCGCGGCCAGACGATCACCCTGCTCAGCGGCAACCTGCCGGAAACTCTGGCCGTGCGATACGCGGCCAATCTGATAGGGGCGCGGGTCAACCACCTCTACAGCAAGCTCGCTTCGGATGTGCAGGCCGCGATCGTGCGCGATGTGGAGACCCGGGCACTCGTCGTCGATCCGCGGATGACCGACCGGGCGAGCGAGATCACCGAGTCCGTGCCGGTCAAGTCGGTTCTGGTACTCGGCCCGACCGAAACGGGTGAGGATCTGCTGGCGCTGGCCGCGGCCCAGTCCGACGAGCCCTTCGTGAGCCAGGCGCAGGCGGACGACATCTGCGCCATCCGGCACACCGGCGGCACCACCGGCCACCCGAAGGGCATATGCACCACCTACCGACAGGTGCAGGCGCAGCGCACCGCGCGCCCGCTCGACAACAACGCCGACAACAACGCAGCCTCCTCGTACCGCCAGCTCGTCGCGACCACCATCGCCCACGCGGCCGGCATGCTCACGGACGCCGTGCTCGAGGCAAGCGGTGCCGTGGTCCTGCTCGACGAGTTCGAGGCGGGGCAGGTGCTCGAGACCATCGAGCGTGAGCGCATCACCCACCTGTGGCTGCTGCCGCCCCTCCTCTACCAGTTGCTCGACCACCCCCGCATGGAGCACACCGACACCTCCACTCTGCGCCAGGTGCTCTACGGCGGCTGCCAGGCCTCTCCGGCGCGACTCGCCGACGCGGTGCGCCGTCTCGGGCCGGTGCTGATGCAGGGGTACGGACAGAACGAAGCGGGGCTGATCAGCGTCCTCTCCCCGGAGGATCACGCCCGGCCCGAGCGGCTGCGCAGCGCGGGAAGGATTCTGGACGGTGTCGAGGTCGCCATCCGAGACGCCGGCGGGAACACGCTTCCAGACGGCGAACACGGCGAGATCGTCGTGCGTTCCGCCATGGTCATGCAGGGCTACTGGAAGCAACCGCAGCTCACCGCCCAGGTCCTCCAGGACGGCTGGCTGCATACCGGTGACATCGGATACCGGGACGGCGACGGTTACCTGACCGTCGTGGACCGTCTCAAGGACATGATCGTCGTTGTCGGCGGCCATGTGTACACGACCGAACTGGAGGATCTGCTCAACAGGCACCCCCAGGTCCTGCAGAGCGCCGTCTACGGCGTCCGGGACGAGGACCGCATGGAGCGTGTCCACGCGGCCGTACTGCTCGTCCCCGGAGCCAAGACCAGTGCCGAGGAGCTCCGCGCCTTCGTGCGCGCCGAACGCGGCTCGATGTACGAGCCGGCCAGCATCGTCTTCCCCACCGAGCTGCCGCTGACGGACGTGGGCAAGCCCGACAAGAAGGAACTTCGCCGTCGAGCCATGGCCCACGCGTGAGCGTATGCACCGGGGTCGGCCGGGTTTCGAGCCCATTCGATGGTGCAGGGTGAGGAGAGCGACGACGTACGACGCATCGTGAGAGGCGCCGGCCGCGCAAGGCGTCGACCGGCCGGCGCCGCGGTCGGCGGGAACACCAGGGCACCACCACCCGCCGCCGAGGTTCGACGCCGACGCGTCCTGCTTTCAAGCCGCGGCGCGGAAGACGTACGCCGTCATCGGGGCGGTGACCGGCCCGGGGCCGAGTCGGGACGTCATCTCCGCGATGACAGCCGCCCGGACAGCTGGTCCGACGCCGCGCTCCTCAACGGCCGCGCGCACCGGTGTCCCGGTCAGGTACCCGGTGGCGAGGTCGGCGGTCGACGCGGCCCGGCCCTGAAGCGTCAGCTCCTGCTCCTCCTCGACAGTGAACCCGGCAGCCGTCAGATCGGCGACCACGACAGCGGGGTCGGCGTAGCCGTGCGGGACGGCCCGGAGGAACCGTGGTGGGTCGTCCGGGAAGGCCCGCTCCAGCCCTGCCTGCGTCGCGTCTTGGAAAGCGTGCGTCCCCAAAGGGCCCCAGGTGTTGAACAAGAACCGGCCGCCCGAGGTCAGCACCCGCCGGACCTCGGTGAAGGCCGCGACCCGGTCGGGAAAGAACATCACGCCGAACTGGCAGACCACCAGGTCGAAGCTCCCGTCCATAAACGGCAGCCGCTGCGCGTCGGCCTGCCGCCACACCGCACCCGGGGCACGGGCCGCCCCGAATGCCACCATCGCCTCGTTCAGGTCGGTGGCCGTCACTTCGGCCGAGGGCGCCGTCGCGAGCAGGCTCGCTGTCAACACGCCGGTTCCCGCTGCCAGTTCGAGGATGCGTCGAGGGTGGAGTGCCGCCGCCTTGGCGGTCAGGTCCTCGGCGAAGGGCCGGAAGACCACCGGTACGAGGTACTGCTCATAGGCCGCCGGCATGGACTCGGACCACTGCCGGTCGGCGTCGCTTCCCGTCACCCCCATGACGGTAGTGCCGCACCCGGAGACCTCTGCCCCGCCGCGCCGCCACGAGATGCAGCAGCCGGGACAGCGACGGCTCCTGCACCTTGCAGGCCGCCAAGGGTGCGAGGCGTGCCGCTCCTTGGTGGTGTGGGGACGACACGCTGCCGTCGCTGCCGGACGCCGGCCGGCGTGCCGTAACGTCATCGGGTCGGACGCCGGTCGGCTCGGTGGCCGTCTGTACGGCGCGGGCCGAGACCGGGGCGGTGACCTGGGTGCGGCCCCACATGCCGACGACGATCGTGACTGCGGTCAGGACGACGGCCTGCTTCTCCGACGACCGGTCCGGCCCGAGGCCGACGGCCAGGGCGGGGACGGCCTGGGCGAGGCCGGCCTGGGCGAGGCCGGTGACTGCGGCGCCGATGGCGTCGTGGGCGCCCCTGCGGATGATGCGCCGGCGAACGCGCGGCCAGTCCTTTGAGAGGCGGCTGGGAGGCGGCTCCTGCGCGTGCTGCCTTGCCACGCCACAGCGTCTCCATCTCCTGCATCTGTACCTTACGCTGGCGTCTCTGTGTGGCCAGGGAGAGCCACCGACTCATGGGGGGATGGACCATGCGCACCTACATCCGCCGTGCCGTTGTGCCGGCCGCGCTGCTGTCTGCCGTCGTACTGACGGGATGCTCGTCGGAGAGCGAGAACGAGACGCTTCCAGCGAAGGCACCAGCCACGCAGGAAGTGGCTC
This sequence comes from Streptomyces sp. NPDC107654, assembly GCF_055639035.1. Classification (NCBI taxonomy): domain Bacteria; kingdom Bacillati; phylum Actinomycetota; class Actinomycetes; order Kitasatosporales; family Streptomycetaceae; genus Streptomyces; species Streptomyces sp. NPDC107654. Next base: position 89,296 of record NZ_JBVKBI010000026.1, read on the forward strand.
AAACGCCCGCTCAGGCGTCTTCTACGTCATCTCCGTCCCCTTCCTCCGCATCGGCGCTGAGCGTCGGCCGGACGGGCACGTACGAGGTCGGTGAAACCGACGAGCACGGGGAGAATTACAAGCCTACCGGGAAGATGAGCGTCACCTTCGTCGGGGCGAAGTACGTAACGCCGGCGGATATCGGCACGTCGAACAAGCCAAAGCACGGCCAGTACGTCGAGGTGACGCTCACGTTCCAGAACATCGGGAAGTCATCGGCTCGCGTGGAGACGTACGGCAACCTGATGTGGTCGGACTCGACGTCCGCCGGCCAGGAATCGACCACGCTGGAAGGTGTCGGCGAAGGAGACGACGTGGACACTGAATACCGGCCGGGTCAGGGCGTGACGGGGAAGTTGGTCCTCGACGTCGGCAGGCGGGGCGGCTTCGTGTACTACATGTTCACCAACGACCCTGAGGGCGCGGTGCCGTTCGTGCTGAAGCTGCCGGCCTAGAACGTCGTGCAGCCCCGTCGCAGGAGCTCTCCTCCGCGACGCTCTCAGCCGCTGGACCAGTGAGGTCGTGCCCCGCATCTTCGTCGGCAGCGTCTCCGCCCGCGTCCGTGATGAACTCTGGAGCGCAGTCACCGATACCGTTACCGGCGGTCGTCATGCGAGCGCTTCGCCTTCCGATCGATAGCCGCCGGGGCCGAATGCGGCGGCGAGCAGGGTTGGGTCGGTGAGCTGGCCGGTGTCGTCTGGCATATCGAGCCACCACCTGCCGCCCAGGAAGTGGACGACGGGCGGGCACTCCAGCAGCCACCCGGCAGGGTGCACGGTGATGCCGGCAACGTCCTCCAGCTTGTCGGCGAGACTCGGAGGAAGCAGCCACCAAGCCAGCGCGCGGTACGTGTCCGCCGGGACCGGGCCATTCGGGGCGGCGTCCATCCGGCGGAACGCTTCGAGAGAGCGGGCGAGGGATGCCTCGGCGACCCGCCAGTGCGGGCCGGCCGGGATGGCGGCCAGTCGCCCGGCACCCCACGCGCGCTGTATCGCGGCTGGGTCGGGAGCGCAGGAGAGCAGCCAGGCTTGTCCCTCGCGCGCCAGGGCGAGGGGAGGGTGTGTCGCCATGAACTGACCGTAAGCAGGGCAGTTGCGGGCCGGCGTGTCGATTGCGCGGGATTGCGCACACGGCCAGGGGCGTTGTCGGGGATTGCCTACGACAGGGTGAGGCTGGCCCGCGCGCGGGCGATCAGACGGTGGGCCTGGTGGTCGAAGACGGCGGACTCTTGCATCAGGTTCCACAGCTTGCGGTAGTGGGCGACGTCCTCCGCGGCGTCGAGCCATAGCTCGGCGTTCCAGGTGTCGGCGACGACGAGGCGTTCGTCAATGATCCAGAACCCGTGCTTCGGGGAGAACGGCGTGTGTGCGCCGAGCGGGATGATGCCGAGGGTGACGGTGTCCAGGCCGATGAACCCACTGAGCTTCTTCAGCGTTGCCGCTCCAGGGTGAGGACTGCTTTGGCGATTGACGTCATGCGGTTCGGACTGCGGCGGGATCTGCGGAAGATCCGCCAGGACTTCAAGCGGGCGACACCGCGTTCGACCGGTGCCCGTGCCGCGGCCAGAGCTCGGTTGACGGTCTTCTCGGTGGAGGTGAGTTCCTGCAGGGGCCTGCGCTTGATGCCCCTGGTCAGCCAGGGGCCGCCGCCCTGGTAGGCGAGATCGGCCAGGATGGGGACGCCCTGGCGCTCGCAGATGCGGATGATCCGATGGGTGCGGGCAGCGGTCAGGTCGTGAGCCCGGCCCGGCAGCGCGGGTGAGAGCCACAGCAGCCGGCCATCCGGATCGGTGACCACCTGCACGTTCACTCCGTGCCGGCGGTGCTTGTGGGAGTAGTCCGCGCGTGAGTCGCCGACCCGGTCGCACTCGGCGAGGGTGCCGTCCAGCAGGACGAAGTCGGGATCGGCCTCGCGCAGGACCTTCAGCAGACCCGGCGCGCGCTGGGCGAGTAGGTGGATGACCGCGCTGGTGTAGGCGTGGGCGGTGGACTCGCTGATCCCGAACCCGGCAGCGATCTTCGCCAGGGTGGTGTGTTCGCGCAGTTACACCAGTGCCACCATCGCTCGCTGGGACGGGCGGAGCTTGCGGCGCCGGTCGCCCTCACGGGTGACGATGAGCATGGTGACCCACTCCACGAGCGCATGCGGCAGGTCGAGTGCGGCAGGATAGATGACCAACGAGGCCCCTGGGCAGCATGGTTGAGACGTCAGACATCTCGATCAACTGACCGGGCCTCGCTCGTTGCACTTGGCGGGCGTCACCTGATCGGGGCCCGGCTCGAAGAAACTCAGTGACTCCATTGGGTGAAGTTCGCTCGCGCTTGTGTGCCGCTTTTGATGTGGCGAGCGGCGCGGTGTAATCGGGGCCTTAAGGGGGCGTGCTGTGATGGACGACGGATGCATCTTTTGTCCAATAGCGAGAGGTCAGGCGGACGCCAGCATCGTCCACGAGGATGACTCAGTGATCGCCTTCATGGTTCTCCAGCCTGTCACTCCAGGCCACTTGCTGGTCATCCCCAAGGCGCACGCGGTGGGACTGGACGATCTCCAGGAGGACGCCGGCGTCCAGGTCTGGAAAGTGGCGCATCAGCTCGGACGCGCACTGCGCAGGTCAAGCTTGCGATGCGAGGGCGTCAACTTGTTCCTTGCGGACGGCGAAGCAGCCTTCCAGGAAGTTTTCCATGTTCACCTGCATGTCTTCCCCCGCTTCGCAGGTGACCCATTCCGCATTGATGCTGACTGGCGCGTGCAGGAGCGAGACCAGCTCGACAAGACGGCTGCTGCCGTCCGTGGCGGCCTCGCTGCCCTCGAATCTGGCCCCCACTGACGACCATCGTTCTCCGGGTCACGGTTTCCTGTGGGTCAGCTGAGGCCCGACGCCGGTTTCCTCGGCCAGCTGGGGGTGGCGCCTATCCGGGCCAGGTGCCTGGTCATGAGGGTGGCGGCCCAGGTGATCAGCGTTTCGGAGTGCTGTACGAGCCGCTCGTAGTCCCGCGCGTGTCGACGGGCGTGCATCATCCACGCAAGACTGGGTTCGACGACCCAGCGGCGGGGCAGCACGACGAAGCCTGAGGCGTCCTTGGGAGGGCTGACCGGCTTGATCGTCAGGTTGAGGTGCTGTTTCGCCCAGTCGACGAGCTTGCCGGCGTAGGCGGAGTCGGCCCAGACGATTGTGATCTCGGGGTGCATCAGACGGAGACGGAAGAGGACTTCCTTAGTACTGCAACGGTGTTTGTGGTGACCGATGGCCAGGTCAGGGGCTGTGTCTGCGTCGTTTGTAGTGGCTGGTGCGGGCCTGGTGTTGTCGTCGGCGGCGCCAGCGTGACCAGTGCAGGATGTGCTCGACGGGTGGGGGCCGGCGGTTGGTGAGGCGGGTGATCAGCCGTCGGATCTCGGCGAGGCTGAGGTGGATGAGCTGGGAGGATCCGTTTCTGCTTTCCCGGCGTCCAGTTCGCGGGCCCGCAGGACGGTCAGGCAGGCGTGAGCGGCCATCGCGAGGGTCATGTGCCGGTGCCATCCGGGATAACGGCGGACCTGGCCGTTATCCAGACCGCATTCCTGCTTCGCGCTCTGGAAGCACTCCTCGATGGCCCACCTGCTGCCCGCGACGCGGACAGCTCGTCCAGCGTGGTCTCGGCAGGCAGTAGGCGATGTAGTAGGCCATCTCCTGCGGGCAAGCGACGCTGCGGCGGGCGATCGCCCAGTGGCGGCGATCGGGCCGGTGCCAGGGCCGCACCTCGACGCGGGCAGACCGCACCCTGGTGATTTCCGGCGCCGAGTACAAAGCCTTGCCGCCCCATCCCCACTCCACAGAACTCGCCACGGCCATCCCCGGCGCCCGCCTCGAAGTGCTGCCATGCGTGGGACATCTCGCACCACTCGAAGCACCTGCCGTAGTGGTCGACCTGATCACACAATTCCTGGACCGGGGCTGACTATTGGCCAGTCCGCCAGTCCGCCAGTCCGCCAGTCCGCCAGTGCGGCCAGTCGGCGAAGGCGGCCTGCCGCCGGTTTCTGAGGTGAGGGGCTGTTGTAGGCCGCTTCCCCGGGCATGGTGCGGTTGTTTGTAAGCACTTCTTTGGGCGCCAGCGCACCAGCGTTTCGTGGCTCCATGACGTACGAAGTTGATCTGGCTCCACCGGTATGACAAGGCAGTTCAGGCCAGGGTCAGGAGGGCCTGTGCATCGCATCTGGCGGCGTGATCGAATAGGGGATGACTTCGTTCTGGACTGGTAAGCGGGTACGTCTGCGCGGTATCGAGCCCGAGGACTGGACGGCGTTCGTGGGCTTTGCCGTCGATGAGGAGCGGTCGGGTGACCTGCTGCATCCGCCTCGGTCTGCCGAGGGGTTCCGCGCCTGGGCGAAGGAACAGGCTGTCGCGAAGTCCGATGGTGACTGCTTCACTTTGGCCGTCGAAGCCGTGGACACGGGGCAGATCGTCGGGGCTGTCGGCTCCCACTACGCAGATCCGCGGGCGGGGCGGTTCGAGTACGGCATCACGATGGGTGCTGGGCACCGGCGCAAGGGCTACGCGGCAGAAGCCGTGGTGATGCTGCTGCGATTCATGTTCGCCGAGCGGCGATACCACAAGTGCGAGGCGCGGATCTTCGCGCACAACGAGGCATCGCTGGCACTGCATCGCCGTCTTGGCTTCGCCGAGGAAGGGCGCCTGCGCGATCACGTGTTCTCTGCCAGCCGACACCACGATCTCGTCGTCATGGGCATACTCGCCGACGAGTTTGCGGAGATGCACTCGATGAGCGAACTTGAGTGAACGCTGAGCCTCCGGGAGCAGAGTGAGGCTGCGGCAGCCTACCGACGACCTGCCCTCTTTGAAGTGAATGCGCTGCTCCGTCCGCCCGGCGACGGCAGGGTTTGTGCGTCGATCACGGTCATGTCGGAGGCCGTGTTGCTTGATCACGGTCATGTCGGGAGGCCGGGATGGGTTTGTCGCGGACGGAACTGTTCGCTGCGATCCGGAGGGACAAGCGTCTTGATCCGGAACTGTCACAGCGGGTTCTGGCGGAAAAGTACGAAGTCCATCGCCGGACGGTGAGGCAGGCCCTTCTGTCTGTTGTTCCGCCTCCGCGGAAGAAGCCAGTGCCACGGGTCACCGTCCTGGACCCGGCCAAGCCGTGATCCGCGCGATGCGGCGGGAAGACGCGAGTGCGCCGCGCAAGCAGAAGCACACGGCCCGCCGGATCCATCAGCGTCTTGCCCAGGAGTACGACTTCGACCTGGTGTCGTACTCCACGGTCTGTGACTACGTGCTGGCCAGGCGCCCTCAGATCGAGGCCGAGGTACTGGAAGGCCGCCGGCACCTGACGGGCATGGTCCCGCAGGTCCACCTTCCCGGCGAGGAAGCCGAGGTCGATGTCGCCGACGTCTGGGTCCGCCTGGCAGGCCAGGTCGTCAAGTGCCACCTGTTCACGCTGCGACTGTCGTACTCGGGCAAGGCCGTCCACCGCATCTATGCCTCGCAGGCGCAAGAGTCCTTCATGGAACGGCACGTCGAGGCGTTCAACGTCCTGGGAGGCGTGCCGACCAAGCACATCCGCTACGACAATCTGAAACCAGCGGTCAATCGCATCTGCACCGGCCGCAGCCGCATTGAGTCCGAGCGATGGGTGTCCTTCCGGGCCCGTTACGGCTTCGACGCCTTCTACTGCATTCCTGGCGAGGACGGCGCCCACGAGAAGGGCGGAGTCGAGCACGAGGGCGGCCGCTTCCGCCGCACCCACCTGGTCCCGGTTCCCGAGGTCACCACGCTGGAGGAGCTGAACGCGAAGATCGCCGAGATCGACGCGGTCGTGGACGAACAGATCCTCGCGGGCAGGCTGACCACTGTCGGCTTCAACTTCTTCACCGAAACGGACCAGTTGGCGCCGCTGGCGCTGGAGGAGTTCGAGTGCGGCATCACCATGACGCCGAAGGTCGACCGGAGCAGCCGGATCACCGTTCGGCAGTGCCACTACTCGGTGCCGGCCCGCTTCATCGGTCAGAACGTGCGGATGCTGTTGCGGGGCAATGAACTCCTCGTCTTCGAACGGCGGGAGATCGTCGCCCGGCACCCGCGGCTGACCCGCCGGGGCGACTTCCGGGACGAACTCGACCACTACCTGGAGATTCTCCTGGCCAAGCCTGGGGCGATGGCCGGCTCGACCGCGCTGGTCACCGCCCGTCAGAACGGCTCGTTCACCGAGGTTCACGAAGCGTTCTGGGCCGCCGCCCGAGCGTCGAACTCCCTGCGTGCCAAGTCGACTTGGTTAAGCGATCACGGGGGGCGCATGTGCACGATGACTGATATGGCGAAGGCCACCCGGGTCACCCGCCGCACCAGTGCGGCCCCCCGATGCCGGCCTTCTTCGCTCTCGACAGCATTTAGGTGCCTCGTGGCGAGAGTCTGAGGCGCTTTCCGGCGGGTGCACCGCTCTGCTGAGGCCACCCGGACGTCGCCACCTCCGGCATGCCCCGGGACCGTTCCATCACCCGACCCACACCACTTTCGGCCGAGCCGGCCAGGGAGACGTGAACATGCTCTGGAACGACATTTACGTAGATGCGGCGGCGTGCCGACTGGGCCGACGTGAGGACGTCCACCAGGCAGCGGCCGAGGGCCGCTACGACCCCGCCGAGTGCGAGGCCGACGATCTCGTGAGCGTCAGTGTCGTGGATGACGCGAGCCACGCCGACATGGCCGTGGACGCCGCCAGGCTCGCGGTGAGCCGGAGCCGGGCCGCCGACGAGGATTTCACCCTCGTTGTGCACGTCACCAGCGGCGGTTTCCAGGGACTGGACCACTGGACACCCGCCTCATACATCCAGGCCCGCACCGTCGGTGGCCGAGCCCCGGCGATCCAGCTCCAGCAGGCGTCCAACGGTGGCCTCGGCGCGCTCGACCTCGTCGCGGCACACCTGGCCGCACGCCCCGCACCCGCCGCCGCGCTCATCACCACCAGTGACAAGTACCACCTGCCGATGTTCGACCGGTACCGCTCGGACAAGGGAGCGCCACGCGGGGACGGCGCGACCGCGCTGGTCCTGACCCGCGGTTCGGGCATCGCCCGACTACTGTCCACCGTGGTGATCGCCGACACCGCTTTCGAGGGCACGTACCGGGGGACGAGGCCGTGGGAGGGCATCGCGGGTGAACAGGGATGGCCGGTCAGCCTGCGACAGCGTCTCAAGGAGTACCTGATCGGCGGCGGCGACGTGGCGGACGTGGCCAGGGCCCTCGGCGCGGGCAAGCAGGCCTCGATGCTGGAGGCGATGAGTGAGGCGGGCGTCGACATTAAGGACGTCGCCCGGTTCGTATACCCCCACTCCGGGGCCACGTTTTTCGACTGGGACGCGCTCAAGGAGGTCGCCGGAGTCGAGGTTGAGCAGACCAACTGGGAACTGGGCCGCCGCCTTGGTCACCTCGGCGCGGGTGATCAGTTCGCCGGGCTCGCCGACCTGCTGGAGAGCAACGCCGTCAAACTCGGCGACAAGGTTGTGCTGTCCAGCGTCGGCCACGGGCTCAACTTCGGCGCCGCCGTTCTGGAGATCGTGTCCGAGCCGCAGTGGTCGTACGCGTGAGGCCGATAGACGGAGTCCCGCAGGCGAATCCTGACATTACATCAGTGCGGCGGATACGTGAGCGTGGTGGACACCGGTGGCAGGGAGCTCGCCACGCTCACGGCCATGCCCCGCTCGACGCGTATCCGTCGTCGAGCAACGACTGCACGGTCGATGGGCAGGATGATGCGTTCCAGGAGCAGGGCGTGCTCTCCGCCCTGTTGACCAGCGTCGGCCGGTCCGCCGGGCGGCACCAGGAGGCCGTCGTCGACCGGGCGACTTTGATCGAGGAACTGCGCGCGTGTGGGACCTGAAGGCGGACCATGCCTGCGCCGTTGCCGACACGGCCGTCCACGACTTCCGTCTCTCCGATGCCTGCACACCGCCGAAGCACGCCGGCCGTGTCGCCGGCGTAACGGGACATCGACCAAGGAAATCAATGAGCGACATCCTTGACCAAGCCATGTTCGGACTGTTCTCGACTCATGCCCTCTATCTGGCTGACAGGCACGGTGTCTTCACGCACCTGATCCAGGGCGGGCCGGCAAGACCGGAAGCCGTCGCCACGGCGCGCAATCTCGACGAGGAGACAGTGGAACGGCTGCTGCTGTTCCTCTCCTCCGTGTCCGTCGTCGAGCGCGGCGCCGACGGAACCTATGCGGTCGCCGATGCACTGGCGCCCGCGTTCAACCTCAGGAGCCCTCGCTACATCGGCGGTTTCCTGCGTCATCTGGTCACCAACACGACCACCCAGTTGCGCAAGCTGGATGACTACTTGGAGAAGGGGAAGGAGACCGTCGACGCAGAGGCGCCGTCTCCTTTCGAGGTGATCTACCACGACGAGGAGTCGACCCGGACCTTCCTGGAAGCGATGTGGCAGTTAAGCTTCCATCCGTCGCTGGAGCTCACCCGGCTGGCGGAACTGGCGGACGTCCGCCATCTGGTCGACGTCGGCGGTGCCAGTGGTGCGTTCGCGGTGGCAGCGCTGGACCGATACCCGGACCTGCGTGCCACGGTGTTCGACCTGCCCCAGGTGGGTCCACATCTCGAACGAACTCGCAGAGAGCACGGGTTGGGTGACCGGCTCACCTTCGCTCCCGGGGACTTCTTCGTGGACCCGCTGCCGCCGGCGGACTGCTTCTCCTTCGGGTACATCTTCTCCGATTGGAAGGACGAGACCTGCCTCGATCTGCTGCGCAAGGCATACGAGGCATCCGCTGAGGGCGGGCGCGTCCTGGTGATGGAGCGGCTCTTCGAGGACGACGGAGGACCGCTGGCCACCGCCGCCATGAACCTTGCCATGCACGTGGAGGTGGAGGGCCGCCATCGCACGTCGGCGGAGTATTCCGCTCTGCTGCGGAAGGCGGGCTTCACCGAATGCGTCGTACGCCGCTCCAGCTGGGACAAGCACCTTGTAATGGGGCGGAAGATATGACCGAGGCCCCTCAGGTCGCCCCGCCCGAGCGTCGCCCAGGGCACACCGATGCCGTCCTGCTCCCTCACCAGCACGAACTGGCACAGCTCCAGCGGCTGCGCGGCCGAGCTCATCTGCGGCCCGACGAGGTCGAGATGCTCGCCGCCGCGCACGACGCCCTCTCACCGCTGCGCACCGACGAGGACGCAGAGGTTGTGCGGCTGCTGACCCGCCCGCTCAGCAGGGAGCTGGAGATACCGGAGTACTTCCGTTACACCTGCCTGCACGCCTACGGCTGGTTCCTCGACAACTTTCCCAACGATCCAGCCATTGGTGCGCTGTGCGCGCTGTACGTCACTCTGGGAGACCTGCTCGCCGTGGAGCGTGACGCCTCGGCGCAGGGCAAGGGGCCCGACTCCGCCGATGAGCGCATCGCCAGGCTGAAGCAAAGCATCACCGCGGTGAGGGGGACGCTGGTCGATCCGGTCCTCGGCACGTCCGTCGGCCACGTCATCGACCGAGCGTCGACCGAAGCGGACCTGGCCCGCCGCTCGGCTCTGCTTGCCGAGTGCACCCGCTTCCCGCGCTCCGTTGAGCACGAGGAGCATGTCTTCCTGCGCGTGGTTCAGTCCTGCGAGCTGTTGTTCTTCCTTGTACGGCACCTCGCCCTGGAGGTCGTCGTCGCGGCGGAGCAGTTTCCCGTGTGGGCCGCCGCCCGACTGACGCTGGGCGCGGAGTGCGCACTGCATCTCAACCGTGTGCTGCACATCCTAAGGACACTCACACCCGAAGCGTTCATGTCTTTTAGGGAAGCCACCGGCGCAGCCAGCGCCGTCCAGTCGCTGAATTACCACGCCATGGAGATCTCGGTCTACGGCTATGATCCGCGCAAGGCGGACATTTTTGACTCGATCGGCCATTTACGGGTGTTCACGTGGGATAGCATCAAGCGCTATCGCCCGCTCGCTGCAGTCCTTGCTGCCGTACCCGACGAACGACTGGCGAAGGGCTGGCACGCGCTGGACCGGTCGTTGTCCAAGTGGCGGGGCGCCCACTATCGGTTCGCCCGGAACTACCTGGACGAAGGCAAACCGGCCTCCGGCGGCACCGAGGGGGCGAGCTACGTCAAGAAGTTCGTCAAGAAGGATGCCTGCGTCGCGGGAACCGATCGGCACATCGGTCTGGCCCTGCTGCCCGGCTTCCTCTACCGCTGAGAGTCCCTCCTCGCCTGGTCGGGGAAGACGACCGCGTCCCGCCCCACGATCCGCCACCGCTCCAGATCACCACCGGCATCCCCACCCGCGACCTGGTGCAGGCGCCGCGGCCAGATCGTCTCCCGCTCCCACTGCAGCGCCTGCTCCCACCACCGGGCCACCACCGCCTGCGCCAGCGCGAACACCCGCTCCGGCTCCGCGCCGGCCCGTACCGCCCGCCGCCTATCCGAGACCCACCGCCGCTGCGCCGCCACCACCTCCGGCAGGCCACGCAGATCCAGATACTCCAGCGGCTGGTCGGCATCCGCGTCCAGCAGCCACCGCCCATGCCGAACACTCACCCGATCCCACCGCGAGGCGTACCGCATCGCCCGGAAAGCCGTCCCCGTGCGCCGGGCCGCGCACAGCCGGCAGCCGAACGCCACGGGACCGGCCACCGCACCACCGGTCCGCCACAGCCCCACCGGATCGTCATCTTCGGCACGCAGCCGTGCGTCCTCCTCTCCCCAGGACGGCAACGCCCGCGCCAGTACGTCCTCCTCCACGCCGCACAGGTCTTCCAGGAGCTGACGCCCGGCTGCGTTCAGCAGCACCTCGGCGTCGGCCCGCGCGCCTCCGCCCTCATGGCCAGGCGGGTAGTTGCGCCACTTCCAGCACGCCCGCAGCGCTTTTGCTTCCAGCCCGTAGCGGCTCGCGATACGGCAGATCAGCGACGAAGTCGTCTCCCTTCGCAGAGGAGCAATCCGCAGAGGGCTGGTGTAGCAGGTCACTCCACCATGGTCTCGTGTTCCGCGATCCGCGCGGGGGTGAGGCAACGAATGTCCATCCTGGCCTTGCCAACCACAGATGGGTGTCTCACCGTACGACGGCGGTGGGCGCCGTTCCGCCGTCGGCCCACACATTCCCGGTCCCAAACCTCTGGCCCAGGACAGGGGTTAGGCGATGCGGACTGGCACCCGGTGCCCACCCAGCAGGTTCGCCAGTGCCTCGGTCTCTTCCTCGGGCAGGGCGATGGCGGCCAGGCGGCGGGCGCGGGTGACGGCGACGTACCAGATGCGCAGCACCTCGTCGGTGGCTGGGTCCGAGGTGGCCCAGCGCTGGACGCTCCCGGGATCGGGCAGCAACAGCAGGACCCCGTCGGCTTCGTCGCCCTTGAGCTGATGGTAGATGGCCTGGTCCGGGTCGCCGACGAGGACCAGCGGCAGGCCGGCGTCGTGCAGTAGCTGGAGGATCGCCAGGTCGGCGGCGGAGCAGTCCTGCGCCTCATCGACGACGGCTTCCGAGAAGCGGGAGCGCAGCGGGGCCAGCAATCTGGCGGAGGCCTCGGCGTTGCGCAGGTTCCACAGGGCCAGCACCCGCGCCTCGTGCCCGGTGAAGTAGCCCTGTTCGCATCACGACTTGCGGGTGGCGAAGATCTTCTCCTGCCATGCCGGTCGGCTGTAGGCGCTGGCCTCGATGAGCTGCCGGGTGTCGTAGTCGAGTTTGTCCCAGACCACCGACTCGCGCGCCGGATCCTGCGACGGGTCCAAGGCCATGGGGAAACGGTGCAGGGAGATCTCCCGGTCCACGCCCTCCACCGGGGCCTTGATGCTCGCCCACGACTCCACCAGCCGGGGCACGGGCTCGGCCGCGCGCCGGGGCTTGACCAGGAACTCCCACAAGAACGAGTCGAGCGTGCCGATGAAGTGCGGTGCCTGGACCAGGTCGGCGCGGCCCGCCTGGCGGCAGCGGCGGGCCATCTGATCCCGCGCCACCCGCGTGAAGGAGATCAAGGCCCGACCCTGGCGCAGCAGCTGCCTAGGTGACTGCAGATGCCGGCTGGTGATCACATGCGTCTTGCCCGCGCCTGGGCAGGCGGGCATGTAGGCGGGGGCGGCCGCGGCCGTCGCGGTCTTCTGCTGCGCCTCGGCGTCGGCCCACATCACCCCTGGATGGCTCGGCTCGCTCATGGCGTGCTCACCCCAGCGGTGCTGTCGGTGGCGGTGATGAAGCGGATGGCGTCCGCGAGGTAGGCGGCCACGGTGAATCCCACTGTCGGATCGGCCAGCACATCGGCGAGTTCCTGGGCGAACCGACCTTTGGAGATCTCGGTGCCCTTCAGGATCTCCCCGTCTGTGCCGGTGATGGTCCGGTTGGTCTTCGGGATGAACAGCTCCCCGAACGCCAGGGCTGGATCCGCCGCCTTAACGACCTGCTCCCAGCGTTCCTGCGAGCGCGGCGCACAGCGCAAGAACGCAGCCTCCAGCGCAGCGATGTTGTCGGCCGACCACAGGGCTGGTTCCAGCGTCCGGGGTGCCGCGGCCAGGTACAGCTCACCAGGAGAGCCCCAGCGCAGCGGAAGCGCCCGCAGCGACTGCAATCGGCGCGGTTCCGGCTGATCGGGTGCCACGTCCGTGTCAGTGATCAGCGCCACCCGCCGCCCCAGGCTCATACCGTCCACGGGCGCCAGAAGCACCCGCAGGTAGACCTCGAACCCGACGCCGTCCACGATCACCCGGGTGGTCCCGAAGAACCGTTCCAGCGCTTCGGACGCCTCCCGGGCCGCCGGGCCACTGACACCAGCACCGGCGGCAAGGACACGCTCGGCCAGGGCAGGCAGTAGAAGAAGCTCTGAGATGCCCTCAACCAGGATCGCCCGTGAGGCGAACAGCAGGGCACTCTTCGTGGCATCCAGGTAGCGATCCAGATGCCGCACCCGGTCCGGGCTCAGACGCAGCCGCGGAATGGGCAAGGGCCGTGCCTGCCAGCCGTCGGAGTCGGACAGCCCGGCCGGGCACCGGGCCATGACCACCAGATTCTCCACACTGGCCGCAGCCGACAGGATCGGGGAGTGGGTGGTGACCACAACTTGCAGATGCCCGGCAGGCTGGGACGGGTCACTGGCAGGCCGGCGGCGCGAGGCCCGCGCCCGCTGCTGCAGATAGCGCAGCAGCAGCGTCTGCAGCTGCGGATGCAGGTGCGCCTCAGGCTCCTCGACCAGCAGCACGGTCAGGTCAGCCTCCGCTGCCGCGTCCAGTTCTGCCATCACCGTGGCGATGAACAGGGCGTTGGCGTAGCCCAGTCCCGAAGCCGATAGCGGAAACGGCTGGCCGGTGGCATCACCCAGCAGCACTCGCAGCGACCGGGCGATCGATACGAAGGGGGCTCGGCCAGGGCCAGTTCAGTCACCTGAGGATGCGCACCCACGGTCAGGTCCCGCAGCGGCTCGTTGATCTTCTCGCTGACCCTGGCCACATCCGGGTCTGCCGCCACCTTCTTCAGCTCGGTGCCGATCCGCTCCACGAAGGCATCGACCTGCTCGTCGTCCCCCAGCAGCCCGCGCAGGATCATCCGCACCCGGTCCCCGCCCGCCGAGGCCAGCTCCCGCTCCGCGTCGCGCAGCGCGGGCAGGTAGACATGCCGCACACCCCCGCGCGCGGGAGGCTCGATTGTGACGGGGAGGCCCACGCCTTGTGCCCAGACGGTGCTCCCCGGCGGCCGCCCGGCTGCGGTGGCATCCAGGACACCTGCCACCGCGCTGTACGGCTGTCGGGGGTTCCCTCGGGCAGCAGCGCCTCCAGATACGCTCCGCTGTGCTGCGGGCCTATGCCGACCACATCCATCTGCAGGCTGGGGCCGCCCAGTGCGGCCGCGGCCGTGAGGATGTCGGCTTCCTCGAAGTAGCGCATTCGGCGGCCGTCCAGGGGGTCTGTGAGCAGTCGGAGCGCATCGATCACGGAAGACTTGCCCGCGTTGTTCTCTCCGACCAGCACCGTCACTTCTGGCCGCAGCGGGATCTGTGCCCGCTCGCACGATCGAAATCGCTCTACCAACACCTCGGCTACGTACACCGCTCGCCCCCCACCTGGCCTGTCACCTAGAGCAACAGTGATCAGATGATCGTATGCACTGCATGACGTGGTCTGCCCGCTGTTTCAGCACCTATTGCGCAACGACGTAGCGGTCAGGGGCTGTCCGTGGTGGCATCGGCGGCCAGCACCGCGCCCGCCCACTGCATGCCCAGTTCCGCGAGGGCGGCGAGTTGGTTGGCGTCCAGCCGGCCCCTCCTCGATTTCGTGTTCGAAATCCATACGCCCAGCTTCACCGCCACCGGTTCCGTCTCGCCGTCGACCGCGATCTCCTCAGCGTGGCCGCGCGGTACAGGTCGGGCGCCTTCCCGCTCGACCCACTGCGTGAGGGCCGCGAGCCCGCGCTGAAACGCCTGGTGCGCCTTGCTCGGGCCCTTCGTCACACGCGTTGCTACAGGGGCCGGAGGCGGCGTCTCGGCGGGCTGCACGCCCAGCCCGGACAGTCGCTCCTGCTGCTCGGTCGACAGCTGGGCCCAGGTGCCCGGGTTCCTCTGCCGCGCGAGCCACTTGCCCAGGTCATCGCCCTCGAACAGCACGCCGGGTGCGATGTCGGGGAGTTGGCCGTCGGCGTCGACGAGGTCGGCGAGGACGCGGTAGTGGCGTTGCCAGTTGAGCGGCCAGGGGCAGTTCCAGTCCGGGTCGATCTCCGTGAGCTGCGCCGCTCGCTCCGGGTCCTTGCCCAGGCCGTTCTTCGCGCCCTTCCTGCGGAGGTTGGCCATGTGCTGCCCGATGGGCACCATCGCCTCGCCCTCGCCCCACACCGCGTCCTGACGCGGCGCGAGGTGCCCGGTCGCCCGCCGGTAGGACCGGAGCGCGGCCAGCTTGGCCTCCCACGCTTCCTCGCCCGGCTCCCAGAGCATCCCGGCCTCCGGCGCGTCCAGGAGGACCTTGCGCCGCTCCTCCAGCTCCCCGGCCCGCAGCGTTTTCCGCTGCTGGTGCACCCACCGCCCAAGCGGAAACGCCTTCGTCGCCCCGACCTCGACCTCAACGTCGTAGGGCACGGCGTAGACGCCGGTGATCTCATTCTCCGCCCGCCACCGGAGCAGGGCCTGGTAGCCCTCCAGCCACACCAGCGACTCTGGCCGGTAGACCCGGGTGCGCAGGAAGGCTGCGATGGTCGCCGCGTCGCGCGGGCTGGAGAAGTGGAGCAGGGCGGACTCGGCAGCGGCGTCGGTGTCGTCCTCCTGGTCCTCGCCGTCGCCCTCGCCGCCGGCCCCGACGATCCGCCCGTCCTCATCGCGCTGGAGGTGGACCTTGCGCTTGCCGCTGGTGAGGGCGCGGGAGGCGAGCTGCTCGACCAGACGCTCATCATGCGAGCGGAGGCCCTGAAGGACCGCTACAAGGGGGCGGAACGAGGCGCTGGCAACCATGTCGGACGGGTCCTCGCCGGGCTCTAGGAACACCGGCACGATGATCCTGGCCACCTTGGTGGAGCCGTCCTTGTTGAGCCTCAGCGCGCGGCCGATGTTCTGCACGATCTCCACCTGCGAGCCGCGGGTGTCCGCGAAGCAGACGGCCTCCACGCCCCGCTCGCCGGTGATGTCCACCCCTTCACCGAGTACGCGAACGCTGGCGAGGAACGCGCGGTGCACCCGGCGCCCGGCTGAGTCGATGCCGTTTGCGAACTGGCGGATGACTTCGCGCCGCTCGGTCACAAGGTGGTCGCCGCACAGCCACGCCGACCACACCCGGTCCGGGGGTACGTGGCGGCCGGCCTCGAGTTCGTAGAACTCGGCGTCGATGGAGGACTTCGGCAGCTTGCCGGCGGCGGCCAGGTCATCGTCCGTGGCTTCGTTGACGTACAGCTCGGCAGCCGTCTCCGGCAGCTTCTCTGCGAACGCCGCGGCCTCCTCCACCTTCTGGTGGAAGGTCATGACCGTACGCAGGTTGTACGCCGCGGCGTGCTCCAGGAGTGCGGTCTGCAGGAGCGCCAGGCGCCGGCCGCGCCGCGCCTCCTCCGATTCCCCGAGAACGGGGGAGGGGTCGCGGATCTCCAGCACGTCGATCTCGAACCCGGCGAGGATTTCGCGCTCGATCGCCTCCGAGAGCCCGAGTTCTGCGATCCACGCGCCGTAGGTCCCGTTCGGGTCGTCGGTCATGGTCGCGAGTTCCACCTCCTGGCCGTCCGCGCCCTTCTGCGGCCGGGGTGCGGCGAGGATGCGCGGGGTCGCGGTCAGGTAGAGCCGGAAGTCCGCCGGGATCCGGGTGTTGTCGTGGATCGCCGCCCACGGACGTCCAAGATCACCGGCGGTTCCGTGTGCCTCGTCCACGATGGCGAGGTCGAAGCCCGCCATGCGCTGGCCGTAGAGCCGGTCTCCGCCCGCCAGAGCAGCTTCCAGCGGCCCGCGGACCTTCCGCTGACCCTCTGGTGCGTCGATGTCCTCGCGGTCCACGAGAGAGGCGTATGTGGCGAACATGACCACCGGCCCCTTCCCGGCCCACAGGGCGAGTTGAATCGGGTTGGTGGTGGTGCGCACCCCGAGCTCGTTGAGTACCGGGTCGTTCTCCAGTGAGCACACCGCGACCATCGGGGCCCGGTGACCGACCAGGCGCCATGCCTGGGCGGTCTGCACGAGCAGGTCCAGTGTTGGCACGGTGACAAGGATGCGTCCAGAGGGGAAGCACTCCAGTGCGCACGAGGCCGCTGTGATCGTTTTGCCCGACCCGGTTGCCGACACGATGGTCCCCCGGAAGCCGCGCGCGGGCACAGACGATCTTGCAGAGAAATCAGATCCAAACCAAGCGCGGAATTTCCTTTTCTGGTCCAGCTGATGTGGACGAAGAATAACTGGACTACGTCCCGTTGAGAACATGATCACTTCCCCCGTGAGATGTGTGCTGCGACTGTCAGTTCTTGCAGCTCCACGTGACGCCTGGCGTACGCCAACGGTACATGCTGCATCAGTAGCTGGATGACCAGCGGAGACCCTCTCAGCCGAAATGAGAGATTGCCGCAATTGTAGGTAGGGCGGTCACCCCAAGCCGTTTCTACATTTCTCACAGAGGGCATTCTGGCCCTTACGGAGGGTATTGACCTGGGGATCTGACCAGCGTAGAGTAGTAGTTAACAAGCGCGGGGAGCATGTCCTTGCACAAGCTTCAAGCACCCAGAAGGGACTTGATATCAATGAATCATTCACAGAATAGGAACCTAGATAGATGCGTGACAAGTTTTGGTGCATTATTGAGATAATCTTCGGATTTTGCAGTTTGACTTTAGATGTTCTAGCAGTGGCTGGAGTTGCGCCTATTGCGATAGGAGTTATAGGTCTCGCATTTCCTGTCTACCACTTTGTGCGTATTGTCATGAACAAGAAGTAGTGACTACTGTCTTGAGGACACCCCCTGATGGGAGTCCTCAAGTTCTCCCAATGGTACATGCTGCATCAACTTGAGGCAGCATGTACGCTGATTCCGACACGAACAAGCAACCCCACCCTCTAGCCAGCCTGACCCGCGCCAGCGGGCCTAACGGTCCTGGAGGCACAGCCGGAAGGACCTTCAGGCGGGGGAGCGCAGCGGACCCGCCGGCCCGGTAGCGAGACGAAGTCCCGCCCAGTCCGGGAGCGAAGCGGACGGACCGTCAACCGCATTGCGTAGCAATGCGGTTGAGCGGGTGGCGCAGCCACCCGCCAGCGCTCCCGCGGAGCGGGAGCGCAACCCCCCGCGCGCAGCGCGGGGGGTTCGCTTGCACATCGCGCAGCGATGTGGTACCCGCTCCGCGGG
>NZ_JBVKBI010000027.1:0-105091 GCF_055639035.1 Streptomyces sp. NPDC107654
GTAGATGTCGCAATCCACACCGAACCCAGAAGGCCCTCACCTGTTCAAGCACCCAGCACGCGTGTCACCAACGTTCCGGGACAACACACCTAGAGGAGTTCGGTACGGCGGAGGACGGGCGGCTCTTCTCCAGTGAGCGGGGCAACGTGGTCGCCGCCTCGTCGTACTCCCGGGCGTGGAAGCAGGCTCGGGAACTCGCGCTCGTGCCCGATCAGGTGGCCACAGTCCTGGCCTTCCGCCCGTACGACCTCCGGCACGCCGGCGTCTCCCAGTGGCTCAGCTCCGGAGTGCCGGCGCCGGAGGTCGCCGCCCGCGCGGGCCACTCGGTGGACGTCCTGCTGAAGATTTACGCCAAGTGCATCGACGGCCAGGAAGAAGAGATGAATGACCGGATCATGCAGGGGCTGAGGGAGGAGGAGTACCGCACGGACTGAGACAAGCACATGATCGTCGAACGGGAGCCCCGGACAGCCTCCTAGACCGGGGCTTCGGTCTGTCCACTCTTCTGCGGGCGGCGCTACATGACCCCCATCCCGCGCTTGGCAAGACGTTTGAATTCCTGGGTGTATGTCTCGATAAGTTCCTTAGTGTCTTGGTGCAGCTCACGTATGGCTGCCTGTACTTCGGGGAGAAGGAGCTCAGCTGAGCGGGACTGGTGAAGTCGTATTTCGTCGTCAACGTAGTCGGCCTTGCGGCGCACGATCCCGGGCATCTCCCACAGTCGAAGCGGATCCGCAACCATGGAGGTCCAGCGTGGTGCAGCCCGGGACATCTGGGGAGCTAAGTCCCGCCATGGCTCGGCGGGCGTCCGACCCGTGAGGGTCGGGGACAACTGGAGTCTCGCCTCGACGAATGGGGCACAGAACGTTGTCAGCTCGTCCTGAAGGCCGTCAACCTTCGCGACGAGCGCTGCCTGGACGCTGTGCCGTCCTGTAAGGCGACCTACCGCGACCGTGGCTGCTGCCCCGGTGATCGCGCCGCCCAAACCAATCAATGCCACTGGTATCTCTGACTGAGCCACCCGCCCCCCTCTGCGCGTGCCGCTGCAATCATGATTGTTCTGGCGGTGCAGCCGTGAATAGACCTTTGTTGAGCTACATCCGTCTTGGTGAGGCCACGCGGAACTCGGGAGTGTGCCGGGACGTCGGCGCAATGCCCGCTGACCTGCCGCTCAGCGCCTTAAGATCAACACGCTATTACAACGTGATCACTAGCAAACGGCTGCTTCCGGCGGCATCCACCTGCACATACGCCAAGACCCCGCACTCAGCGAACTCGCTGATGGCGGGGTCTTTGGGCACTCCGTGCGAAGTGCCCCCGGCAGGATTCGAACCTGCGCACACGGCTCCGGAGGCCGTTGCTCTATCCCCTGAGCTACGGGGGCGTGTCGGCTGCGGAGCTTCTCGCTCGCGGCGACGTGTAGAACATTAGCAGGTCCGCGGGGGTGATCAGGAACCCGTTTCCCGGGGTGTGGGTGGGCGGGTCCCCTGTAGGGGGTGGAAGTGGGGAAAACCCGGACGCGGTGGCCGGGCCGGACCTACTCTCGAGGTGTGCCAGGCGCTCCCGGCCGGGTGCTTGTTGTGGACGACAACAAGGTCATCCGGCAGCTGATCAGGGTCAACCTCGAACTGGAAGGGCTAGAGGTCGTGACCGCGGCCGATGGTGCCGAGTGTCTGGACGTGGTGCACCAGGTGCGGCCCGACGTCGTGACGCTCGACGTCGTCATGCCTCGGCTGGACGGGCTCGGCACCGCCGCCCGGCTCCGGGCCGATCCCCGTACGCGCCACCTGCCCCTCGCGATCATCAGCGCGTGTACGCAGTACGAGGTCGAGACCGGCCTCGATGCCGGTGTGGACGCCTTCCTCGCCAAGCCTTTCGAACCCGCCGAGCTGGTACGGCTGGTGAAGCACCTCATCGAGCGGCGGACCGGGCCGGAGGGGCGCGACGGAGACCAAGGAGAGGAAGACCGGAGCGGGGGAGATCGGAGTGGGGGTGGGGACGGGGACGGTGAGCCCGCTGGTCCAAGCCGTCCCCATGACGACGGCGTCCCCGGCGGCATGCCCTTCGGGGGGTAAGTCGGTCGCCTCCTCGGCCATCCCAGGCCGACACCCCTGGTGGGCCACCAGCCCCCACCGCGGCCCCCCAGTCGGCGTCCTGGTGGGCCAGCCCCCACTCGCGGCCCCCGGCCACCGCGAGCCGACGTCCTGGTGGGCCAGCCCCTACCCGCGGCCCCCGGCCGCCCCCGGCCACCGCGAGCCAGACGTCCTGGTGGGCCAGTTCCCACCCGCGGCCCCCGGCCGCCACCCCGGTCACCCCGAGCCGACGCCCTAGCGAGCCACCAGTTCCCGGGCCGCCCCCAGCCGTCACCACCCCTAGGCACACCACACCCACACCACATCCACCGCAGCCCCGAAGACACCTCAGCCCGATCCTCTACCCACACCCACCCCGGCTCCCGAAGAAACACCACCCCCAGGCACACCCCACCCCCACCGCAGCCCCCGAAGACACCCCAGCCCGCCCCCCACCCACCCCCACCCCACCCCCACCCCACAACCGACTGGCACCCCCACCCCCCACCTCCCCTACGCTTGTCCCGTGACCCCCGTCGAGTTGTCCCGCACCGTGCTGCGCGCGGTGCGTTGTGCTGTCGATGACGGGGAGCTGAGTGTGACCGTGCCCGAGCGGGTCGTGGTGAGGGAGCCGGGGCCCGGGGGGTGTGGGGACTTCGCCACCACCGTCGCGTTGCAGCTGGCCCGGGCGGCCGGGCAGCCGCCGCGGCGGGTCGCCGAGATTCTGCGGGGCCGTCTTGCCGGTGCCGAGGGGATCCGGGACGTCGTCGTCACGGGGGCGGGGTTCCTCAACATCAGTCTTGCGGGCCAGGTCGATCCCGTCGCGGGGCTCGTGCGGGAGATAGGGGAGAAGGGCGCCCGGTACGGGCACGGGGACGCGCTCGCCGGGCAGGTCGTCGCGCTTCGGGTGCCGTACGAGGTGCGGGCCGAGGTGGTCGCCGACGCCGTCGTGCGCCTGGTGGCGGCCCAGGGCGGGCGCGCCACCGTCGAGCACGGTGAGCCCGCCACCCTGCGGCCCGTGCCCGCGCCCGAGGATCCCGCGCCGCTCGGCGCCGATGCCGCCCGGTGGGCCCTGCTCCACCCCGCCCCGCACGACCGGCCCAGGATCACCGCCGATCACCTGGTCCAGCGGGAGGGCAATCCGCTGTTCCGGGTGCGGTACGCGCACGCCCGCGTCCGCTCCGTCAGCCGTAACGCCGGCCGACTGGGGTTCGCCGCCGAGCCGGGGTCCTTGGGGGACGCGAAGACCTCCCTGTACACCCCGCTCGCCGATCACCCTCGCATCCTCGCCGGGGCCGCCATCCACCGTGCCCCGGACCGGCTCGCCCGGCATCTCGTCACCGTCGCCGATGCCGTGCTGCCCCTGCTGCCCTCCGTGCTTCCCGTCGGTGAGGAGAAACCCTCGGCCGCCCACCGGGCCCGGCTGGCGCTTGCCGAAGCCGCCGGGACGGTGCTGGCCGGTGGCCTGTCCCTGCTCGGCATCGACGCACCCGAACATCTCTGAGCGCCCGTGCAGACGCGCCCCGGAGAGAGACAGAGAGTCTGAGAGCCACGTCATGAGCCGTTCCGCCCATCCCGCCGGGCCCCGCCACGCCGACGTCCTGCCCGAGGGGCACTACTCCGCTCCGCCCGCCGACCTCAACGCCCTGGACCCGAAGGTGTGGGCGCAGACCGTCACGCGCGGCGAGGACGGCGCGGTCACGGTCGGCGGGATCCCCGTCGGCCGGCTCGCCGAGGAGTACGGCACCCCCGCCTACATCCTCGACGAGACCGACTTCCGCGCCC
Organism: Streptomyces sp. NPDC107654; assembly: GCF_055639035.1. Taxonomy (NCBI): domain Bacteria; kingdom Bacillati; phylum Actinomycetota; class Actinomycetes; order Kitasatosporales; family Streptomycetaceae; genus Streptomyces; species Streptomyces sp. NPDC107654. The sequence continues at coordinate 3,858 of NZ_JBVKBI010000027.1, forward strand.
GTGCGCGTGCCTGGCGCACCGCGTTCGGTCCGGACGCCGATGTCTTCTACGCGGGCAAGGCCTTCCTCTCCCGGGCCGTCGTGCGGTGGCTGGACGAGGAGGGGCTGAACCTGGACGTCTGCTCCGGTGGTGAACTGGCCACCGCGCTGTCCGCCGGGATGTCCGCCGACCGCATCGCCTTCCACGGCAACAACAAGTCCGCCGAGGAGATCACCCGGGCCGTCGAGGCCGGTGTCGGGCGGATCGTCCTCGACTCCTTCCAGGAGATCGTGCGGGTGGCCCATGCGGCGCAGTCGCTCGGGAAGCGGCAGCGGGTCCAGATCCGGGTCACCGTGGGCGTGGAGGCGCACACCCACGAGTTCATCGCCACCGCCCACGAGGACCAGAAGTTCGGCATCCCGCTCGCCGGCGGGCAGGCCGCCGAGGCCGTGCGGCGGGCCCTGCAGCTCGACGGGCTGGAGCTGATCGGGATCCACTCCCACATCGGGTCGCAGATCTTCGACATGTCCGGCTTCGAGGTCGCCGCCCACCGGGTCGTGGGGCTGCTGAAGGACATCCGGGACGAGCACGGGGTCGAGCTGCCCGAGATCGACCTCGGGGGCGGGCTCGGTATCGCCTACACCAGCGACGACGATCCCCGTGAGCCGCACGAGATCGCCAAGGCGCTCACCGAGATCGTCACGCGCGAGTGCGAGGCCGCCCGGCTGCGGACGCCCCGGATCTCCGTCGAGCCCGGACGCGCCGTCGTCGGGCCGACGGCCTTCACGCTGTACGAGGTCGGCACCGTCAAGCCGCTCGACGGGCTGCGCACCTACGTCTCCGTCGACGGCGGCATGTCGGACAACATCCGCACCGCGCTGTACGACGCCGAGTACAGCGTCGCCCTGGTGTCCCGGACGTCCGACGCCGCGCCCATGCTCGCGCGGGTCGTCGGCAAGCACTGCGAGAGCGGGGACATCGTGGTCAAGGACGCCTTCCTGCCCGCGGACCTGGCACCGGGTGACCTCGTCGCCGTACCGGCCACGGGTGCCTACTGCCGGTCGATGGCCAGCAACTACAACCATGTGCTCCGGCCGCCCGTCGTCGCCGTACGCGACGGCGAGGCCCGGGTGATCGTCCGGCGTGAGACGGAGGAGGATCTGCTGCGTCTCGACGTGGGGTGACCCCCACCTGCCGGAACTCCGGGCGGCGGAAGAGCAGAGTGGAAGATCTGCGGCTTCCGCCCCCGCGGAAATGAAATTGATGTCTCACAATCCGGACGTAGGGTAGAAACTCCCGTCCGGTGAGTGAGACTGGTCCAACCGCAGACGGTATGAGGAAACGAGGTCGGATGATGCGTACGCGTCCGCTGAAGGTGGCGCTGCTGGGCTGTGGGGTTGTCGGCTCAGAGGTGGCGCGCATCATGACGACGCACGCCGACGACCTCGCGGCCCGGATCGGCGCCCCGGTCGAGCTGGCCGGGGTCGCCGTGCGGCGGCCCGGCAAGGTGCGCGAGGGCATCGACCCGAGCCTGGTCACCACCGACGCCACCGCCCTCGTCAAACGGGGGGACATCGACGTCGTCGTCGAGGTCATCGGGGGGATCGAGCCGGCCCGGACGCTCATCACCACCGCCTTCGAGCACGGCGCCTCCGTCGTCTCCGCCAACAAGGCCCTGCTCGCCCAGGACGGGGCCGCCCTGCACGCCGCGGCGGAGCGCAACGGCAAGGACCTCTACTACGAGGCCGCCGTCGCCGGTGCCATCCCGCTGATCCGGCCGCTGCGCGAGTCGCTCGCCGGCGACAAGGTCAACCGGGTGCTCGGCATCGTCAACGGCACCACCAACTTCATCCTCGACAAGATGGACTCCACCGGCGCCGGGTACCAGGAGGCCCTCGACGAGGCCACCGCCCTGGGGTACGCCGAGGCCGACCCGACCGCCGACGTCGAGGGCTTCGACGCCGCCGCCAAGGCCGCCATCCTCGCCGGGATCGCCTTCCACACGCGCGTGCGCCTCGACGACGTCTACCGCGAGGGCATGACCGAGGTCACCGCCGCCGACTTCGCCTCCGCCAAGGAGATGGGCTGCACCATCAAGCTGCTCGCCATCTGCGAGCGGTCGAAGGACGGCACGTCGGTCACCGCGCGGGTGCATCCCGCGATGATCCCGCTCACCCACCCGCTCGCCTCCGTGCGCGGCGCGTACAACGCCGTCTTCGTGGAGAGCGACGCCGCCGGGCAGCTGATGTTCTACGGCCCCGGCGCCGGCGGTTCGCCCACCGCCTCCGCCGTCCTCGGTGACCTCGTCGCCGTCTGCCGCAACCGGCGGGGCGGTGCCACCGGGCCCGGCGAGTCGGCGTACGCCGACCTGACCGTCTCCCCGATGGGCGAGGTCGTCACCCGGTACCACATCAGCCTCGACGTTGCCGACAAACCGGGCGTGCTCGCCCAGGTCGCCACCGTCTTCGCCGAACACGGCGTGTCGATCGACACGGTTCGGCAGCAGGGCAAGGACGGCGAGGCCTCCCTCGTCGTCGTCACCCACCGGGCCTCGGACGCCTCCCTCTCCGGGACCGTCGAGGCACTGCGCAAGCTCGACACCGTGCGGGGTGTCGCCAGCATCATGCGGGTTGAAGGAGAGTAACCAGCAATGACCCACCAGTGGCGCGGAATCATCGAGGAGTACCGGGACAGGCTGCCGGTATCCGACACCACGCCGGTCGTGACGCTCCGCGAGGGCGGCACGCCCCTCGTGCCCGCGCAGGTGCTCTCCGAGCGCACGGGCTGCGAGGTCCACCTGAAGGTGGAGGGCGCGAATCCGACCGGGTCCTTCAAGGACCGCGGTATGACCATGGCCATCAGCAAGGCCAAGGAGGAGGGCGCGAAGGCCGTCATCTGCGCCTCCACCGGCAACACCTCCGCCTCCGCCGCCGCATACGCGGTGCGCGCGGGCATGGTGTCGGCCGTCCTGGTGCCGCAGGGCAAGATCGCCCTCGGCAAGATGGGCCAGGCCCTCGTGCACGGTGCGAAGATCCTCCAGGTCGACGGCAACTTCGACGACTGCCTCACCCTGGCGCGGGGCCTGAGCGAGAACTACCCCGTCGCGCTGGTGAATTCGGTCAACCCGGTGCGGATCGAGGGTCAGAAGACGGCCGCCTTCGAGATCGTGGACATGCTCGGCGACGCGCCCGACATCCACGTCCTCCCGGTCGGCAACGCGGGCAACATCACGGCCTACTGGAAGGGCTACCAGGAGTACGCCGCCGACGGCGTCGCCGGCAGGACCCCCCGCATGTGGGGCTTCCAGGCGTCCGGCAGTGCTCCGATCGTGCGCGGCGAGGTCGTCAAGGACCCCTCCACCATCGCCACCGCCATCCGCATCGGCAACCCGGCCTCCTGGCAGTACGCCCTCCAGGCCCGCGACGAGTCCGGCGGTGCCATCGACGAGGTGACGGACCGTGAGATCCTGCGCGCCTACCGCCTGTTGGCCGCGCAGGAGGGCGTCTTCGTGGAGCCCGCCTCCGCCGCCTCCGTGGCCGGTCTGCTCAAGGCCGCCGAGCAGGGCAAGGTCGACCCGGGCCAGCGCATCGTGTGCACCGTCACCGGCAACGGCCTGAAGGACCCGGACTGGGCCGTCGCCGGCGCCCCGCAGCCGGTCACCGTCCCGGTCGACGCGGCCACCGCGGCCGAGCGTCTGGGTCTCGCCTGAGCGCCCGGCATCGGGGTTCTCCCTGACAGGGAGCACAGGGGGCTTGCGACACGCATCGTGCGCCTCCTGTGCGCCCTATGTCGTCACAGAACCTTCCTTCGATAGGCTGTATCGAAACCCGCCCGCCGCATATGCCCTCGCACGCGGGCGGCACCGCGCCCTCTGCGCGGCCTGAGGGTCTTTCGTACGTATCGAGTGTCTTCGACAGTCACGCAGCTCAAGGAGAGTCAACGAGCGATGGCCGGTCCAGCGTTCCGAGCCGCCGCCGTCCGGGTGCGCGTTCCCGCCACCAGCGCCAACCTCGGTCCGGGCTTCGACGCCCTGGGCCTCGCGCTGGGGCTCTACGACGACGTGGTCGTCCGGGTGGCCGACTCCGGGCTGCACATCGACATCGCGGGCGAGGGCAGCGAGACCCTGCCGCGGGACGAGAGCCACCTCCTCGTCCGTTCCCTGCGCACGGCCTTCGACCTGCTGGGCGGTCAGCCCCGCGGCCTGGAGATCGTCTGCGCCAACCGCATCCCGCACGGCCGGGGCCTCGGTTCCTCCTCGGCCGCCATCTGCGCCGGCATCGTCGCCGCCCGCGCGGTGACCATAGGCGGCGAGGCCCGTCTGGACGACGCCGCCCTGCTGGAACTGGCCACCGAGATCGAGGGTCACCCGGACAACGTGGCCGCCTGTCTGCTCGGCGGCTTCACCCTGTCCTGGATGGAGGCCGGCACCGCCCGGGCCATCAGGATGGAGCCGCACGATTCCATCGTTCCGGTGGTTTTCGTGCCCGGAAAGCCGGTTCTGACCGAGACCGCGCGCGGCCTGCTCCCGCGCACCGTGCCGCACGTCGACGCCGCCGCCAACGCCGGCCGTGCCGCCCTGCTCGTCGAGGCCCTGACCAGGCGTCCCGAGCTGCTGCTGCCGGCCACCGAGGACCGCCTGCACCAGGAGTACCGCGCCCCGGCCATGCCGGACAGCGCCGCGCTGGTGGAGCGGCTGCGCGCCGACGGTATCCCGGCCGTGATCTCGGGCGCCGGGCCGACCGTCATGGCCCTCGCCGACGCCGAAAGCGCCGACAAGGTCTCCCACCTCGCGGGTGAGGGCTGGGCCGCCAACCGGCTGGACATGGACGTCCTGGGAGCGAGCGTGCTGCCGCTCGCGACCCCCACCGTTGATTGACTCCGTACGGTTGCCGGATTTGGAGAGGGGGAATGTTTGTTGGATCCGGTAGTGTTAATCTCAAGTCTGCACCCGACCCCACCATGGCGAGGTGCCTCGTGTCCCCGTCCGGGACAGACATTCTTCCGGGAGCCTCCCGCGCCACTCCGTGTTCCGTACGTCGTACCTGGGCAGTACGTCGTATGCGAGTACTGAGCGGGCCGCCGGGCACGCTTCGGAATCGGTGCGACCACGCCACGTGACACTGGGTGCCACGACTCGCGGAAGCGCCATCACCGCACATTTCTTCCGCCGCTTTGGCGGACCACCGCCCCGGCACGGTTCACAGAAGACAGGACCGTAGCCGGACAGCACAACCGGTCGCCGAGCCAGACAGGCCGACGTCCGCTCCAGGGAAGGACCCTTCGTGAGCGACACCACCGATCTGATGGGCGCACGTGTCGAGGAGACCGCTGCCGCGCCCTCCACGGACGCCTCCGCGCCTGCCACCGGTGCCGGCTCCCGGCGGCGCCGCGGTACCGGCCTCGAGGGCATGGTGCTGGCCGAGCTGCAGCAGGTCGCCTCGGGCCTCGGGATCAGGGGCACCGCGCGGATGCGCAAGAGCCAGCTGATCGAGGTCATCAAGGAGGCGCAGGCCACCGGGGGAGCCCCCGCCGCCAAGGCCGACACCGCCGCCGAGACCAAGCCGAAGCGCCGGGCCACCTCCAAGGCCCGCACCGGCGACGACGCCGAGAAGAAGGCGCCGAAGGCGGCCGAGGCCCCCGCCGAGAAGGCCGTGGCCCAGCAGCAGATCGAGATCCCCGGCCAGCCCGCCTCCGACGACGCCCCCGCCGAGCGCCGTCGCCGCCGCGCCACCGCCGAGGCGGGCAGCCCGGCCGCGGGCAGCGCCGAGACCGTCGCCGCCGAGGCCAAGGCCGAGCCCAAGGCCGAGACGCCCGCACAGCAGCAGTCGCAGCAGCAGGGCGAGGCCAGGGGCGACGCCGGTGACGGCGAGGGCCGTGGCCGCCGGGACCGCCGCGAGCGCGGCCGGGACCGCGACCGCCGCAACAAGGGCGACGACCAGCAGGGCCAGGGCGGCGGCCGCCAGGACCGGCAGCAGCAGGGCCAGCAGCAGGGCGGCGGCCGTCAGGACCGCAACACCGGCCCGCAGGACGACGACGACTTCGAGGGCGGCCGTCGTGGCCGTCGCGGCCGCTACCGCGACCGCCGTGGCCGCCGTGGCCGTGACGAGATCGCCGAGCCGCAGGTCGCCGACGACGACGTCCTGATCCCGGTCGCGGGCATCCTGGACATCCTCGACAACTACGCCTTCATCCGGACCTCCGGCTACCTGCCCGGTCCGAACGACGTGTACGTCTCCCTCGCCCAGGTGCGCAAGAACGGCCTGCGCAAGGGTGACCACGTCACCGGCGCGGTCCGCCAGCCGAAGGAGGGCGAGCGCCGCGAGAAGTTCAACGCGCTGGTCCGCCTCGACTCGGTCAACGGCATGGCCCCCGAACACGGCCGTGGCCGCCCGGAGTTCAACAAGCTGACCCCGCTCTACCCGCAGGACCGCCTCCGCCTGGAGACGGACCCGGGCGTGCTCACCACCCGCATCATCGACCTCGTGTCGCCGATCGGTAAGGGCCAGCGTGGTCTGATCGTGGCCCCGCCGAAGACCGGCAAGACCATGATCATGCAGGCGATCGCCAACGCGATCACCCACAACAACCCCGAGTGCCACCTGATGGTCGTCCTCGTCGACGAGCGTCCGGAAGAGGTCACCGACATGCAGCGGTCGGTCAAGGGCGAGGTCATCTCCTCGACCTTCGACCGTCCGGCCGAGGACCACACGACCGTCGCCGAGCTGGCCATCGAGCGGGCCAAGCGACTGGTCGAGCTGGGCCACGACGTGGTCGTGCTGCTCGACTCGATCACGCGTCTGGGCCGTGCCTACAACCTGGCCGCCCCCGCCTCCGGCCGCATCCTGTCCGGTGGTGTCGACTCCACCGCCCTCTACCCGCCGAAGCGGTTCTTCGGTGCGGCGCGGAACATCGAGGACGGCGGCTCGCTGACCATCCTCGCCACCGCCCTGGTGGACACCGGGTCCCGCATGGACGAGGTGATCTTCGAGGAGTTCAAGGGCACCGGCAACATGGAGCTGAAGCTCGACCGCAAGCTCGCCGACAAGCGCATCTTCCCGGCGGTGGACGTGGACGCGTCCGGCACCCGTAAGGAAGAGATCCTGCTCGGCAACGAGGAGCTGGCCGTCGTCTGGAAGCTCCGCCGCGTCCTGCACGCGCTGGACCAGCAGCAGGCGATCGAGCTGCTTCTCGACAAGATGAAGCAGACCAAGTCGAACGTCGAGTTCCTGATGCAGATCCAGAAGACGACGCCGACGCCCGGCAACGGCGACTGACGTCCGTCCCGGCCCCAGGCACCGGAAGGCCGCCCCCCGTCTCCCCGCGGACGAGGGGCGGCCTTCCGGCTTCCGGCTGAGGGATGGCCTGTACGGGCGTGCCGCCAAGGTCACAGGGACAAGCGGGCCGCAAAGGCCACAAGCGAGAGCTTTGCCACAAGCGCCCGCGCCGGCACCGGTTTCCAGACGTACCACCCGGGGGTGCGAAACCGCAGGTGAGAGCGGTCCGCGCGCACCGGCCGACCACGCACCGTGCGCATCGCCGCACGCGGTGGGCACGGCGCGTCGTGCAACCCTTTTCCGAGTTTCTCCGTCTGACCAGGCGGAGCGACGATGGAGGGTGACGACCGCCCGACCCTGACCACAGGGGGTACCCGACCGCCGAGACCTAGGAGCGATGTGGCCGCCGAGAGCACTCAGCCCGCCATACCCGAGCCGGGCACGGCCCCGCGCCGCCGGGGCAAGGGCCGCCGACGCAAGACCCCCAGCACCGGCCGCAAGGCGCTGCGTGCGACGGCCTGGACGGCCGTGGGCGTGGTCGTCCTCGGTGGAGCCGGCGCCGGGTACCTGTACTTCAAGCTCAACGGCAACCTGCACAGCGTCGACATCAACCAGGCCCTCGGCGCCGACCGGCCCACGAAGATCGACAACGGCTCCGAGAACATCCTGGTCCTCGGCTCGGACACCCGCTCCGGCAAGAACAGGAAGCTCGGCGGCGGCACGGACGACGGCAGCGCCCGCTCGGACACCGCGATGATCGTCCACGTGTACAAGGGCCACAAGCGGGCCAGCGTGGTCTCCATCCCCCGGGACACCCTGGTGGACCGCCCCCTGTGCACGGACACCAAGGGCACCGCCCACCCCGCCGCGTCCGGCGTGATGTTCAACGAGGCGTACTCCACCGGTGGCGCGGCCTGCGCGGTGAAGACCGTCGAGTCGATCACCGGCATCCGCATGGACCATTACCTGGAGGTCGACTTCGAGGGCTTCCAGAGGCTCATCGACGACCTCGGCGGGGTCGAGGTCACGACGACCAAGAGCATCGAGGACCCGCAGAGCCACCTGGACCTGAAGGCCGGCACCCACACGCTCGACGGCGAGCAGGCCCTCGGCCTGGTCCGCACCCGGCACGGCGTGGGCGACGGCTCCGACCTCGGCCGCATCCAGCTCCAGCAGGCCTTCATCAAGGCACTGATCGACCAGGTCAAGCACGTCGGAGTCTTCACGAACCCGAAGAAGCTGTACGACCTCGCCGACACCGCCACCAAGGCCGTCACCACCGACTCCGACCTCGGCTCGGTCAACTCCCTGATCGACTTCGCCGACGGCCTCAAGGGCATCAGCTCGTCCCACATGAAGATGGTCACGATGCCCGTCCAGTACGACCCGGCCAACCCCAACCGCGTTCTGCTGGAGAAGGCCAAGGCCCAGCAGGTCTGGGACGCCCTGAAGAACGACAGGCCGATCCCGAAGTCGGCCACGAAGGGCACGGCCACGGGCGAGGCCAAGGGCGTCGTGACGGGCTGACCGGCTGAACGGCCGACCGGCTGACCGGCTGAACTGCTGACCGGCCGACCGGCCCGAGGGTCGCCGCCGCGCCCCTGACCGAGGGGACCCCCGTACCCCCGCCCGGGCGGCGCCCCGCACCCCGGGAATAGAACAACCGCACCCCCGGTTTGGGAGGATGGCGCCAGTCCTGGCAGACTGGTACGTCGGCTCCGGTTCACGCTCCCGCACCCCGCGGCGGCGACCCGGCGCCCTCCCGGAACCTAGGAGACACCTTGAAGCGCGACATCCACCCCGAGTACGTCGAGACGCAGGTCAGCTGCACCTGTGGCGCGTCGTTCACCACCCGTAGCACCATCGAGTCCGGCACCATCCGGGCCGAGGTCTGCTCCGAGTGCCACCCGTTCTACACGGGCAAGCAGAAGATCCTCGACACCGGTGGCCGTGTGGCCCGCTTCGAGGCCCGCTTCGGCAAGGCTGCCGGCTCCAAGAAGTAGCGAGCCCCAATTCGCCGGTCCACGGCCACGCCCGCCACGGGTGTGCCCGGGACCGGCGTTTTTGGTCGCCCCTCCTTCCCCTCACCGCAGTACAGGAGCCGAAAGATGTTCGAGGCCGTCGAGGAACTCGTCGCCGAGCACGCCGATCTGGAGAAGAAGCTCGCCGACCCGTCGGTCCACGCCGACCAGGCGAACGCGCGCAAGCTGAACAAGCGCTACGCCGAGCTGACCCCGATCGTCGCCACGTACCGCTCCTGGAAGCAGACCGGCGACGACATCGAGACCGCGCGCGAGTTCGCCGCCGACGACTCGGACTTCGCCGCCGAGGTCAAGGACCTGGAGAAGCAGCGCGAGGAGCTGACCGAGAAGCTCCGCCTCCTGCTGGTCCCGCGCGACCCGAGTGACGACAAGGACGTCATCCTGGAGATCAAGGCGGGCGCGGGCGGCGACGAGTCGGCGCTGTTCGCCGGCGACCTGCTGCGCATGTACCTGCGCTACGCCGAGCGCGTCGGCTGGAAGACCGAGATCATCGACGCCACCGAGTCCGAGCTGGGCGGCTACAAGGACGTCCAGGTCGCGGTGAAGACCCGCGGGCAGACCGAGCCCGGCCAGGGCGTCTGGGCCCGGCTGAAGTACGAGGGCGGGGTGCACCGGGTGCAGCGCGTCCCGGCCACCGAGTCCCAGGGCCGTATCCACACCTCCGCCGCCGGTGTCCTCGTCACCCCCGAGGCCGAGGAGGTGGACGTGGAGATCAACCCCAACGACCTCCGCATCGACGTCTACCGCTCCTCCGGCCCGGGCGGCCAGTCCGTCAACACCACCGACTCCGCCGTGCGCATCACGCACATCCCGACCGGAGTCGTCGCCTCCTGCCAGAACGAGAAGAGCCAGCTCCAGAACAAGGAGCAGGCCCTGCGCATCCTGCGCTCCAGGCTGCTCGCCATGGCGCAGGAGGAGGCGGAGCGGGAGGCCGCCGACGCCCGCCGCAGCCAGGTCCGCACCGTCGACCGCTCCGAGAAGATCCGCACCTACAACTTCCCGGAGAACCGCATCTCGGACCACCGGGTCGGCTTCAAGGCGTACAACCTGGACCAGGTCCTGGACGGCGACCTCGACGCGGTCATCCAGGCCTGCGTCGACGCCGACTCGGCGGCGAAGCTCGCCGCCGCGTAAGACACGTACGCACGTACGGGCTCAAGCACGAGCACGAGTACGACACGGAGGACTCGCGTGAACCTGCTGCTCGCGGAGGTGGCCCAGGCCACCCAGCGGCTGGCCGACGCCGGCGTGCCCTCGCCGCGCACCGACGCGGAGGAGCTGGCCGCGTTCGTGCACGGCGTGAAGCGTGGTGAACTGCACTCCGTGAAGGACGCCGACTTCGACGCCCGGTACTGGGAGGTCATCGCCCGGCGCGAGCAGCGCGAGCCGCTGCAGCACATCACCGGGCGGGCCTACTTCCGCTACCTGGAACTGCAGGTCGGCCCCGGGGTGTTCGTGCCCCGGCCGGAGACCGAGTCCGTGGTGGGCTGGGCCATAGACGCCGTACGCGCCATGGACGTGGTCGAGCCCTGCATCGTCGACCTGTGCACCGGCTCCGGCGCCATCGCGCTCGCCCTCGCCCAGGAGGTCCCGCGCTCCCGGGTGCACGCCGTGGAGCTGTCCGAGGACGCCCTGGTGTGGACCCGTAAGAACGTGGCCGGCTCCCGGGTCGACCTGCGCCAGGGCGACGCGCTGACCGCGTTCCCTGACCTCGACGGCCAGGTCGACCTGGTCATCTCCAACCCGCCGTACATCCCGCTCACCGAGTGGGAGTACGTCGCCCCCGAGGCCCGCGACTACGACCCGGAGATGGCGCTGTTCTCCGGCGAGGACGGACTCGACCTCATCCGGGGCATCGAACGCACCGCGCACCGGCTGCTGCGCCCGGGAGGCGTCGTCGTGATCGAGCACGCCGACACCCAGGGCGGCCAGGTGCCGTGGATCTTCACCGAGGAGCGGGGCTGGGCCGACGCGGCCGATCATCCGGACCTCAACAACCGCCCGCGGTTCGCCACCGCCCGCAAGGCGCTGCCGTGAGCACCCCACAGACGTCCACCCCGCAGCACGTGTACGAGGAGGCCAGCTAGTTATGGCACGGCGATACGACACCAACGACGCGACCGACCGCGTGACGGGTCTGCGCGAAGCCGCGTCCGCCGTCCGCCGGGGCGAGCTGGTGGTGCTGCCGACCGACACGGTGTACGGCATCGGCGCCGACGCGTTCTCCTCCGAGGCCGTCACCGAGCTGCTCGACGCCAAGGGCCGGGGCCGCACCATGCCCACCCCCGTCCTCATCGGCTCCCCGAACACCCTGCACGGTCTCGTCACGGACTTCTCCGAGATGGCCTGGGAACTGGTCGACGCGTTCTGGCCGGGCGCGCTGACGCTCGTCGCCAAGCACCAGCCGTCCCTGCAGTGGGACCTCGGCGACACCCGCGGTACGGTCGCCGTCCGCATGCCGCTGCACCCGGTCGCCATCGAGCTGCTCACCGAGGTCGGCCCGATGGCCGTCTCCTCGGCGAATCTCACCGGCCACCCCGCGCCCGAAGACTGCGACGCCGCCCAGGAGATGCTCGGCGACTCCGTCTCCGTCTACCTCGACGGCGGCCCCACCCCGGCCAACGTGCCGTCGTCCATCGTGGACGTCTCGCGCCAGGTGCCGGTGCTGCTGCGCGCCGGCGCGCTCTCCGCGGAGGAGCTGCGCAAGGTCGTACCCGACCTTGAGGTGGCGAATTGACGGCGCCTGAATCCTCCAAGCTCTCGGCTCTGCTCGAGCAGGGGGTGCCCCCATGCGTGGCATAGGCGGCGGGGGTTACAGCGCGGAGGAGACGACGACGTTCGGGTTCCCCCGCGACACCTTCCGCATCCTCCACGTCAGCACCGGCAACGTGTGCCGCTCGCCGATCACCGAGCGGCTGACCCGCCACTTCGTCGCGGAGCGGCTCGGTGTGCTCGGCGGCGGGCTGATCGTGGAGAGCGCCGGCACCTGGGGCCACGAGGGCGCGCCCATGGAGTCCCACGCGGAGACCGTGCTGGCCGAGTTCGGCGCGGACCCCACCGGGTTCACCGGCCGGGAGCTGCTGGACGAGCACGTGATCCGGGCCGACCTGGTGCTGACCGCGACCCGCGACCACCGCGCCCAGGTCATCTCCATGGGGCACTCGGCGGGCCTGCGCACCTTCACCCTGAAGGAGTTCACCCGGCTGGTCCGGGCGATAGATCCGGCCACGCTGCCGCCGCTGGAGGACGGCGTGGTCATGCGGGCCCGGGCGCTGGTGCGCGCGGCGGCGGCCCTGCGCGGCTGGCTGCTCGCCCCGACCGCCGAGGCGGACGAGGTGTACGACCCGTACGGCGCCCCGCTGACCTTCTTCCGGTCCATCGGTGACGAGATACGGGACGCGCTGGATCCGGTGGTGACGGCGCTGACCGGGGTACCGGCGCGCAGGTAACGCGTACGCGATCCGGTGGGAACGGGCGCAGCGACCGCGCGTGCGCCGCTGCCCGGGCCTACATTGGGGATACGTCACCGTCGACCGCCCGGAGCCCGCCATGTCGGTCACCCCCGCCCTCGAGACCGACGTCCTGCGGCGGCAGGACCCGGCGATGGCCGAGATCCTGCTCGGAGAGCTGACGCGGCAGTCGACCACACTCCAGCTGATCGCCGCCGAGAACTTCTGCTCACCGGCCGTGCTGGCGGCCCTCGGCTCCGCGCTCGCCAACAAGTACGCCGAGGGCTACCCCGGCGCCCGGCACCACGGCGGCTGCGAACTGGTCGACGTCGCCGAGCGTGCCGCCGTCGACCGCGCCAGGGCCCTGTTCGGCGCCGAGCACGCCAACGTCCAGGCCCACTCCGGCTCCTCCGCCGTCCTGGCCGCCTACGCCGCCCTGCTGCGCCCCGGGGACACCGTCCTCGCCCTCGGCCTGCCGCACGGCGGCCACCTCACGCACGGCTCCCCGGCGAACTTCTCCGGCCGCTGGTTCGACTTCGTCGGCTACGGCGTGGACGCGGAGACCGGGCTCATCGACCACGACCAGGTCCGCCACCTGGCGCGCAACCACCGGCCGAAGGCCATCGTGTGCGGCTCGATCGCCTACCCCCGCCACATCGACTACGCCTTCTTCCGCGAGGTCGCCGACGAGGTCGGGGCCTATCTGATCGCGGACGCGGCGCACCCGATCGGGCTGGTCGCCGGGGGCGCGGCCCCGAACCCGGTGCCGTACGCCGACATCGTGTGCGCGACCACTCACAAGGTGCTGCGCGGCCCGCGCGGCGGGATGATCCTGTGCGGCACCGAGCTGGCCGAGCGCGTCGACCGGGCCGTCTTTCCCTTCACCCAGGGCGGCGCCCAGATGCACACCATCGCCGCCAAGGCCGTCGCGTTCGGCGAGGCGGCGACGCCGGCGTTCACCGTGTACGCCCATCAGGTGGTCGCCAACGCCCGGGTGCTCGCCGGTCACCTGGCCGCCGAGGGGCTGGTCGTGACCACCGGCGGCACGGACACCCACCTGATCACCGCGGACCCGGCCCCGCTCGGGGTGGAGGGCCGTACCGCGCGCGGCCGGCTCCTCGCGGCCGGTCTGGTGCTGGACTGCTGCGCGCTGCCGCACGGCGACGGCCGCGGCCTGCGCCTGGGCACGGCCGCGGTGACCACCCAGGGCATGGGCGAGCCGGAGATGGTGCGGATCGCGGCGCTGCTTGCGGCCGTGCTGCGCGGCGAGCGGGAGCCGGCCGCGGCGCGGGAGGAGGTGCGCGCACTGACCGGCCAGTTTCCGCCCTATCCCGGCTGAGCGGGGGTGGCCGACGGGGGTGCGCGGCGACGCGTACAGTCACGCGTGCAACCATCGTCGCTACCCGGCAGTCCTCATCCATATGCATCCGTCGCTAGGGTGTGGGGCTGTGATGGCCAGCGAGACCTGTGGGGAAGCCCGTGCGTGAATACCTGCTGACGCTCTGCATCACGGCCGCGGTGACGTATCTGCTGACAGGGCCGGTACGCAAGTTCGCGATCGTGGCCGGGGCGATGCCGGAGATCCGGGCCCGGGACGTGCACCGGGAACCCACTCCGCGTCTCGGCGGTATCGCGATGTTCTTCGGCCTGTGCGCCGGTCTGCTGGTCGCCGACCACCTGACCAACCTCAACGAGGTCTTCGCGAAGTCCAACGAACCGCGGGCACTGCTCTCCGGGGCCGCCCTGATTTGGCTGATCGGCGTCCTGGACGACAAGTTCGAGATCGACGCGCTGATCAAGCTGGGCGGTCAGATGATCGCCGCGGGCGTGATGGTCATGCAGGGTCTGACGATCCTGTGGCTGCCCATCCCGGGCGTCGGCAACGTCGCCCTGACCCAGTGGCAGGGCACGCTCCTGACGGTCGCCCTGGTGGTCATCACGATCAACGCGGTGAACTTCGTGGACGGCCTGGACGGCCTCGCGGCCGGCATGGTGTGCATCGCGGCGGGCGCGTTCTTCCTGTACGCCTACCGGATCTGGTACTCGTACGGCATCGAGGCCGCCGCCCCCGGCACGCTGTTCGCGGCCATCCTGATGGGCATGTGCCTGGGCTTCCTGCCGCACAACATGCACCCCGCCCGGATCTTCATGGGCGACTCGGGCTCGATGCTGATCGGCCTGGTGCTGTCGGCCGGCGCGATCTCGATCACCGGCCAGGTGGACCCGGACGCGCTGAACCTGTACGCGGGTTCGGAGAAGGCGGCGGTCCACCAGACAGTCCCGGTGTACATCCCCCTGCTGCTCCCGCTGACGATCATCGCCGTACCGGCCGCCGACCTGGTGCTGGCGATCGTCCGCCGCACCTGGCGCGGCCAGTCGCCGTTCGCCGCCGACCGCGGGCACCTGCACCACCGCCTGCTGGAGATCGGCCACTCGCACAGCCGGGCCGTGCTGATCATGTACTTCTGGTCGGCGCTGATCGGCTTCGGCGCGCTCGCCTACTCGGTCAACTCGGCGTCGATGTGGATCGTGCTCGGCGTGGTCTTCCTGAGCGCGGTCGGCTTGGTCCTGCTGCTGCTCCCGCGCTTCACCCCGCGCGTGCCGGTGTGGGCGCAGCGGTTCGTGCCGCCGCGGTACCGCAGGCGCGGCCTGGGCGCGGGGACCGCCGTGACGGCGGAGGCCGCCGGGGCTGCTGAGGCCGGAGAGGCCGCGCAGGCCCCGGACCGGGACGAGCGCACCCCCGTGCCGGCGGGCGCCCCGACCGTCAACGGGGCGACGGCGATCAGCGCTCGTTCGCGTTTCGTGGACCATCACGATGACCGGAGCTTCGGATGAGAACCGGGGCCTGGCCTTGCGCCGACCGTCCCCGCCGGGAAGTGGTTGCCACAACAGCCACTTGCCCATGGGCGGGACACGCGGCCGGAGGGCGCCCCACTGACACACGGAGGCCGTGGCCGCGCCGCAGCGGGCGTCGGTCTCCGACGCCCGGGGCCCTTGCACGCCGGTGAAGCCGGGCAAGTCGGCGCTGCTCGCTTCCATGCAGCCGTGGGTTGACTACGACAAGGTCGTGACCTGCTGATGGCGTTGCTCTCGGCGGCTCTCTGAGCCGTGCCCCTCGGCGCCCCCGTGAAGCCTGGACGAGGCCTCACGGGGGCGCCGTGCGTTGCCCGGTCGGGTGGAATGGGCGACGTCTCGCTGACGGGCAAGGTAAGAATCTGACTAGAGCATTGCCAAGTCGTGGGGGAACGAACTCCCCCAATACCAGACAAGTAGGCTCGGTTTTTGCGCAGACGGGCACTGTCACTCTCATGTGTGACAGCCAGCACACCAAGCAGGTAAAGACCTCATCAAATAGTTTGTGATACGGTTCACGAGAACCCCGGATAGAGCCGAAGGACCCCAGTGCGAGGGTCCGATGGTGTGAGGTCTCGATCACTCAGCCCGGGACTACGCTCGTCCATGACGACACCCTGCCCCCTTGTGAAAGCGGAGTTGCCGCCATGCCGTCCAATGACGCCCGGAACCTGCTGCAGATCGCTGTGCCCACAGCGGCTGCAGGTGCGATCGCCGTCGCTGTGAGCGCCGCGGTCGCGGGGGGCAAGGGTGCGCTCGGCGCGGCCGTCGGCACGGTGCTGGCCGTCCTGTTCATGGGGGTCGGCCTCTATGTGCTGCAGTGGACGGCGAAAACGCTCCCGCAGCTGTTTCAGGCGATGGGGCTGATGCTCTACGTCGCCCAGCTGCTGCTCCTCCTGATCTTCGTCGCTGTTTTCAAGGACACCTCTCTCTTCAACGCGAAGACGTTCGCCGTGTCGCTCGTCGTCGCGACCGTCGTGTGGATGGCCGCGCAGGCTCGCGCACATATGAAGGCCAAGATCTTCTACATCGATCCGGACTCCGAGAAGAGCGAGACGCCCGAGAAGACAGGGCCGAAGCCGTGAGGGGTAGGGGCGGGATAAAGGCTTGTGAGATCTCCTGCTATCGTCCGGTGCCAACTGCGGCATCGCGGGCGCGGGCATCTGAGCTGACGCCTGCTCGATCGCGAGGCTCGATGCCCCCCAGCCGCCCCCACATCCGTAACACCAGTCCGGTGCCGATCCGCGGCCGTGCGCCGCGCCGACACAACGAGGTTGCCGTACCCATGCGTCACGCCGAAGGAGCCCGCGGTGAGTGCTGACCAGACCCAGCTCGCCTTTGACTGGAGTTGTCGGATCATGTCCGACAACGGGTGCGGCTTCCCGGCTCCGGGCCTGCAGTCGTTCCTGTTCAAGCCGCTCGCCACGGTCGGGGGCGTCGAGTTCAACAAGGTGATGCTGCTCGCGCTCGTCACCACCCTGCTCGTCGTCCTGTTCTTCTCGGCCGCGTTCGGCAAGGCCAAGGTCGTCCCGGGCAAGCTGCAGATGATCGGCGAGGCCGGCTACGACTTCGTGCGCCGCGGCATCGTGTACGAGACCCTCGGCAAGCGCGAGGGCGAGAAGTGGGTGCCGCTCATGGTCTCCCTCTTCTTCTTCATCTGGATCATGAACATCTGGTCCGTGGTCCCGCTGGCCCAGTTCCCGGTCGCCTCGGTGTTCGCCTTCCCGGTCGTCCTGGCGGCGCTGGTGTGGCTCCTGTGGGTCGGCCTGACCTTCAAGCGGCACGGTTTCGTGGGCTTCTTCAAGAACGTCACGGGCTACGACAAGTCGCTGGGCGCGGTCCTGCCGCTGGTCATGGTCATCGAGTTCCTCTCGAACCTGATCGTCCGCCCGTTCACGCACGCGGTGCGACTCTTCGCCAACATGTTCGCCGGTCACCTGATGCTGGTGATGTTCACCGTCGCCTCCTGGTACCTGCTGAACAGCTGGATGATCCCGGCCGCCGGTGTCTCCTTCGTGATGACCATGGCCATGATCTGCTTCGAGCTTTTCGTTCAGGCCGTCCAGGCGTACGTCTTCGTACTGCTGGCCTGCTCCTACATTCAGGGCGCTCTCGCCGAGCACCACTGAGCCGAACCACCCGCCCCAACCCCCGTCGTCCGGTGGCCAACCCCCACCGGTCCGTAAAAGAGAAGGAAGAAACGGCATGTCCGCTGCCATCGACCTCGCCGCCGGCGTCTCCGGTTCCCTCGGTTCCATCGGCTACGGCCTCGCGGCCATCGGCCCCGGCATCGGCGTCGGCATCATCTTCGGTAACGGCACCCAGGCCCTGGCCCGTCAGCCCGAGGCCGCCGGTCTGATCCGCGCCAACCAGATCCTGGGCTTCGCCTTCTGTGAGGCGCTCGCCCTCATCGGCATCGTTATGCCGTTCGTGTTCGGTCGGTAATCAACCACTCACCGACACGTTACGACGAAAGGCACTGATGTGATCGCCAACCTGGTACAGCTGGCGGCCGAGGAGACGGAGCAGAACCCGCTCATTCCGGCCGGCCCCGAGCTGCTCGTCGGCACCATCGCCTTCGCCATCGTGTTCTTCTTCTTCTGGAAGAAGCTGCTTCCGAACATCAACAAGGTTCTGGAGGAGCGTCGCGCGGCGATCGAAGGCGGCATCGAAGAGGCCGAGGCCATGAAGGTCGAGGCCCAGAGCGTCCTTGACCAGTACAAGGCCCAGCTCGCCGAGGCCCGGCACGAGGCCGCGCGTCTGCGCCAGGAGGCGCAGGAGCAGGGTGCCGCGCTCATCGCCGAGATGCGGGCCGAGGGCCAGCGTCAGCGCGAGGAGATCGTCGCCGCCGGTCACGCTCAGATCGAGGCCGACCGCAAGGCCGCCGCGTCGGCGCTGCGTCAGGACGTCGGCAAGCTCGCCACCGACCTGGCCGGCAAGCTCGTCGGCGAGTCCCTCGAGGACCACGCCCGCCAGAGCCGTGTGATCGACCGCTTCCTCGACGAGCTTGAGGAGAAGGCCGAGGCCACGCGATGAACGGAGCGAGCCGCGAGGCCCTGGCAGCCGCACGTGAGCGTCTCGACGCGCTGACGGACTCCACGTCCGTGGACGCCGTCCGGCTCGCGGACGAGCTGGCGGCCGTCACCGCGCTGCTCGACCGCGAGGCCGGCCTGCGCCGGGTCCTCACCGACCCGGCGCAGCCCGGGGAGGCGAAGGCCCAGCTGGTGCAGCGCCTGATCGGCGGCCAGGTCAGCGGGACCACCGCCGACCTGGTGTCCGGGCTGGCCCGGTCCCGCTGGTCGCAGCCCCGCGACCTGGTGGACGCGCTGGAGGAGCTGGCCGACATCGCCGACCTGACGGCGGCGGAGAAGACCGGCACCCTGGACGACGTCGAGGACGAGCTGTTCCGGTTCGGCCGGATCGTCTCCTCCAGCACCGAGCTGCGCGCCGCGCTCACCGACCGTGCCGCCGGCACCTCGGCCAAGGCCGAGCTGCTGAACCGGCTCCTCGGCGGGCGGGCCAAGCCGGCCACCGAGCGTCTGGTGACGCGCCTCGTCACCGCGCCGCGTGGACGTAGCCTGGAGGCGGGACTGGAGTCCCTGTCCAAGCTCGCCGCCGAGCGCCGGGACCGCATGGTCGCCGTCGTCACCTCGGCGGTGCCGCTGAGCGACGGACAGAAGCAGCGCCTCGGCGCCGCCCTGACCAAGCTCTACGGGCGTCGGATGCACCTCAACCTCGACGTCGACCCGCAGGTCGTCGGCGGCATCCGGGTGCAGGTCGGCGACGAGGTCATCAACGGCTCCATCGCGGACCGGCTGGACGAGGCCGCCCGCCGCATGGCCAGCTAGCAGCAACTCGACAGACCGGTCTTTCGAGACAGTTCGAGAGACGCAGTACGTACTTACGGCCCTGGTTGGGCCGTGCAGAGGATTCACCTCATTCAGGGGGGAGTCCCCATCCCCCCAAAGTGAAACTTCGGGCCCAACAAGGAGAGCAGGGAACCCAGATGGCGGAGCTCACGATCCGGCCGGAGGAGATCCGGGACGCACTGGAGAACTTCGTCCAGTCGTACAAGCCGGACGCGGCCTCGCGCGAGGAGGTCGGTACGGTCACCCTTGCCGGCGACGGCATCGCGAAGGTCGAGGGCCTGCCCTCGGCCATGGCCAACGAACTGCTGAAGTTCGAGGACGGCACCCTCGGCCTCGCGCTGAACCTGGAAGAGCGCGAGATCGGCGCCATCGTCCTCGGTGAGTTCAGCGGCATCGAGGAGGGTCAGCCGGTCACGCGCACCGGTGAGGTCCTCTCCGTCGCGGTCGGCGAGGGCTACCTCGGCCGCGTCGTCGACCCGCTCGGCAACCCGATCGACGGTCTCGGCGAGATCGAGACGTCCGGCCGCCGCGCCCTCGAGCTGCAGGCCCCCACGGTCATGCAGCGCAAGTCGGTGCACGAGCCGATGGAGACCGGCTACAAGGCCGTCGACGCGATGACCCCGATCGGCCGTGGCCAGCGTCAGCTGATCATCGGCGACCGCCAGACCGGCAAGACCGCCCTGGCCGTCGACACGATCATCAACCAGCGCGACAACTGGCGCTCGGGCGACCCGAAGAAGCAGGTCCGCTGCATCTACGTCGCCATCGGCCAGAAGGGCTCCACCATCGCCGGCGTGCGCCGCGCGCTGGAGGAGAACGGCGCCCTGGAGTACACGACCATCGTCGCCGCCCCGGCGTCCGACCCGGCCGGCTTCAAGTACCTGGCGCCGTACACCGGTTCGGCCATCGGCCAGCAGTGGATGTACGAGGGCAAGCACGTCCTCATCATCTTCGACGACCTCTCGAAGCAGGCCGACGCCTACCGCGCCGTGTCCCTGCTGCTGCGCCGCCCGCCGGGCCGTGAAGCCTACCCGGGTGACGTCTTCTACCTGCACTCCCGGCTGCTGGAGCGCTGCGCCAAGCTCTCCGACGACATGGGCGCCGGCTCGATGACCGGTCTGCCGATCGTCGAGACCAAGGCCAACGACGTCTCGGCGTTCATCCCGACCAACGTCATCTCCATCACCGACGGCCAGTGCTTCCTGGAGTCGGACCTGTTCAACGCCGGTCAGCGTCCCGCGCTGAACGTCGGTATCTCCGTCTCGCGAGTCGGTGGTTCCGCCCAGCACAAGGCGATGCGCCAGGTCTCCGGCCGCCTCCGTGTGGACCTCGCCCAGTTCCGTGAGCTGGAGGCGTTCGCCGCCTTCGGTTCCGACCTGGACGCGGCCTCCAAGGCCCAGCTGGAGCGCGGTCAGCGCATGGTCGAGCTGCTGAAGCAGGACCAGTACCAGCCGATGGCCACCGAGGACCAGGTCGTCTCCGTCTGGGCCGGCACCAACGGCCGCATGGACGACGTCCCGGTCGCCGACATCCGCCGCTTCGAGAAGGAGCTGCTGGACTACCTGCACCGCAAGGAGCAGGGTCTGATGACCTCCATCCGCGAGGGCGCCAAGATGTCGAACGACACGATCCAGGCGATCGACGACGCGGTGGCGGAGTTCAAGAAGCAGTTCGAGACCTCGGACGGCAAGCTGCTCGGCGAGGACACTCCTGCCGCTGCCGCCAAGTGACGTAAGGAAGGGACCTGACTCATGGGAGCCCAGCTCCGGGTCTACAAGCGTCGCATCCGATCCGTCACCGCGACCAAGAAGATCACCAAGGCGATGGAGATGATCGCCGCCTCGCGCGTCGTCAAGGCGCAGCGCAAGGTGGCGGCCTCCACGCCGTACGCGACCGAGCTGACGCGCGCGGTCACGGCGGTGGGCACGGGTTCGAACACCAAGCACCCGCTCACCACCGAGGCGGAGAACCCGGCCCGTGCCGCGGTCCTGCTCCTCACGAGCGACCGCGGTCTGGCCGGTGCCTTCAACTCCAACGCCATCAAGGCCGCGGAGCAGCTGACCGAGCGCCTGGAGCGCGAGGGCAAGCAGGTCGACACGTACATCGTCGGCCGGCGCGGTGTGGCCCACTACAACTTCCGTGAGCGCAAGATCGCGGAGTCGTGGACGGGCTTCACCGACGAGCCGACGTACGCGGACGCCAAGAAGGTGGCGGCGCCTCTGATCGAGGCGATCGAGAAGGACACGGCCGAGGGTGGTGTGGACGAACTCCACATCGTCTTCACCGAGTTCGTCTCGATGATGACGCAGACGGCGCTCGACGCCCGGCTGCTGCCGCTGCGCCTCGAAGAGGTCGCCGAGGAGGCTCACCCGAAGGGCGAGATCCTCCCGCTGTACGACTTCGAGCCCTCGGCGGAGGACGTCCTCGACGCCCTGCTGCCGCGCTACGTGGAGAGCCGGATCTACAACGCGCTGCTCCAGTCGGCCGCTTCGAAGCACGCCGCCACGCGGCGCGCGATGAAGTCGGCCACCGACAACGCGGGCGAGCTGATCAACACGCTCTCCCGTCTTGCCAACGCGGCCCGCCAGGCCGAAATCACCCAGGAAATCAGCGAGATCGTCGGTGGCGCGAGCGCCCTGGCCGACGCGACCGCGGGGAGTGACCGATAATGACCACCACTGTTGAGACCGCGACGGCTACGGGCCGCGTCGCCCGGGTCATCGGCCCGGTCGTCGACGTGGAGTTCCCCGTCGACGCGATGCCGGAGATCTACAACGCCCTCCACGTCGAGGTCGCCGACCCGGCCAACGCGGGCGAGAAGAAGATCCTGACCCTGGAGGTCGCCCAGCACCTGGGTGACGGCCTGGTCCGCACCATCTCGATGCAGCCGACCGACGGTCTGGTCCGCCAGGCCCCGGTCACCGACACCGGCGACGGCATCACCGTCCCCGTCGGCGACTTCACCAAGGGCAAGGTGTTCAACACCCTCGGTGAGGTGCTGAACGTCGACGAGTCCTACGAGGGCGAGCGCTGGTCCATCCACCGCAAGGCCCCGAACTTCGACGAGCTCGAGTCGAAGACCGAGATGTTCGAGACCGGCGTCAAGGTCATCGACCTGCTGACCCCGTACGTCAAGGGCGGCAAGATCGGTCTGTTCGGCGGCGCCGGCGTCGGCAAGACGGTGCTCATCCAGGAGATGATCTACCGTGTCGCCAACAACCACGACGGTGTCTCCGTGTTCGCCGGTGTCGGCGAGCGCACCCGTGAGGGCAACGACCTGATCGAGGAGATGTCCGACTCGGGCGTCATCGACAAGACCGCGCTGGTCTTCGGTCAGATGGACGAGCCCCCGGGCACCCGTCTGCGCGTCGCGCTGGCCGGCCTCACCATGGCCGAGTACTTCCGTGACGTCCAGAAGCAGGACGTGCTGTTCTTCATCGACAACATCTTCCGCTTCACGCAGGCCGGCTCCGAGGTCTCCACGCTGCTCGGCCGCATGCCGTCCGCGGTGGGTTACCAGCCGAACCTGGCCGACGAGATGGGTCTCCTCCAGGAGCGCATCACCTCGACCCGCGGTCACTCGATCACCTCGATGCAGGCGATCTACGTCCCCGCCGACGACCTGACCGACCCGGCCCCGGCCACCACCTTCGCCCACCTCGACGCGACGACGGTTCTGTCCCGTCCGATCTCCGAGAAGGGCATCTACCCGGCCGTGGACCCGCTGGACTCCACGTCCCGGATCCTGGACCCGCGCTACATCACGCAGGAGCACTACAACGCGGCCATGCGCGTGAAGACGATCCTGCAGAAGTACAAGGACCTCCAGGACATCATCGCGATCCTCGGTATCGACGAGCTGGGCGAGGAGGACAAGCTCGTCGTCCACCGTGCCCGTCGTGTGGAGCGCTTCCTGTCCCAGAACACCCACGTCGCCAAGCAGTTCACCGGCGTGGACGGTTCGGACGTGCCCCTGGACGAGTCGATCGCCGCGTTCAACGCGATCTGCGACGGCGAGTACGACCACTTCCCGGAGCAGGCGTTCTTCATGTGCGGTGGTCTCGAGGACCTCAAGAAGAACGCGAAGGAGCTGGGCGTCTCCTGAGCCCCGTGCTCGTGTGAGGGGGCGGGTGCGTCCCGCCCCCTCACTCACGCCCTCTAGAATTGACCCCAACACCCGGCACCCCCGCCGGGTGGTGACCCGAGGAGCCACCCTTGGCTGCTGAGCTGCACGTCGAGCTGGTCGCCGCCGACCGCCAGGTCTGGTCCGGCGAGGCCACCCTGGTCGTCGCGCGCACCACGTCCGGCGACATCGGCGTCATGCCCGGTCACCAGCCGCTGCTCGGTGTGCTGGAGTCGGGCCCGGTGACCATCCGTACGAGTGAAGGTGGAACGGTCGTCGCCGCGGTGCACGGCGGTTTCATCTCGTTCGCGGACAACAAGCTCTCGCTGCTGGCCGAGATCGCCGAGCTGTCGGACGAGATCGACATCCAGCGCACGGAGCGGGAGCTGGAGCGCGCGAAGGCGGAGGGCGACGCCGCCGCCGAGCGTCGCGCGGACGTTCGACTGCGTGCCGCGGCGGGGCGCTAGACGCTGCGCGCGATGCGTTGACAGACCTCAGCCGCGGCTGGGACCGGAGCGATCCGGACCCAGCCGCGGCTGAGGCGAATGTGGGTGTTTTTTACGTTCCGTTACCTAGGAGACGAGGAGGTCGGTGCCGATGGTCCTCGCTCTGACTGTGTGCGGGATCGTGGTGGCGCTCGTAGTGGTGGGGCTGTTCCTGTTCGGTCTGCGCCGCAGGCTGATCCAGCGGTCCGGCGGCACCTTCGACTGCTCCCTGCGCTGGGACGTGCCCGAGAAACCGGACGGGGGCGGCAAGGGCTGGTCGTACGGCGTCGCCCGCTACAACGGTGACCGCATCGAGTGGTACCGGGTCTTCTCCTACGCCTTCCGCCCGCGCCGCACCCTGGAGCGGGCGCAGATCGAGGTGGCCGGCCGTCGGCTGCCCGCGGGCGAGGAGGAGCTGGCGCTGCTGTCCGACGCGGTGGTCCTCGCCTGTACCCATCGGGGCATCCGCCTCGAACTCGCCATGAGCGAAGACGCGCTGACCGGATTTCTCGCGTGGCTGGAAGCAGCCCCGCCCGGACAGCGCGTCAATGTCGCCTGAGGGATCTTCTACAGGTTGTCGCTGATCGCGCTCACCAGTTCACCGTTGCCGGTGTCGCCGCTGAACTCCCAGAAGAACGCGCCGCCGAGGCCCTGGCTGTTCGCCCAGGCCATCTTCGACTTGATGGTGGCGGGAGTGTCGTAGGACCACCAGTTGCCGCCGCAGTGCGCGTACGCCGTGCCCGCGACGGTGCCGGTGGCCGGGCAGGACGACTTCAGGACCTTGTAGTCCTCGATGCCCTGCTCGTAGGTGCCGGCCGCGGGTCCCGTGGCCGTGCCGCCCGGGGCGTCCTGGGTGACGCCGGTCCAGCCGCGGCCGTAGAAGCCGATGCCGATGAGCAGCTTCTTCGCGGGTACGCCGATCGCCTTGAACTTGGCCATCGCGTCGGCGGTGGTGAAGCCCGCCTTCGGGATGCCGTCGTACGAGGTGAGCGGGGAGTGCGGGGCCGTCGGGCCCTTGGCGTCCCAGGCACCGAAGAAGTCGTACGTCATCACGTTGTACCAGTCGACGGAGGCGGCGGCGCCCGCGTAGTCGGCGGCCTCGATCTTGCCGCCGGCCGAGCCGTCGGCGGTGACCGCGGCGGTGACCAGGTTGTTCGAACCGAACTTGGCGCGCAGCGCGGACATCAGGTTCTTGTACGCCGCCGCACCGGAGGTGTCACAGGTCAGACCGCAGGCGTTCGGGTACTCCCAGTCGATGTCGATGCCGTCGAAGACGTCGGCCCAGCGCGGGTCCTCGACCAGGTCGTAGCAGGACTGGGCGAAGGCGGCCGGGTTCTTCGCCGCGTCCGCGAAGCCGCCGGACCAGGTCCAGCCGCCGAAGGACCACAGCACCTTGATGTTCGGGTACTTGGCCTTCAGCTGGCGCAGCTGGTTGAAGTTGCCGCGCAGCGGCTGGTCCCAGGTGTCGGCGACGCCGCTGACCGACTGGTCGGCGGTGAAGGCCTTGTCGTAGTCGGCGTAGGAGTCGCCGATCGCGCACTTGCCGCCGGTGACGTTGCCGAAGGCGTAGTTGATGTGCGTGATCTTGGCGGCGGAGCCGGACGTCACCAGGTTCTTGACGTTGTAGTTCCGGCCGTAGATGCCCCACTCGGTGAAGTAGCCGAGCTTGACCTTGTCACCGGTGGGCGGGGGAGTGGTGCCGCCGCCGGTGGTGTGGACCTTGACCGCGCCGCTGACCGGTCCGGTCTGGTCGGCGGTGTCCCGGGCCCGCACGGTGTAGGAGTAGTCGGTGCCGGCGGTCAGACCGGTGTCGGTGTACGACGTGGTGGTGACGGTGGCGACCTTGGTGCCGTCGCGCAGCACGTCGTAGTTCTTGATCCCCTTGTCGTCGGTGGCCGCGCTCCAGCCGAGCTTCACCGAGGTGTCGGTGACGGAGGAGGCGGTGGGGGTGCCCGGGGCGGAGGGGGCCGCGTCTCCCGGGACCGTCGTGCCGTCGCAGCTGTCGCCGTTCAGCTTGCAGTGGGACGGGGCGCCGGGCCCGGAGCCGTTGAAGCCGAAGGAGACGGAGGCGCCGGGGGCGATGGTGCCGTTCCAGCCGACGTTCTTGGCGGTCCAGTGGTCGCCGGAGTTGGTGACCGTGGCGTCCCAGGCCGAGGTGACCTTGGTGCCGGAGGGGAAGTCCCACTCGACGGTCCAGGAGCTGATGGCGCTCGTGCCGGTGTTCTTGACGGTCCACTGGCCGCCGAAACCGCTGCCCCAGTCGCTGGTCTTGGTGAAGGTGGCCGTCGCGTTGGTCGCGGCCTGGGCGGGGCTCGCGAGACCGACCGCGCCGGCCATGGGGAGCAACAGGGTCGCGAATGCCGCCGCGGCTCTGTGTCTGAAGCGCATGCTGCGCCTCCCTCGTCATCGGGGGTGTCAGGGGCATGACTGAGCCTTCATGCCCACGGTGCTGCGAGGGTAGAAAGGTCTGGACCACAGGTCAATAGGTCTGGACCACTTCGGGGCAAGCGGGACTAGAGCCCCAACTCCCGCGCGAGGACCGCCGCTTGTACCCGGCTGCGCAGTTCCAGCTTGGCCAGCAACCGGCTGACGTGCGTCTTCACCGTGCCCTCCGCCATGTCCAGCCGGGCCGCGATCCGGGCGTTGGACAGGCCCTCGCCGACGCAGCCCAGCACCTCCCGCTCCCGACGGGTCAGCCCCTCCAGCACGTCCGGACCGTGCTCCCCGCCCCGCGCCGGGGCCGAGGCGAACTCGGCGATCAGCCGCCGGGTCACGGCCGGCGCGACGATGCCCTCCCCGCGTGCCACCGTCCGCACCGCCTCCAGCAGGTCCCGCGCCTCGGTGTTCTTCAGCAGGAACCCGGCCGCGCCCGCCCGCAGCGCCCCGAAGACGTACTCGTCGAGGTCGAAGGTGGTCAGCACCAGCACGTCGGCGAGCCGCTCCCCGACGATCCGCCGGGTCGCGGAGACCCCGTCCAGCCGGGGCATCTGCACGTCCATCAGCACCAGGTCCGGCCGCAGGCTCCGGGCCAGGGCGAGCGCCCGCTCGCCGTCCGCCGCCTCACCGACCACCTCGATGTCCGGGGCGCTGCCGAGGATCAGCACGAGCCCGGCGCGGACGGCGGACTGGTCCTCGGCGACCAGGACACGGATCATGCGGGATCTCCCTCGGTGAGCGGAAGCGTGGCGTGTACGGCCCACAGACCGTCCCGCGGACCGGCCCGGAAGGTGCCGCCGAGCAGCGCGGCCCGCTCCCGCATCCCGGTCAGGCCGGAGCCGGAGCCGGGCACGCGGGGCGTGTCGCCGGACCGGTAGGGGCTGGACACGCGGATGTCCAGCATCCCGTCGCGCTGCCGGAGGCAGACGCGGACGCGCCCCTTCGCCGCGTGCTTCAGGGCGTTGGTCAGCGACTCCTGCACGATCCGGTAGGCGGCCAGTTCCACCGGGGCCGGCACCGTGCCGTGGCCGGCGTCGAGCGTGACGTCGAGGCCGTTGGCCCGGGCGTTGTCGACCAGGGCGCCGAGGCCGTCCAGGGTGGGGGACGCGGCGGGCTCCCGGTCCCCGGAGCCGTCGCGCAGGATGCCGATCAGCCGGCGCATCTCGGCCAGCGCCTCCACGCTGTTCTCCCGGATGACGGCCAGCGAGTCCCGGGAGGTCCCCGGGTCGTCGAGGGAGAGCGCCGCCGTGGAGTGGATGGCGATGGCCGACAGGTGGCCCGCGACCATGTCGTGCAACTCGCGGGCCATGCGGGCGCGTTCGGTGGTGACGGCCTGGACGCGGTCCGCTTCGGCCAGCAGGGCGGTCTGTTCGGCGCGCAGCCGGGCGGCCTCGGCGGCGTCGCGGTGGTTGCGCACGAGCGCGCCGGTGGCGGCGGGCGCCAGCGCCACCACGCCGATGCCCACTCCGATCAGCAGGCCCTGCGGATCCCGCCAGAGCGCCGCCGGGACCACCCCGCCGAGGACCGTGAGCATCCCGGTGATCCACGGAACGCGGCGGGCGGAGGCCGGGGTGCCGTACAGGACGGCCGCGTACACCAGGTCGGTGTACAGCACGATCGTCACGATGCTGCCGAGCGTCACCGTGTCCCAGAACAGCGCGGCCGTGCCGATCAGCAGGCCGGTGCGCGGCCGGGTGCGGCGCAGCGGTTCGCACGCGGCGGTCACCGCCAGCGGCACCAGCGGCGCCCAGGGCGCGGACCACAGCACCAGCTCGTCCGAGGGCACGCGCGGGTGGATGCCGAGCGCCCACAGCAGCACCCCGCCGAGCAGCCCGCCCACGGCGATGTGCAGGTCGTCGCGGTGCGGGCGGCCGGGGGCGAGGGGCATGCCTCCATCCAACACGGCCGCGTGGCCGTGCGCCTGCACCCGGGGAAGGGGGCGGCACTGCGACTTTCGCTTACGCCGGTCTCCTCTGCGCCGACGACGACACGTGCGGCCCGGGCCGAGAAGCTGGAGGGGTGAGCGAGGGGAGCGAAGCGTGATCGTCGGACTGATCATCGCCTGTGAGGTGGCGTTCTGGGTGCTGCTGGCGGCCGGGCTGGCCTTCCGGTACGCGCTGCGGATGCCGCGCACCGGGCTGGCCCTGCTGTTGTGCGAGCCGCTGCTGGAGATCGTGCTGTTCGCCGTCACCGCGGTCGACCTGCGGAACGGCGCCGAACCCGACTGGCGGCACGGTCTCGCCGCGGTGTACATCGGCTTCACCGTGGGCCTCGGCCACTCCACCGTCAGGTGGGCGGACGCCCGGGTGGCCCACCGCTTCGCCGGCGGCCCGCCGCCCGTGAAGCCCCCCGGGTACGGCATCGCGCGCACCGTGCACGAGTGGCGGGTCGCGGGCCGCTGGATCCTGGCCTCGGTGGTGTCCCTCGCGTTGCTCCAGGGCGCGGTCTGGTACGTCGGCGACGCGGGGGACACCGGCTCGCTCCGGCAGTGGCAGCTGCGCATGCTCTGGCTGATCGGCATCAACGTGGTGATCGCCGCGAGCTACACCCTGTTCCCGAAGCGGGAGCCGCGGTCCGGCGGGGGGCCGGCCGGACCGCCGGTCGAGAACTCCGTCGAAAAGTCCGTCGACAGCGGGGCGGGACCCGGGACATCATCACGGCGATGACACGAACCGACACGCCTCCCGCCTGGGACGAGCGCACCCAGCTGACCACCTTCCTCACCTACGTCCGCGCCACCGCGCGCGCCAAGTGCGAGGAACTCTCCGACGAGGACGCCGTGAAGGCGGTCCTCCCCGGCTCACCGCTGATGACGCTGAGCGGGCTGATCAGCCATCTGCGCTGGGTCGAGTACTACTGGTTCCGGGTCGCCTTCCTGGGGGAGCCGGACGAGGGCCCCTGGACCGAGGAGGACCCCGACCGCGAGATGCGGATCGCCGTCGACATCCCGCTGTCCCGGCTGCTCGACGAGTACGCAGCGGACAGCGCCCGGTACGACGAACTCGTCGCCGCGCACGACCTGGACACCAAGGCACAGGTGAAGCGGGGCGACGGCGACCCGGTGGACCTGCGCTGGATCCTGCTCCACCTCATCGAGGAGACGGCCCGGCACAACGGCCACCTCGACATCCTGCGCGAGCTGATCGACGGCCGGACCGGCGACTAGGCGGAACCGGGCCAGGGCCTCTCTTTTTCGGGTCGACCCCGGCACGATCCGAAGGAGAGGCCCTAGCGCTCCCCGCCCGGCACCCACAGCACGTCACCGGTCTCCCGGTTGGCGCTGCGGGCCAGGATGAACAGCAGGTCGGAGAGGCGGTTGAGGTAGGTGGCGGTGAGCGGGTTCATCGTCTCGCCGTGCGCCTCCAGCGCCGCCCAGGTGGAGCGTTCGGCCCGGCGCACGACCGTGCACGCCTGGTGCAGCAGGGCGGCGCCCGGGGTGCCGCCCGGCAGGATGAAGGAGCGCAGCTTCTCCAGCCGCTCGTTGAAGCGGTCGCAGTCCGCCTCCAGCCGGTCGATGTAGAACTGCTCCACCCTCAGGGGCGGGAACCGCGGGTTCTCCACCACCGGCGTCGAGAGGTCCGCACCCACGTCGAACAGGTCGTTCTGGACGCGAGTGAGGACCGCGACGATCTCCCCGTCCAGACCGCCCAGCGCGATGGCGGTGCCGATCACCGCGTTCGCCTCGTTGGCGTCCGCGTAGGCGGAGATCCGGAGGTCCGTCTTGGGCACCCGGCTCATGTCGCCGAGGCTCGTGGTGCCCTGGTCGCCGGTCCTGGTGTAGATACGCGTCAGATTGACCATACCGCCAGCGTAGTTACGCCCCGGCGGTTCGGAAGACCCGTGTGCCCACCGTCACGGACAGCGCGGTGAAGGCGAGGGCCACCAGGGTGCCGTAGAGCATGTGCGGGGTCGTGTAGTGGCCGACGTACGCGTCCCGGACGGCGTCCACCAGGTAGCGGAACGGGACGAAGTGGGACAGCACGTCCAGCCAGGCGGGGGCCAGGGTCATCGGGAGCATCAGGCCGGACAGCAGCATGGAGGGCATCGACACCATGTTGATCAGCGGACCGAACTCCTGCGGGGTGCGGACCTTCATGCCGAGCGCGTACGACACCGAGGCCAGCGAGAGCGTGAGCAGCGCGACGAAGGCGAAGCCGATCAGGACGCCGGCCAGCGGTGCGCGCAGGCCCATCACCAGCGCGGCCAGCACCAGGAGCACCGCCTGGAAGACGAACACCGTGGCGTCCCGCAGTACCCGGCCGAGCAGCAGGGCGAGCCGGCTGACCGGCGTCACCCGCATCCGCTCCACCACCCCCTGCCCCTTCTCGACGATGACCGCGAACCCGGCGAACAGCGCCCCGAACAGGCCGAGCTGGAGCAGCAGTCCGGGTACCAGCACCTGCCAGGAGCTGCCCTGCCCGCCCAGCGGCAGTCCCGTGAGCAGCGGGCCGAAGAAGAGCAGGTAGAGCAGGGGCGTCAGCACGCCGAAGAGCAGGGCGAAACGGGAGCGCAGGGACTGGCGGAGGTAGCGGCCGTAGACGAGGGCCGTGTCGTGAAGCAGCATCGTGCGGGTCCTGAATCCTTGACGGGTGTCATACGGCGACGGGGGCGGGGCCGGCCGGGGAGGGCCCGTGGCCGGTGATGGCGAGGAAGGTGTCCTGGAGGGTCGCGTCGAGCGAGCCGCAGTGGCGGAGCCTGAGCGCGCTCGGGGTGCCCTCGGCGGCGACCGTCCCGCGGTCCACGATCACCAGCCGGTCGGCGAGGGCGTCGGCCTCGTCCAGGTAGTGGGTGGTCAGGAAGACGGTCGTACCGTGCTCGTCGCGCAGCCGGCGGACCAGCGTCCACAGGTCGGCGCGGCCGGCGGGGTCCAGGCCGGTGGTGGGCTCGTCCAGGAACAGCACCTTCGGGCGGTGGGTGAGCGCCATCGCGATGTCCAGGCGCCGGCGCTGACCGCCGGAGAGCGCGCCGGACTTCCGGTCCAGGAGTGCGGTGAGGTCCAGCTCCTCGGCCAGTTCGGCGGCGCGGGCGACCGCCTCCGCCTTCGGCAGGCGGTACAGCCGGCCCTGGGTGACCAGCTCCTCCCGCACGGTGATCTGCGGATCCACCCCGCCGGACTGGGCGACGTAGCCGCTGGCCCGGCGGACCCCGGCCGGATCGGTGGCGAGGTCGCACCCGGCGACGGTGGCCGCGCCGCCGGTCGGCCTCAGCAGGGTGGTGAGCATGCGCAGGGTGGTCGTCTTGCCGGCGCCGTTGGGGCCGAGGAAGCCGAGGATCTCCCCCTCGTGGACGGTGAGGTCGACGCACCGGACGGCGTCCACGGGTCCGGCTTTCGTCCGGAAGGTGCGGGCGAGGCCCGCCGTGCTGATGACTGCTGCCATGCCCCAAGAAAAACAGAGTCCCTGAAATTTTGCAACGACCCCAACTTTTCAGAGTGCCCAGCAAAGCTAGGATGCGGGCATGGCTGAGGGGCTCAGGGAGCGGAAGAAGAGGCAGACCCGGCAGTACATCTCCGATGTCGCCACCGGGCTGTTCCTGGAGCGCGGTTTCGAGGCGGTGACGGTCGCGGAGATCGCCGAGGCGGCGAACGTCTCGGTCAACACCGTCTACAACTACTTCCCCGCCAAGGAGGACCTCTTCTTCGACCGCTCGGAGGGCGTGACCGACCGGCTCGCCCGGTGGGTGCGGGGCCGGGACGCGGGGGAGTCCGCCGCGCGTGCCGTCCTGCGCGAACTGCGCGGCGAGGCCCAGGCCGTCTCGCCCCGCATCGGCCTGATGGAGGGCTACGACCGCTTCATGCGGGTCATCCGCGAGGCGCCGCCGCTGCGCTCCCGGCTGTGGAGCCTCCAGCAGGAGATGCACGACACCCTGGAGGCGGCCCTGCGCGAGGAGACCGGCGCCGCCGACGGCGACCCCCTCCCCGACCTGATGGCCGGTCAGATCTGCTGGATCCACCAGGCCGTCTTCGTCACCATCGGCCGCGAGATGCTCGCCGGACGCAAACCGGCCGAAGTGTCACGAGAGGTACTCGTCCTCCTGGACGACATCGAGGACCTGTTGAGCGAAAAGGTGCTCAACTACGCCGTCCGAGGCCCGGCGTGACCCCTGCCGGTGTGATGTCCGTCAAATGAGACGTGACGCGCGTTACTTACCGGTCACACAGCGGCGCCGGAGCGCTATGGTCCGCCGAGAGGCAGACCTTTCACCGCGTTCATAGGGAGTCGGAGTGGCACGGAAGCTCGCCGTCATCGGGGCCGGTCTCATGGGATCCGGTATCGCTCAGGTCGCCGCGCAGGCGGGCTGGGACGTGGTTCTGCGGGACGTCACCGACGAGGCACTGAAGCGCGGCACCGACGGCATCAAGGCCTCGTACGACAAGTTCGTCGGCAAGGGCAGGCTGGCGGCCGGGGACGCGGAGGCCGCGCTCGCGCGCATCACCCCGACCACCGACCTGGACGCCGCCGCCGACGCGGACATCGTGGTCGAGGCCGTCTTCGAGAAGCTGGAGGTCAAGCACGAGATCTTCCGCACGCTCGACAAGCTCGTGCGCGAGGACACCGTGCTCGCCTCCAACACCTCCGCCATCCCGATCACCAAGATCGCGGCCGCCACCGAGCACCCCGAGCGGGTCGTCGGCGTGCACTTCTTCTCGCCGGTGCCGATGATGCAGCTCGTCGAGCTGGTCCGCGGCTACAAGACCAGCGACGAAACCCTCGCCACCGCCCGGGAGTTCGCCGAGTCCGTCGGCAAGACCTGCATCGTCGTCAACCGGGACGTCGCCGGCTTCGTCACCACCCGGCT
Source organism: Streptomyces sp. NPDC107654 (assembly GCF_055639035.1). NCBI lineage: Bacteria > Bacillati > Actinomycetota > Actinomycetes > Kitasatosporales > Streptomycetaceae > Streptomyces > Streptomyces sp. NPDC107654. Next base: position 37,166 of record NZ_JBVKBI010000027.1, read on the forward strand.
CATCTCCGCCCTCGTGGTCGAGGCGACCAAGCTCTACGAGTCCGGCGTGGCGACCGCCGAGGACATCGACCTCGCCTGCAAGCTCGGCTTCGGCCACGCCATGGGCCCGCTCGCCACCGCCGACCTGACCGGCGTGGACATCCTGCTGCACGCCACGAGCAACATCTACACCGAGTCCCAGGACGAGAAGTTCGCCCCGCCGGAGCTGATGCGCCGGATGGTGGACGCCGGTGACATCGGCCGCAAGAGCGGGCAGGGCTTCTACACCTACTGAGTCACCCCCTCCAGGCACGGACACCCCGGGAGTATCACTCCCGGGGGTGAATTCGGTATCGGTTCGCTTACAAGCAGCAACCGGACCGCCACCCGCACAGTCAGACCGTGCACAGCACCGTCACCGAATACGCCAACCGCACTCAACGGGGAGCGCATATGCACATCAGGGGCGACCACGCCGAGCTGGTCGTCGGGGGCCGCCTCGACGTCCGCAGCGCGGCGGACGCCCGTACGGCCCTGCACTCGGCCGTCGACACCGGAGTCGGCGACCTCGTGCTCGACCTGTCCGAACTGGACTCCTGGGACGCCACCGGACTCGGGGTGATCATGGGGGCCCACCGGCGGGCCGGCCGATGCGGGCGCCGCCTGGTGCTGCGGGGCGTGCCCCCGCAGATGCAGCGCCTGCTGGTCGCCACCCGGCTGCACCGCATCCTCGCCATCGAGGGCGGCATCGGGGTGGAGTCGCTGCCCCGGGTGTGAGGCACCCCTGCCGGGCCGCACGGGGCGCAATCCTCACGAGACCGTGACGTCTCGGACCGTACGCCACCCCGCCCTGTCGGAGATACTGAGCCACGGTTTAGGGTGCGGTCGCCCGCTGCCTCGCAACCCTCGACCCGGCGGGCCCGGACCAGAAGCGACAGCGCGGTGTGCGACAAGGCCGGGAGGGGCCGGAACACGGGCACACGACGCTTTTGGGGGGCTTGAACCCATGGACCCGATCGAGCCGATCGACCCGATCAACGCGGGACCCGAGGAGTACGGCACGGCGCACGGCCGCCGCCCGCCCCGGGACTCCCTCACCTCCGACTTCGCCCCGGGCGCGGCCGCGCCCGCCCGCATGGCCCAGCTCGTCGTGGGCGACCTCCAGCTGACCGTCAACCCCGTCGACGGCAGCGAGATAGAACCCTGCCCCCCGGCCGAACGCCCCGACAGGCCCCGCAAGCGCACCGCCGCCGAGCGCGCCGGGACCGAACGCGCCGCCCGGCCGCCCGTGCCGCCCGGCCCCGCCCAGCCGGTTCTGCCCCTGCTGGAACGCCAGGACGAACGCGAACGCCTGGTCCGCCTCCTCGCCCAGGGGCGCTCGGTCCGCCTCACCGGCCCCGCGGGCTCCGGCCGTACCGCCCTCCTCGACCTGGTCGCCGAGGACTGCCTGGACCTCGCCCCCGACGGCGTGGTCCGCCTCAACGGCCACCACCGCACCGCAGGCGACCTCCTGCACGACCTCTTCCACGCCGTCCACGACGCCCCCCACCACCGCCCCGACCGGGACGAACTGCTCGCCGCTGTCCGGGAGATCGGCGCGGTCGTCGTCCTGGACGACCTGGAGTTCGGCGGCGCCCCCCTGGACGAACTGCGCGACGCCACCCCCGAGTGCGCGTTCCTGTTCGCCGCCACCCCCGACGTGCCCGCGCCCTCCGCCGCGGCCGAGGTGGAGGAGGTCTTCCTGGCCGGCCTCGACCGCAACGCCGGCGTGGAGATCCTGGAGCGCACCGTCGGCCGGGTGCTCACCGAGGACGAGGCCAACTGGGCCGGCGACCTCTGGTTCGAGTCCGAGGGGTTGCCCCTGCGGTTCGTCCAGGCCGGCGCCCTGCTCCGGCAGCGCGACGAACTGCGGGCCAGCACGGGCGCGGTGGACGAGTACGGCGTCTTCGAGGACGTACGCCGGCCGGCGGACCCGCCCGCCGAGCCGGCGGACGACGTTCCGCTGCCCTCCCTCGGCGAGGCCGCGGCCCCCGCGCCGCTGCTCGCCTCCCGGCTCAGCGCCTCCGCCCGGGCCGCCCTCCGCTTCGCGGTCGCCCTCGGCGGCGAGCTGCCCCACCAGGCACACCTGCCCGCACTGGTCGGCGACACCCACGCGGACGCCGCCCTCGGCGAGCTGGCCGGCTGCGGCCTGGTCTCCCCGGTCGGCTCCCGCTACCGGCTCGCGGCCGGGGTGCAGACCCAGCTGGAGGCGGCCGGATACGCCGACGACGCCGACGGCCACGCCGACACCGCCGCCCGGCACTACGCGTGGTGGGCCGGCCACCCCTCGGTCACCCCCGAGCGGGTGTGCGCGGAGGCCGACGCGGTCCTGGCCGCGCTCGCCGCCGTCGTGCCGCGGACGGCCCAGGTCGCCGACGGCGAGGAGAGCAGCGCCGTACGGCTCGCCCGCACGGCCGCGCCCGCCTTCGCCGCGGGGCTCCACTGGAGTGCCTGGGAACGGGCCCTGCGGTCCGGCGCGGAGGCCTCGCGGCTGGCCGGCGATGTACCCGAACAAGCCTATTTCCACCACGAGTTGGGAATCCTCGCGCTCTGCTCCGGACAGCTCGACCGGGCCCGCGCCGAACTGGAGGCCTCGGGCGGGCTGCGCGGCGCCCTCGCCGACAAGCGCGGTGCGGTCGCCGGCCGCCGTGCGCTGGCCCTGCTCGCCGACCGGGCGGGCGAGGCGCCGGGGCTGCCGGGGCCGGCGGAGACACGGCACGAGGAGCCGGCACCGCGCCCGGCCCCGGCCCCGGCGCCCTCCGAGGACACCCTGGTCACGCAGCGGCTTCCGCGGCCGGCGGGCAGCGGCGCCGGCATCCGGCGGGTGGCCCGGCGCAACCTGGTGGCGGCCGGCTCCGGTGCGCTGCTCGCCGCGGTGCTCGGCACGGTCGTCACGCTCGGCATGACCTCCGACCCGGACGGCGACCGCAACCCGGCGGGCAAGGTGGAGGTCAACCCGTCGGCGACCCAGGGCCTGGAGGACGGCGGTCCGGCCTCGGACCCGACCGACACCGGCGACACCGGCTCGGCCGGCGGCCGTCCCACCTCGCCGGGTCCCGACGGCACGTACGGCACGGCGGACGACCCGGCACCGCCCGCCGCCCCCTCCCGCCCGTCGGAGAGCGTCAAGCCCTCCGAGCCCACCAGCCCGTCCGGCTCACCGTCGAAGTCCCCGACACCGGGCGGCTCGACGGGCGGCACGGGCGGTACGACCGGAGGTACGACGGGCGGCTCGTCCGGGGGCGGCACCACGGGCGGCTCGACCGGCGGCACCACGGGCGGCTCCACCACGGGCGGCGGCACGGGTGGGGGCGGCTCGACGGGCGGTACGACCGGCGGTACGACGGGCGGTTCGTCCGGGGGCGGCACCACGGGCGGCTCGACCGGCGGCACCGGCGGCTCGACCACGGGCGGCTCGACCACGGGCGGTTCCACCACGGGAGGCTCGACGGGCGGCGGCACGGGCGGCACCACGAGCGGGGGCGGCACGACGGGCGGTACCACGGGCACCTCCACCGGTGGCACGACAACCGGCGGCACGGACGGTTCCTCCGCGGGGGCGTCGAGCAGCGCGTCGGCGTGAGGCTCCTCCCCGGCGCGGGCGCGTCGAGCGGCACGTGACGACGCCGCCGTGTCCTTCCCGCGTCGCGGCGGGGGGACGCGGACGGCGGTCGGAGGGCAGCGGCCGGCATGGGCACGCTGCCCGGGGGACGCGGCGTCGGCCGAGGAGGCGGTGGCGGTCCGGTGCCGTCCGGGGGCTCGGTCAGAACAGGCGGAGCTTGTCGTCCTCGATGCCGCGCAGGGCGTTGTAGTCCAGGATCTGGCAGTTGATGCCGCGGTCGGTGGCGAGGACGCGGGCCTGGGGCTTGATCTCCTGGGCGGCGAAGACGCCGCGGACCGGCGCCAGATGCGGGTCGCGGTTCAACAGCTCGAGGTACCGGGTGAGTTGCTCGACGCCGTCGATCTCGCCCCGGCGCTTGATCTCCACCGCCACCGTGCGGCCCTCGGCGTCCCGGCAGAGGATGTCCACGGGGCCGATCGCGGTCATGTACTCGCGGCGGATGAGGGTGTACCCCTCGCCCAGCGTCTCGATGCGGTCGGCGAGGAGCTCCTGGAGGTGCGCCTCCACGCCGTCCTTGATCAGACCGGGGTCCACACCCAGTTCGTGCGAGGAGTCGTGGAGGATCTCCTCCATCGTGATGATCAGTTTCTCGCCCCCCTTGTTGACGACGGTCCACACCCCCTCGTCCTCGCCCGTGCCCTCCTTCAGCGTGCAGGGCGGCGACATCCAGTTGAGCGGCTTGTAGGCCCTGTCGTCGGCGTGGATGGAGACGCTGCCGTCCGCCTTGACCAGGATCAGTCGCGGCGCCGAGGGCAGGTGGGCGGTGAGCCGGCCGGCGTAGTCGACCGAGCAGCGGGCAATGACGAGACGCATGGTCGGCAACGCTACTCGACACCCCGCGGTGCTCGCGATCCGCCCGCCCCGCTCCCTGTGGATCGCCCCATTTGTCCCTTGAAACTCTTGTTCATCCCTGGCCGATTGTGGGCGTAACGGGACCGTTCCATATACGCATTCTGCTGGTGTGGTCACCTACCGTTGCCTACCGTAGAGAACGGGAGGTTGCGGCCCCTGTACCGAGCGTGTTCGAAATCGCGAACTCCCCTATCTGTCCGTCAACCCCTGTGCCTCGGGGGTGCGAGAGGAGAACCCATGTCGCTCGACGTCTCACCGGCCCTACTCGAACAGGCCGAGCGAGGCGAGGTCGACGAAGCAGACTTCGTCGACTGCGTCCGGACCTCCCTGCCCTACGCATGGGAGATGATCAGCTCCCTGGTGGCCCAGCTGAAGGTGGACGGCGGACCCTTCGCCGACAACCAGACGCCCCCGCCGGACGAGCAGGCGCGCGGCCAGCTGCTGCGCGCGCTCGCGAGCGACGCCATACGCGGCGCGCTGCAGCGGCACTTCGGTGTACGGCTGGCCTTCCAGAACTGCCACCGTGTGGCGGTGTTCCCGCTGGACGCCTCGGTGGACGAGACGTTGGCCCGCTTCACGTCGGTGCGCAACCAGTTGCTGAACCAGTCGCCGGAGCTGCGGGACTGCTGACGCGCGGTTCCGGCACGGCCGGGACGGACAGCCGTCGGCTTGCCGCTCCACCGTGGGGGAGGTGCATTCAGGACCGGGGCGGCAAGCCCCCCAGGTGGCTTGCGCGGCGGGCCGGTCAGCGCAGCTGGGGCAGCACCTCGGCGCCCAGGCGCCGCAGGTTCTCCTCCGTGGCCGCGAGGTCGCCCGAACCCTCCGTCAGGAGGGCGAAGCGGGAGATGCCGGTCCGCTCCGAGGTGGCCGCGAGCCGGTCGGCGGCCAGCCGCGGGGTGCCCACCGGGTGCAGTCCGCAGAGCAGTTCGGTGTAGGCGTACGGGTCGCGCATCGAGCGCGCCCGTCCGTCCACCGTCACATGGGCCCCGAGTCCCTGCCGCAGCCAGCCCGGCATCGCCTTGGTCAGCGTCTCCACCGCGTCCGTGCGCCGGTCGGCGAGCTGACAGACCCCGGCCGAGACATGGGCGGCCCCCTCGATCTCCCCGGCCGGCCGGCCCGCCGCCCGGGCGCAGTGCCGCCACAGCGCGACCATCTCGGCCTTCTCCTCGTCCCCGACGTGCATGCCGAGGAGCATCGGCAGCCCGCGCTCGGCGGCCAGCCGCACGCTCGCCGGCGAGGTGCAGGCGACGACGACCTCCGGGCCGGGGCTCTCCGTCAGGGCCTCCGAGGGGCGGGGGACGACCGGCACCTCGCGGAAGGAGTACCGCTCGCCGGAGGCCGCCACCGACGGCTCGCCGAGCCAGCGCAGCAGCAGATCGAGCGACTCCGGGAACCCGTGTTCGTACGCCTCCAGGCCCGTGCCGAACACCTCCAGGTCCACCCAGGGACCGCCCCGCCCGACGCCCAGGGTGAACCGGCCGCCACTGGTGACGTGGAGCAGCGCGGCCTGCTCGCCGAGGGCCACCGGGTGGGCCGTGGGCAGTACGCTGACCGCGGTACCTACCCGGATGCGGCGGGTGCGGCCGAGCAGCAGCGCGGCCAGGGTCACCGCGGACGGGCATGTGCCGTACGGCACGAAGTGGTGCTCGGCGAGCCAGACGGCGTCCAGCCCGGACTGCTCGGCGACCTCCGCCGAGCGCACCGCCCGGTGCAGGGCTTCCCCGGGACCCTGGCCCGGGAACTGGGCCGCCAGCACAAAACTTCCTACGTGCATCGCATTTCCTGCTTCCTTGGCTCCGACCCGGAGCTCCCCCACCCGGCATAACCGTCTGACACGTGCCCAGGACACGGCCTGCCCGGAAGGATTTGCGGATTGTCAGCAGAATGGGTCGCCCTGGAGGGGGACTTGGGCGGGTTGGTTCCTTACGCGTATCCGACGCGTACCCCGCACGGCGGCGCGTAGGCTGGATGGAGCCCGTGCTCCCCGTACAGCCCGAGAGGTGTCCCGTGTCCCCGCGCCGCAACCGACCGAAGGCAGCCGGATCACCGGGCCGGAGCGCCGAGGACGACCGCGCCGGCCGGTACGGCGGCTGGCAGTCGACGGAGAGCTGGCTGGGCGAGGAGTGGAGCGTGCGCCATGTCGCCGGGGCCGGCGCGGAGGGCAAGACCTACCGCTGCCCGGGCTGCGACCAGCTGATCCCCTCCGGCGTCCCGCACGTGGTGGCGTGGCCGGAGCACGCGGGTGTCGACGACCGCCGGCACTGGCACAAGGCCTGCTGGAACGCGAAGGACCGCCGCACCACGCGGGTGCAGCGGTCCCGTAACGCGCCGAGGTTCTGAACCGGGGCCTGGGGGGCCGTTACGGCTACACGTCCCGGCTCCGGAGCAGCGCGTACGCGCCCGCGTACACCGCCGCCGTCACACCGATCATGATCCACAGCGGGTCCCAGCCGGACGGCCCGGACTGGCTGAGGGAGTTGGAGTAGAAGACGCTGAGCTGGTTCGGGATCGAGTACTCGAACAGCCACTCACGGAGCTTGTCGAGCGACTCCGAGACCATGAACAGCGCGAGCACCAGCGGGGCGAGCACCACGCCGATCATGATGGTGATCGCGCCCGCGGAGTGCCGGATGACCGAGCCGATGAGCAGCGAGACCAGGCCGAGCAGCGCGATGTAGAGACTGATGCCGACGGTGGCCTTCAGCCACTCCCCGCCGCTGGGCGTACGGGCGCCGGAGTTCTCCAGCATCGACGCCTGCACCATGGCCACGAAGCCGGACGTGACCAGGGTGAAGACGAAGGCCACGGCGCAGAACACGATCGACTTGGCGGCGAGCACCCGGGCCCGGCTGGGGCACGCGGTCATCGTCGTACGGATCATGCCGGTGCCGTACTCCGAGGCCGTGGTCAGCACGCCGAGCGTGATGATGCAGATGCTGCCGAGCAGCAGGCCGAAGAAGCCGAAGGACAGCGGGTTCTCACCGGAGAGGCTGCCGGAGTCGGAGTTGGCCTCGATCAGGGCACCGGCCAGCAGGCCGATCCCGACGACGAGCAGCACGAACACGCCGAGCGTCCACATCGTGGAGCGCACCGACCTGATCTTCGTCCACTCGGAGGCCAGCGCGTGTCCGAGGTGGGTGCGCACGACCGGGATGGGCGAGGTGTAGCCGGGGTACGAGCCGCCGGGCGCCGCCTGCCAGTCGGGCGCGGCGGCCGGGGCCTGCGGCATCGGGGGCTGGTGGGTGCTCATCGGGCGTCCTCGGGCTGGGTCGGGTCGGCGGGGGCGGGAGCCGCGGCGGCGGGGGCGGGAGCCGCGGCGGCGGGGGCGGCCGGGGCCGTGGCGGGGGCCGGGGGAGCGGTGGCGGGCGCGGGCGGCGCCTCCTTCGTCAGGGCCGGCGGCTGCGCCTGCGCCACCGGAGCGGCGGCGGGGACCTGCGCGGGCGGCTGTGCCTGCGGGGCCTGCTGGGGCTGCGCGGGCGGCTGTGCCTGGGGGGCCTGCTGGGGCTGCTGAGCCGGTGCCGTCGGCTGGGCGTAGGGGTTGACCGCCCCCGCCGGGCCGCCGGGCGCCATGCCCGGTGCCGTGCCCGGAGCACCGCCGTACAGCCCTCCGGGCGGCGGCGGGGCGTACCAGCCGGGCTGGCCCTGGCCGGGGACCGGCATGGGCGGCTGGGCTCCGGCCGGCAGCGGCTGCTGGAGGCCCGCCTTCTGGTCGATGGTGGAGCGGTAGTCCACGGCGCCCTGCGTCATCCGCATGTACGCCTCCTCCAGCGAGGCCTGGTGCGGGGACAGCTCCCACAGCCGGACGTCCGCCTCGTGCGCGAGGTCGCTGATGCGGGGCAGCGGCAGCCCGGTCACCCGGAGCGCGCCGTCCTGCTCGGGCAGGACGTGCCCGCCGGCCTCGGTGAGCGCGGAGGTCAGCTTCTCGCGCAGCTGCGGCTCGGTGTCGGGGGTGCGCACCCGGGCGAAGTCGGCCGAGTTGGCCGAGATGAAGTCCTTCACGCTCATGTCGGCGAGCAGCTGTCCGCGCCCGATCACGATGAGGTGGTCGGCGGTCAGCGCCATCTCGCTCATCAGGTGGGAGGAGACGAAGACCGTACGGCCCTCGGCCGCGAGGGCCTTCATCAGGTTGCGGACCCAGAGGATGCCCTCGGGGTCGAGGCCGTTGACCGGCTCGTCGAAGAGCAGCACCTGGGGGTCGCCGAGCAGCGCGGCGGCGATGCCGAGGCGCTGGCCCATGCCGAGGGAGAAACCCTTGGAACGCTTGCGGGCCACGCCCTGGAGACCGACGACGCCGAGCACCTCGTCCACGCGCCGGGCCGGGATGCCCGACAGCTGGGCGAGGCTCAGCAGGTGGTTGCGGGCGCTCCGGCCGCCGTGCACGGCCTTGGCGTCCAGCAGCGCGCCGACCTGGCGGGGGGCGTTGGGCAGGTTGCGGTACGGGTAGCCGCCGATGGTGACCGACCCGGACGTGGGGTTGTCCAGCCCGAGGATCATCCGCATCGTGGTGGACTTGCCCGAGCCGTTCGGCCCGAGGAAGCCGGTCACGGCACCTGGCCGCACCTGGAAGGAAAGGTTGTACACGGCGGTCTTGTCGCCGTAGCGCTTGGTCAGGCCGACAGCCTCGATCATGCTCCGCACCCATCGAAAGGTTCAGGACAGCGGGGCACACGCCCCCGTAAGGGTTAGGAGGATATCGAGGCGCTGACGGTTCCGCTCAAAAGAAAGCAAAGCCAGAGGATCACGGGACGTGACCGTCCGGCCTACTGGGCGTCCCGGCGCCTGAGGAGGACGTAGCCGCCCGCGAGCGCGGCGAGCACCCACAGCGCCATGATCCCGAGCCCGGCCCAGGGGCCGTAGGGCGTGTCGTCGCCCACCCGGGTGACCACCCGCATGATCCGGCTGCCGGCCTGGTCGGGCAGGAAACGGCCGATCTTCTTGGTCGCCTCCACGTTGCCCAGGATGTTCGAGACCAGGAAGAAGAACGGCATCAGGATGCCGAGGGACAGCATCGGCGAGCGCAGCATCGCGGCGACGCCCATGGAGAACGCCGCGATCAGCGCCATGTACAGCCCGCCGCCGACGACCGCCCGCAGCACCCCGGGGTCGCCGAGGGCGGCCCGGTGGGAGCCGAGCATCGCCTGGCCGAGGAGGAAGGCCGCGAAGGCGGTGACCATGCCGACGGCGAGCGCGAGTGCCGTGGCCACCGCGACCTTGCCGAACAGGAAGGCGCCGCGCCGCGGCACCGCGGCCAGGGAGACCCGGATCATGCCGGTGCTGTACTCGGTGGAGACGACCAGCACCCCGAACACGATCATCGCGAGCTGGCCGAGGGTCATGCCCGCGAAACTGATCATCGTGGGATCGAAGGAGAGCCGTTCCCGTGCCGGCATGTTTTCGTACTGACTGTTCGTGAGCGCGGAGACCAGCATCCCGAGGGAGACGGTGACCACCACGGCCAGTGACAGCGCCCACACCGTGGACGCCACCGACCGGATCTTGGTCCACTCGGACCGGATGACCTGTACGGCCGCCATGGTTCTCAGGCCCCCTTCCAGCCGGCGTCCCGGCCCCGCGGGACCGCGGCGGCCCCGGTGTGCGCGTGGTACTCCACGGTCTCGGCCGTCAGCTGCATGAACGCCTCCTCCAGCGAGGCCTGCCGCGGGCTCAGCTCGTGCAGCACGAGCCCGTGCCGCGCGGCCAGCTCCCCGATCCGCCCGGCCTTGTCGCCCTCCACCTCCAGCGCCTCGCCGCCCGCCTCCACGACGGTGATCCCCGCCTGGTGCAGCACGTCGAGGAGCCGCTCCCGGTGCGGCGAGCGGATCCGAACGTACGACCGCGCATTCGCCCGGATGAAGTCGGCCATCGAGGTGTCCGCCAGCAGCCGCCCCCGCCCGATGACCACCAGGTGATCGGCCGTCAGCGCCATCTCGCTCATCAGGTGGCTCGACACGAACACCGTGCGGCCCTCCGCGGCCAGCGACTTCATCAGGTTCCGGATCCAGTGGATGCCCTCCGGGTCCAGCCCGTTCACCGGCTCGTCGAACATCACGATCCGCGGGTCCCCGAGCAGCGCGGCGGCGATCCCGAGCCGCTGCCCCATGCCGTACGAGAACCCCTTGGCCTTCTTCCGCGCCACGGCGGTCAGCCCGACGGTCTCCAGCACCTCGCTGACCCGGGCGGCCGGGATGCCGTTGCTCTGCGCGAGACAGAGCAGGTGGTGGTAGGCGCTCCGGCCGCCGTGCACGGCCTTGGCGTCCAGCAGCGCGCCGACGCACGTCAACGGGTCCCTGAGCCGGGCGTAGGGCGTGCCGTCGATACGGACGTCGCCGGCCGAAGGGTGGTCGAGCCCGAGGATCATCCGCATGGTGGTGGACTTCCCTGCGCCGTTGGGTCCCAGGAACCCCATCACGACGCCCGGTCGCACGGTGAAGGTCAGCCGGTCGACCGCCACCTTGTCGCCGTACCGCTTGGTCAGCCCCTCCAGCTCGATCATGCGGCCACGCTAGGACGGGCCCGGGACGCCTGCCACTCGAGGCCGCCACCGGAGGGGGCGCGCTGGGCTCCAGCCTCTTCGAACGGCGCGGGGGCGTCGAGGGCGGGGGACGTTGACCGGACGGTGGCCTGGACGACGCCACCCGCAGGCAGCGCGGCAGCCGGGTCCCGTCCGGCTTTGTTCACGAGATTGGGTTCTGGCTCAACTTCGCGTGCGTCCACTGCGGTCTGCCAAGACGTGAAGCGAGCAGAAAACTTGGTGGCAGCCATCCGGCCCGTACGAGATGCTGCCAAAGTCCCCGCCGCCGACGAGGACCTGATGCTCCGCGCAGGAGGCGGCGACGACGGCTTCACGGCGCGGCCGGCTCTGTCGGCGGGAACACCCTCGTCGTCGCCACCCGGAAGCCGGGCGGCGACGAAGCCGACCACGTCTCGGCCTGCCTCCCCGGCGACGGACGGCGGCTGTGGCGCACCGGCGTGGACAGCCGGACCGGTATCCACCGGCCCCGGCCGGGTCGCCGTACTCGGGCCGGACGACCGGCCGCGGACCCTCGACACCGTCGACGGGTGACGGCACGAAGGAACCGCCCCTGTACGGCCTGCGTTAGCGACGGCGAAGGGGCGGCGGGAACAGGCCCCACCGCCCCTCAGCGGTCGTACGACTGCCCGGACCTACCGGGACTGCTGGGCCGGAACGCCCCGGGAGATCGGCTCGTCGTCGGTGGACGTGCCGGCCGCGGCCACCGCGGCACCGGTCAGCGTGGCCAGCATCTCGCGGACGTTCGTCAGCTGGGCGTTGATGGAGTCGCGGCGGTTGGTCAGCGCCGCCAGCTCGCGCTCGGATTCCGAACGGATCCGGTCGGCCTTGGCGTTGGCGTCCGCAACGATGTCCTCGGCCTGGCGCTGGGCGGTCTCCACCGTCTGGCGGGCGCGGCGCTCGGCGTCGGTGCGCAGCTTCTCCGCCTCCAGGCGCAGCTGCTCGGCCCGGTGCTCGATCTCGGCGAGCCGCTTCTCGGCCTTCTGCTGACGCGAGGCCAGGTCGCGCTCGGACTGCTCGCGGCGCTTGGCCAGGTTGGTCTCGAAGTCGGCGGCGGCCTGCGCGGCCTTGGCGCGGGTCTCCTCGAAGAGGGCGTCCGCCTCCTCGCGCTTGGACTGCGCGTCCTTCTGCGCCTCGGCGCGCAGCTGGGCCGCGTCCGCCTTGGCCTTCTCGACGATCCGGACGCCCTCGTCCTCGGCCTTGGCCTTGCGCTCGGACGCGTACGACTCGGCGTCGTTGCGGACCTGCTGGGCTGCCGACTCGGCGAGGTCGCGGTGCTGCTCGGCCGCTCGCCGGGCCTCCTCACGCAGCTCCTTGGCCTCTTCCTCGGCCAGCCGCAGGATCTTCTCGACCCGCGCGCCGAGACCCGCGTACGACGGCTCGGCATCCGTGATCTGGGCCTGGGCGTTCTGCGTTTCGAGGTGCAGTTCCTCGATGCGCTTCTCCAGGGCGGTGATGCGGGCGAGAGCGCTGTCACGGTCGGAGACGAGCTTGGAGATACGTTCGTCCACCTGAGCGCGGTCGTATCCACGCCGCACAAGCTCGAAGCCGTAGGGGGAAGTGTCGCTCATGGGGTTCCTGTCGAATGAGACCGGTGAGTGAGGTGATAAGGGGAATCCTAGGGGCCGAAGCGGTGTGTCATCGAGCGGATACGGTTTTGATCTGGAGAATGGCACCCCTTTTGAGTGGCTGACCGTCGGACGGCTTGCCAAGGAGTCGGGCAAAGCCCCCAGAAGACACCGGAACCTACCCCGTGCGCTAGCTCTCTGACGACTTGCCACCCGAACGGGGGGCGCCCACCGTGGCGCCCGCCTTGACCCCGCCGTCCTTGCCGGACGCGGGCGTCTCGAAGGACTCCAGCGCTTCCAGGACGTCCTGGACCCGGGAGATCTCGGCGTTGATGTCCTCGCGCCGGCGCATCAGGATCTCCAGCTCCCGCTTGCCCTCCTCGACCGTGCGCCGGGCCTCGCGGATCGCCTCCGCCTTCAGCTCCTCGGCCTCCTTGATCAGGCTGGCCTTCTTCTGCTCGGCCTCCTTGAGCAGGCCCTCCGCCTTCTTCACGGCGGCGATCCGCACCTTGCCCGCCTCCGAACCGGCGTCCGAGACCAGCTCCTTGGCCTTCGCCTCGGCCTTCGCCAGCTGCTCCTCGGCGGCCTTGATGAGCGCGTCACAGCGGTCGCCGGTGGACTTCATCGTCTCGGCGGCCTCGCGGCGGGCACGCTCGTGCAGCTCCTCGATCTCGCCGGTGATGCGGTCGCGCAGTTCCTCCGCGCGCTGCCGGATCGCGGTGGCGTCCCGGCGGGCGCCGACCAGCAGCTCGTCCGCGTCCGTCCGTGCCTTCTCCACCAGCGAGTTGCCCTCGATGGTGGCCTCGGAGACGATCCGCTCCGCCTCGCTGCGGGCCGCGCCGACCATCGTGTCGGCCTGCGACTCGGCGTCCGCGGTGGTCTTCAGCGCCTGCTTCTGCGCCTCGGTGAGCAGCTTGTCGGCCTCCGCCGTGGTCTCCGTGATGAGCTTGTCGACCTGCTCGGCCGCCTCCGAACGCCGCTTGTTGGCGTCCTTGCGGGCCTCGTCCAGGGTCCGCTCGGCCTCCTCGCGCGCGGAGCCGACGAGCCGTTCGGCCTCCGCCTCCGCGTCCGCCCTGGCGCGCTCCGCCTCGGCCCGCAGCCGCTCGGCGTGCGCCTGTGCGGAACCGACCGTCTCCGCGGCCTCCGCGCGCAGCCGCTCGGCCTCGTCGGTGGCCTCCGCGAGCAGCTGCTCGGCACCCGCGAGCGCCTCGGCACGCACCCGGTCGGCCTCGGCGACGGTCTCGGTCTGGAGCCGCTCGGCCTCGTTGCGGGCCTCGGTGATGAGGGTGTCGGCCTGGGTGGCCGCGTCCGAACGGATGCGGTTGGCGTCCTCGCGGGCCTCCGCGCGGGTACGCGTCGCCGCCTCGTTGGCCTCGGTGAGCGTCTCCGACGCCTCCGTGCGGATCCGCTCCGCCTCGGCGGCGGTCTCCGCCTGGAGCCGCTCCGCCTCCGCGAGCGCCTCGGTGCGCACCCGGTCGGCCTCGGCGACGGTCTCGGTCTGGAGCCGCTCGGCCTCGTTGCGGGCCTCGGTGATGAGGGTGTCGGCCTGGGTGGCCGCGTCCGAACGGATGCGGTTGGCGTCCTCGCGGGCGTCCGCCCGGGTACGGGCCGCCGCCTGGTCCGCCTCGGCCAGCGCGTCCGAGGCCTCGGTGCGCACCCGCTGGGCGTAGTCGCCGGCGTCCGCGCGCAGCCGCTCGGCCTCCGCGATGGCCTCCGCCATCGTCCGCTCGGCCAGCGCCTTGGCGGCCTTGGACTCCTCGTCCGCCTCGCGCCGGATCCGGGTGGCGTCCTCGCCGGCCCGCTCCCGCTCCGCGTAGGCATCGGTGCGGACCCGGTCCGCCTCCTCCTCGGCCTCCCGCTTCGTGCGCTCCGCCGCGTGCTCGGCGGCCGAGCGCAGCCCGGCGATCTCCTCCTGCGCCTGCTCGTGCAGCCCGGCGACGGAGTCCCGGACCTGCTGCGCGTGCTGCTCGGCGGCGGCGACCATCTCGGTGGCCCGCCGGTCGGCCTCCTCCACCAGCCGGGTGGCCTCGGCCTGCGCCTCCTCCACCCGCTTGCGGGCGGACGCCAGCAGCTCCTCGCTCTGCTCCCGGGCCCGCTGCCGCTCCTGGTCGGCCTCCTCGCGGGCCGCGCCGAGGAGTTCCTCGGCCTCGCGGCGGCGCCGGGCGGCCTCCTCCTGCGCGGCGGCCAGCGTCTCGGACGCCTCGGCGCCGAGCCGCTCGGCGGCGGCCTGCGCCTCCGCGCGCACCCGGTCGGCGGTGTCCTGCGCCTCCGCCTTCAGCCGCTCGGCCTCGGCGGCGGCCTCGGACCGCAGCCGTACGGCGACGGCCTCGCCCTCGGCGCGGGAGGCGGACGCGTCGGACGCGGCCTCGGTGCGCAGCCGCTCGGCCTCGGCCTCGGCCTGCTGCCGGAGCGTACGGATCCGGTCGGCGGACTCCGCGCGCAGCCGCTCGGTCTCCTCGGCGGCCTCCTTGCGGATCCGGGCGGCCGCCTCGCGGGCGTCGGTCAGCGCCTGCTCGGCCGACGCCAGCCGTTCCTGCGCCTCCGTCTGCAGCCGCGCCAGCTCCTCGGCGGCCTCGGTACGGCGGGCCGCGACGGCCTTCTCGGTCTCCTCGCGCAGCTCCCGCGCGGCCTTCTCGGCGTCCGCGGCGACCGTCTCCGCCTGCTCGGCGGCCTCGGCGCGCAGCCGCTCGGCCTCCGCGCGGGTGCGCTCCAGGGTCTCCTCGGCCTGCCGGCGCAGGCTCGTGGCGCGCTCGATGGCCTCGGTGCGGACCTTCTCGCTGTCGGCGGTCGCGCTCTGCCGCAGCTCGTCGGCGTCCGCCTTGGCCTTCGCCAGCAGCTCCTCGGCGGACTTGGCCGCCTCCTCGATCTGCGCCACCGCCTCCCGGCGGGCCTCGGCACGGATCGACTCGCCCTCGGCGACCGCGTCGGCGCGCAGCTGCTCGGCCTCGCCGCGCAGCCGGCGGGCCTCCTCCTGCAGCTCGACCGTCTTGGCGCGGTACTCCTTGGTGTCGTCCTTCGCCGCACCCTTGAGCTGCTCGGCGATGTCGTGCGCCTCGGCGCGCAGCCGGTCCGCCTCGGTCTCGGCCTCCGAGCGGATCCGCTCGGCCTCCTCGGCGGCGGCCCTGGTGGTCTTCCGGGCGTCCTCGGACGCCTTGTTGAGGACCTCCTCGGCGGTCCTGGCCGCCTTGGACAGCTGGGTGGCCGTCTCCTCGGCGGTGATCGTGCGGGCCTTCTCGGCGGCCTCGGCGACGATCTTCTCGGCCTCGGCCCGGGCGTCCGCGACCAGCTGCTCGGCCTCGGACCTGGTGTGCTCGGCGTCCTTGGTGGCCTCCTCGACCAGCCGGGCGACCTGCTCCTTGGCGGTGCGCGTGCGGGTCTCGTTGGCGGCCTCGGCGCTCGCGAGGGCCTTGGCGGCGGCCTCCTTCGCCTCGGTGACCACCTTCTCGGCCTCGGCCTGCGCCTTGCGCAGCGCCTCCTCGGCCGCGGTCATCCGCTCCTCGGCGGCCCGGGTCAGCTCGGCGGCCTGCCGCCGGGCGGCGTCCGACTCGGTGACCGTCGTCGTACGCAGCTGCTCGGCGTGCTCGGTGGCCTCCTGGGCCTGCGTGGAGGCGGCGTTCAGCAGCCGCTCGGCGTCCGTGCGGGCCCGGCGCAGGATCTGCTCGGCCTCCGCGCGCGCCGACTCGGCCTCGCTCCGCAGCCGCTCCCGGGCCTCCCGGGTCAGCCGCTCGGCCTCCGCGCGGGCGGCGGCCATCGCCTGCTCGGCCTCCGCGCGGGACTCGTCCAGCAGCCGGCGGGCCTGCTGCTCCGTCCGGGCGCGCAGCTGCTCCGCCCAGGCGACGTTCTCGTTGACGTGCGACTCGACGGTGGCGCGGCGCTCGGCCAGCTCCTGGTCGAGCTGCTGGCGCCGGGTCACCGCCTCCTGGTGCAGCTCGGCCTGGAGCCGGGCGGCCTGCTCGGCGTGCTCCTGGAGGATGCGCTGGGTCTGCGCCCGGGCCTGGCTCAGCTCCCGCTCGGCGTCCTGGCGCAGCTGCTCGGCCTGCATCTGGGCGTTGCGGAGCAACTGCTCGGCCTGGTAGCCGATGTCACCCGCGTCGTAGGCGGGCCGGGTCATGAGGGTGCGCCGCGCCTCGTGCAGCTTGGCGCGCAGCACCTCGACCTGGTAGCCGAGGTCCTCGGCGTGCTGGATCGCCTTCTCGCGCTCGGTCCTCAGCCGCTTCATCTCGGCCTCGAACCGAGAGAGGTGGTCGACGTCAGCCGCCGGCTCTCGCTCCTGGCTCTCGTAGCCCCGCACTGCGCGGTCCCATCCGTCCCCTGGTCAGCTTCTCCAACGAGCCTCGTCCTCCGCCGAACGGGGCCCCCGGGGAATGGTGTCAGATCAACGGCGGAGCACGGGCTGCTGCCCCGACGCACGTCCCCCGAAACCCGGACCCCGGCATGCGACCGTCCCCGTTTCGGGGACGATCGCCCCCAACCCTACCGGCCCTTATGTACGGGGGTCAGTGCTCAGGTGACTCAACCGGGGCCGAAGTGACCAGTTCTGTCAGAACACCATGGCAGTCCTTGGGGTGGAGGAAGGTGATCCGCGACCCCATGGAGCCCCTCCGCGGCTCCTCGTACAGCACCCGGACGCCCTTGCCGCGGATCTCCTCGGAGTCCGCGTCGACGTCCGCCGTGCCGAAGGCGATGTGGTGGACGCCCTCCCCGTTCTTCGCGAGCCACTTGGCGACCGTGGAGTCCTCACGGGTCGGTTCCAGCAGCTGGAGGTAGGAGGCACCGCCGTCCGAGGTCTCGTTGATCCTGAGCATGGCCTCGCGCACGCCCTGTTCCTCGTTGACCTCGGTGTGGAACACCTCGAAGCCGTACGTGGCCCGGTAGAACTCGACGGTCGCGTCGAGGTCGTGGCAGGCGATCCCGATGTGGTCGATTCGCGTCAGCATGAACTCAGTGCAGCGCTCCCGGGGTGGTTACGCAACGTGCGCGCGATCACACCGGCAGGCCGGTGACGCCGTGTCCAACCGCTCAGTACATTCGAAGTAAACCCTCGTTCACTCCTCGGCTGCTCGGCAGCTGGAAGGGGATCGCACCTCATGTCTTCTGGAACGACCAGCTCGGTGATCGTCGCGGGCGCCCGGACGCCCATGGGGCGGCTGCTGGGCTCGCTCAAGTCCTTCTCCGGAGCCGACCTGGGCGGCTTCGCGATCAAGGCCGCCCTCGACCGTGCGGGGATCGGCGGCGACCAGGTGCAGTACGTGATCATGGGCCAGGTCCTGCAGGCCGGCGCGGGCCAGATCCCGGCCCGCCAGGCCGCCGTCAAGGCCGGCATCCCCATGAACGTCCCGGCGCTCACCATCAACAAGGTGTGTCTCTCCGGTCTCGACGCCATCGCCCTCGCGGACCAGCTGATCCGCGCCGGCGAGTTCGACATCATCGTCGCGGGCGGCCAGGAGTCCATGACCAACGCCCCCCACCTGCTGCCCAAGTCCCGCGAGGGCTTCAAGTACGGCGCGGTGCAGATGCTCGACGCGATGGCCCACGACGGCCTGACCGACCCGTGGGAGAACATCCCGATGGGCGAGTCCACCGAGAAGCACAACACCCGCCTCGGCATCAAGCGCCCCGAGCAGGACGAGATCGCCGCGCTGTCCCACCAGCGGGCCGCCGCCGCCCAGAAGAACGGCCTGTTCGAGGCCGAGATCACCCCGGTGGAGATCCCGCAGCGCAAGGGCGACCCGGTGCTGTTCAGCAAGGACGAGGGCATCCGCGGCGACACCACCGTGGAGTCCCTGGGCAAGCTCCGCCCGGCCTTCGCCAAGGACGGCACCATCACCGCCGGCACCTCCTCGCAGATCTCCGACGGCGCCGCCGCGGTCGTCGTGATGAGCAAGGCCAAGGCCGAGGAGCTGGGCCTGACCTGGCTCGCCGAGATCGGCGCGCACGGCAATGTGGCCGGCCCCGACAACTCGCTGCAGTCCCAGCCGTCCAACGCCATCCGGCACGCCCTGAAGAAGGACGGCCTGGACGTCTCCGACCTGGACCTCATCGAGATCAACGAGGCCTTCGCCGCCGTCGCCGTGCAGTCAATGAAGGACCTCGGCGTGTCCACGGAAAAGGTGAACGTCAACGGCGGCGCGATCGCGCTGGGCCACCCGATCGGCATGTCCGGCGCCCGGATCGTGCTCCACTTGGCGCTGGAGCTGAAGCGCCGCGGCGGCGGTGTCGGCGCGGCCGCGCTGTGCGGCGGCGGCGGCCAGGGTGACGCCCTGATCGTGCGGGTACCGAAGGCCTGAGACACCGTAGGCCTGGTCCCGGTACCCCAGGCCTGATTCCGGTACGTCGGTGAAGTGAACGGAGCTGTGATGCAGGACGTCTCCTCTCTGGTGGCCCAGGCCAGGGAAGGCCGGCCGCGGGCCGTGGCCCGGCTGATCTCCCTCGTGGAGGGGGCGTCCCCGCAGCTCAGGGAGGTGATGGCGGCGCTCGCGCCGCTCACCGGGAACGCCTATGTGGTCGGTCTGACCGGCTCGCCCGGCGTCGGCAAGTCCACCTCCACCTCCGCCCTCGTCACCGCCTACCGCAAGCAGGGCAGACGGGTCGGCGTCCTCGCCGTCGATCCCTCGTCCCCGTTCTCCGGCGGCGCCCTGCTCGGCGACCGGGTCCGGATGTCGGACCACGCCTCCGACCCCGGCGTCTACATCCGCTCGATGGCCACCCGCGGCCACCTCGGCGGCCTCGCCTGGGCGGCTCCGCAGGCCATCCGGGTGCTCGACGCGGCGGGCTGCGACGTGATCCTGGTCGAGACGGTCGGCGTGGGCCAGTCGGAGGTGGAGATCGCCTCTCAGGCGGACACCAGCGTGGTCCTGCTGGCCCCCGGCATGGGCGACGGCATCCAGGCGGCGAAGGCCGGCATCCTGGAGATCGGCGACGTGTACGTCGTCAACAAGGCCGACCGGGACGGCGCCGACGCCACCGCCCGCGAGCTGAACCACATGCTGGGCCTGGGCGAGGCCCGCGGCCCCGGCGACTGGCGGCCGCCGATCGTGAAGACGGTCGCGGCCCGCGCCGAGGGCGTCGACGAGGTGGTGGAGGCCCTGGAGAAGCACCGGGCCTGGATGGAGGAGCGCGGTGTCCTCGCCGAGCGCCGCAGAGCCCGCGCGGCCCGCGAAGTGGAGACCATCGCCGTCACCGCGCTGCGCGAACGCATCGGCGACCTGCACGGCGACCGCCGCCTCAGCGCCCTCGCCGAGCGCATCGTCGCCGGCGAACTCGACCCGTACCGCGCGGCCGACGAACTGGTCGCGGGCCTGACACAGGGCTGACCCTGGTCACCCCCGCCGGCGTACTGCTAGCTTGACCGCCATGTTCCTCTCCCAGGCGTAGAGCGCACCCGGGAGCGCGGGGCCGTCGCGAACGGCCACCGCGCCCTTCGGTGTCTCCTCTTCCGCCTCTCCCCGAGGAACCTCCGCGTGTCCACGCACCCTTCGCGGCCCTCGTACGCCGCCGTCCTGCGCGTCCCGCACGCGCGCCGCACCTTCACCGCCGCGCTGGCGGCCCGCCTGTCCTACGGCACCGTCTCCCTCGCCGTCCTGCTGTCCGTCACCCGGGCCACCGGCTCCTGGGCCGTCTCCGGCCTCACGCTGTCCCTGTTCGGGGCGACGACGGTCTTCCTGATGCCGCTGCGGGCCGCCCTGATCGACCGCCCCCACGCCCGGCTCCGCCCACGCGGGGGGACCCCCGGCCGGCCCGCGCCGGGCCCTGCTGACCATGTCCGTGCTCTACGGCGCCCTGCTGACCGTCCTGGCCGCGCTGACCTGGCGTCCCGGGGCACCGACGGCGGCCGTCGCAGCCGCGGCCGCGCTCGCGGGCTGCTGCGCGCCGCCGCTGGGCCCGGTCATGCGCGCCCTGTGGTCCGAACTGGTCGCCGACCGGGCGCTGTTGCAGCGCGCCTACAGCCTGGACGGCGTCGCCGAGGAACTGCTGTACGTCTCCGGCCCGGCCCTCGTCGGCGGGCTCCTGGCCTTCGCCCCGCCCGCCGCCGGCATCCTGCTGAGCGCCGCCCTGAACACGGTCGGCACCTGGGCCTTCGTCACCTCCCCGGTGATGACCGCCCCGCGCCCCGCCGCCCGCGGCGAACGGCAGCCGGCCCCGGTGCGGGACCTGCTGCCGCCGGTCGCGGTCGCCCTGGCCGTGGGGCTCGCCCTCAGCTCCGTGGAACTGCTGGTGATGGCGTTCGCCACCGAACGCTCCCACGATCCCGCCCTGGTCCCCTGGGTCCTCGGCGCGCTCTCGGCGGGCAGCGCGCTGGGCGGTCTGGCCAACGGGGCGCTGCACTGGCGTACGACCGCCCGCGCCCGGCTGTACCGGTTCGCCGCGGCCCTGGGGCTGACGCTGGCGGCAGCGGCCCTCGCCCCCGGTCTGTGGGCCCTCACCGGGGTGATGGCCCTCGCGGGCGCGTTCGTCGCTTTCGCGCTGACCACGGCCTACCTCCTGGCCGACGAGTCGGCGACCGAGGCCACCCGCACCCGGGCCGGGGCCTGGGTGAACATGGCGGTCAACACGGGGAGTTCGGGCGGGGCGATGGCGATGGGCCTGCTGATCGGCCGGGTGCCGCTGGAGGTGTGCTTCCTCCTGGCGGGAGGGGTGGCCGTGCTGCCCGCCGTGGCCGCGGGCCGCGGGCTCAGGGGCGCCCCCGCTGCCCTCTCAGGTGCTCGGCGATCGGTTTGAGCGCCTTGTCGAGTTCCATCAGCGCGTCGGCCGACAGCAGGTCGATGAAGTGCCGCCGGACCGATGACACGTGGTGCGGCGCGACCTTCCGCATCGTCTCCATGCCGTGCTCGGTGAGCACGGCATAAAGCCCCCGCCGGTCCGACTCGCAGTTCTCCCGGCGCACCAGGTTGGCGTTCTCCATGCGCGTGATCTGGTGCGAGAGCCGGCTCTTGGACTGGAGGGTCGCGGAGGCGAGGTCGCTCATCCGCATCCGTACGTCGTCCGACTCGGACAGGTTCACGAGGATCTCGTAGTCGTTCATTGTCAGGCCGAACGGCTGCAGATCCTTTTCGAGCTGGTACGTCAACAGCCTGTTGACCTCCAGGTGGGTGCGCCAGGCGCACTGCTCCGCATCGGTCAGCCAGCGCGTGGCCGTCTCGGTCTCCATGAATGAAGTCTACCTAAGAAGTTGAATGACGAACTACTTCGGGTGGTGTGACAGTGCGCACGCGTTCGACGTCACACTCCGCAGACTACCGCTCACAGCCCGAAGCGACGCTGGAGGTCTCCCAGCTGTCCGGGAAGGCGCGGTGCGCCCGACGATTGCGGACCGTGTCCGCCCGGTGTCGTTCCGCCACCTCCGGGGACCCCCGGTTCGGGCGGAACCGTACCCGTCGCGGCCTCGGCCATGAGGGTCTCCGTCGACTGCAGCAGGACCGTCCCGGCGCCCGCGAACTCGAACTGGTGCTCCTCCCCGGAGACCCCGCCGAAGCCCGTCATCGCACGTAGACCGCCCAGTACACCCGTCAGGTACCCGTGGTCGTAGTGATGGCACGGGGACGGGCAGTCGGCCCACCCGACGAGCGCCTGAGGGTCGACCCGGATCGGAGGTTCCACGAACACCACCGGACCGTTAGATGCGGCCACAAACTTCCCGGTTCCGATAAGGGTCAGAAAACCCGGCACGATCGATTGCTTCAGCGCGAGACTTGGCTGAAAAGCGAGCAGGTTGCCCGCGCGAATGGTCAAGTTCCCGTCGTCCAGGTCGTAGGAGTTGACGTCGAAGGCCCGGTCGGCCAGCAGCATCTTCCCGGAGCCCTCCGCCACCACCCAGTCGCTCGCGTGCAGTGGCGAATGAAAGGAACTCCGGACAAGCCGGTCGAGTCGACCGAGCCCGATGCCGTTGAACTCGATCGCCCCGTAGTAGGCGATCATCTTTCCCTTCTGCAGGAACCACTGCCCGCTCTTCAGCTCCACGCAGAAGGTGTACGGGTTCACGTTGTCGTCGGCGGGCAGGGTCACCGGGTCGTACACGACCGGCCCGGCGCCCGGACTTCCGTAGGTGCTCACAGCTTCTCCTCCGACGCCTGCACGTAGACCGTGCCGTCGCCGCTCAGCTCCAGCTGGAAGGCCTCGCCGGAGCCCCGGCCGACCATCTCGCGCCAGCCCAGCGCGGCGGACAGCTTGGTGCGGACCTCGCCGTGGTGGGCGACGTAGGCCTGGGGGTCGACATGGACCGGGCGCTGCGGGGTGACCGGGATCTCGAAGACGCCGCCGTGCGCCATGACGGCCACCGAGCCGTGCCCCTGGAGGGTCGTGGTGAACAGGCCCTGACCCGTCACCTGCCCCCGCACCATGCCCATGACCCCGCCCTGCGAGCCGAGGAACATCGTGCCCTGCCGCAGCGTGCCCTCGAAGGCCAGCAGCCGGTCCGCCTCGACGTAGAGGGTGTCGCCGGTCAGGGCGATCACATGGACGTGATGGCCGCCGTGCCCGAAGAAGACGGTGCCGCTGCCCTCCACGGTCATCAGCGGTGCCGCCTCGCCGGCCACCCGGCGCCCGATCATGGACATCAGCCCGCCCTGGCCGCCCTGCACGTTGGGTGTGAAGGACACCTCGCCCCGGTAGGCGAGCATCGCCCCGCGCTGGCTGAACAGCCGCTGCCCCGGCGCCACGGTCGCCTCGACCATCTTGGAGTTGATCTCTCGGAAGGTCATCTCACACGTCCCCCGCGATCGTGTTCCGCTCGCTCGGCTGCACGTACACCAGCCCGTCGCCCTCAAAGCGGATCTGGAACGCCTCGCCGCCGCCCTCCCCGAGGAGCGTGCGGAAGGTCACGCCGGACTGGAAGGACTGCCGGACATCGCCCTGGTGCGCCACGTAGGCGCCCGGGTCCACGATCAGCGGGTACTGCGGGCTGACCCGGAGGACGACCGCCGGGCCGTCGGAGAGGATCGCCGCCTGCCCGTGGCCCTCCACGGTCGTCGTGAACAGGCCGTTGCCCTGCGAGGCCCCGCGCAGTCCCGTGAACGTCGTGCCCGTTCTCAGCCCCGCGTCCGTCGCCAGCAGGTTGCCCGCCTCGACGCAGAGCCTGTCGCCCCGGAGGCTGACCAGGTTGATCTCGGACGCCCGGTCCGCGAACCAGCAGGTCCCGTGTCCTTTCACCTCCATCACCGTCATCTGTTCGCCGGTGAGCCGCCGGGTCACCATCCCGCGCAGCCCCTCGCCGCCGCCGCTCAGCTTCTTGAAGGCCATCCGCCCGTCGTACGCGACCATCGAGCCGTTCCTCGCCTTGACGGCGTCCCCGGTCATGTCGACGGCGAGCACCTTGCTCCCTTGGAGTCGGAACATCGCCACGCTGCGAAAGTAGCCGCCGGGCGGGTGGACGGAACAGGGCCCGTGGGTGGATACCCACCCTGAGCGGACCCCTGGGGACGCGGTTTGCCACAATGGGGGAACGCTTGTGCGTGCGTTCACAAACGACTCTCCCACCGAAGGTGAACCGTGGACCTGAAGACAGCCTCCGCCATCCGCCGCCTGCGCCTGATCTCCGTGCCGGAGGGCATCTCCTGGATCGTGCTCGCGACCTGCACGGTCATCAAGTACACGGTGGCCTCCGGCTTCGACGTCGCCCCGGTGCTCGGCCCGATCCACGGCGTGCTGTTCATCCTCTACGTGCTCTTCTGGCTGGACGCCTGGAACCGCACCAAGTGGAACAAGGGCAAGGCCGCCCTCTACTTCGCCTACTCGTTCATCCCCGGCGGCGGTTTCGTCATCGAGCGCGCGCTGCGCCGCGAGTCCGAGGACGCCGTCATCGCCGCCCGCGCCCGCAAGGAAGGGGTCGTGAACGCATGATCGTCGCCTTCTCCGTGACGCCCCTCGGCGTCGGCGAGGACGTGGGGGAGTACGTCGCCGACGCCGTGCGCGTGGTCCGCGAGTCGGGCCTGCCCCACCGCACCGACGCCATGTTCACCTCCGTCGAGGGCGAGTGGGACGAGGTCATGGACGTCGTCAAGCGCGCCGTCGCCGCCGTGGAGGCGCGCGCGCCCCGCGTGTCGCTCGTCCTCAAGGCCGACATCCGGCCCGGCGTGACGGACGGCCTCACCTCGAAGGTCGAGACCGTCGAGCGGTACCTGGCCCGGTAGCGCCGCCCGCCGGCGCTCCGACGGCCAACCCCGGTCCTGAGGGCCGGGGTTTTTCCGTTCCCCTGGTTTGAGCGATCGCTCAAAGTGGTGTACGTTCCGCGCCAGACGATTTGAGCAGTCGCTCAAACACCGTGCTGACGTGGGGGAACACATGGGTCTCTACATAGAGACACGCATCCGCGCCGACCTCGACGAGCTGTGGGCCCGCACCCAGGACCCGGCCCGTCACCAGCGCTGGGACCTGCGCTTCACCGAGATCGCCTACCTCCCGCGCGCGGACGACGAGCCCCAGCGCTTCCGGTACGCCACGCGCGTCCTGCCGTTCCTCACGGTCTCCGGCACCGGCGTCGCCGCCGGAGAGAAGGAGCGCCCCGACGGCACCCGCACCTCCGCCCTGCGCTTCGCCTCCCCGCACCCCCTCTCCCTGATCGCCGAGGGCAGCGGCTACTGGCGCTACGTCCCCGACGCCCGGGGCGTCCGCTTCCTCACCGGCTACGACTACCGCCCCCGCTGGGGAGCCCCCGGCGCCCTCGCCGACCGCCTGCTGTTCCGCCCGCTCGTGGGCTGGGCGACCGCCTGGTCCTTCGACCGGCTGCGGCTCTGGCTGGAGCGGGGCATCAGCCCCGAGCGGGCCCTGGCCAACTGGCTGGCCGAACTGGCACTCCGCGCGCTCCTGCTCGCCGGCTGCCTGGCCGTGCTGCTGCGCGGCTCCCTCCCCGGCCCGCCGGGCCCCCTCGGCGACGCCACGGCCTACCTCTGCCCGCTGCTGCTCGTGGTCGGCGTCTGGTGCGCCCTGTTCAAGGCGCCGCTCGCCGGCACCCCGGCCGCCCGCCGCTGTCTGCGCGCCCCCGCCGGCCGCGTCCGAGCGCCCCGCCTCCTGACGACGCTCCAGCCCCTGCCCCCGGAACTCCGGGCGACCTTGGAGGAGAACGCATGACCTCGATCTTCCAGACCGTGATGGGCCCCGACTTCCACCGCCTCCACCCTGCCCTGCGGCGCCGCTTCTCGGTGGGCCTGGACAGCGGCGAGGCCTGCACCGGCCGGGGCGTGATGGACCGGATCTGGCACGGGCCGGCGTTCGTGAAGCCGTTCCTCGCCCTCGGCGCCACCCGGAACATCCTGGTTCCCCGGGCCGGCCGCCACGTCCCGTTCGTGATCGAGAACGTGCCCTACGCCGACACCTTCGGCCGTGAGACGGTGAGCTTCGTGCGCACCTTCCACCTGCCCGGCCGCGCCCGCCGCTTCGACGCGCAGATGGTGCTCGGCCCCCGGGGCGACCGCGTCCTCGACTACCTCGGCACCCACCAGCACCTCGCGAGCGACCTCCACTTCCGAGCCGAGCCCGACGGCTCCCTGCTCATCCGCTCCGGCGTCCACCGCTTCCGGGAGGGTCCGGTGGACGTCCGCGTCCCCGAGCTGGTCGGCGCCACGGCCGAGGTGCGGGAGGCGTACGACGAGCGGGCCGGGCGCTTCCGCATCCGGGTCCGGGTGGTGAACCGGTACATCGGGCCGCTCTTCGGCTACGAGGGCTCCTTCACCGCGTCGTACACCGACGTCCGCGCGTGCGGGGTGCGGCCCGGGCTGCGGCCGGTGCGGGAGGAGGCGCGCGCATGAGCCCGGAGACCGCGAAGGCGCAGGAGACCAAGACCAGGCTGCTGGAGGGAGCGCTGCGGACGCTCACCGAACAGGGCATCGCCAAGACCTCGGCCCGGACGGTGGCGGCGGCGGCCGGCGTCAACCAGGCGCTCGTCTTCTACCACTTCGGATCCGTGGACGAGCTGCTGGCGGCGGCCTGCCGGTACGGCGCGGAGAAGGCCGTGGGCCGGTACCGGGAGCGGCTCGCCACGGTGGGCTCGCTCTCCGAGCTCCTCGCGGTCGGGCGCGAGATCCACGAGCGCGAGCGGGCCGGGGGACAGGTGGCGCTGCTCGGACAGCTGCTGGCCGGCGCGCCGACCCATCCGGCGCTGGGGCCGGCCACGGCGGCCGGGCTCGACCTGTGGATCACCGAGATCGAGCAGGTGCTCGGGCGGGTGCTCACGGCGACGCCGTTCGGGGAGTTCGCCGACCCGGCGGGGCTGGCGCGGGCCGTGGCGGCGTCCTTCGTGGGGATCGAGCTGTACGAGGGGGTGGACGAGGCGGGGGCGCACGCGGCGCTGGACGCGCTGGAACAGCTGGGGGCGCTGGTGGCCGCGGTGGAGTCCCTGGGGCCGGTCGCCCAGCGCGCCGTCCGCCACCACCTGCGGCGCCGCGGACGCCCCTGACGGCCGGGGCCCAGCCCCCGTGGCGCGCCTCCGTGACCGCCCGGAGACCGAAAGGCGAGACGGAGCTGACCGGCATATGACCGGCCGGTAGGGTCTGATGACGTGCCGAAGCCTCTCAGCCTTCCGTTCGACCCCATCGCCCGTGCCGACGAGCTCTGGAAGCAGCGCTGGGGAAACGTGCCGCCCATGGCCGCGATCACCTCGATCATGCGGGCCCAGCAGATCCTGCTCGCCGAGGTGGACGCGGTGGTCAAGCCGTACGGGCTGACGTTCGCCCGCTACGAGGCGCTGGTGCTGCTCACCTTCTCCAAGGCCGGTGAGCTGCCGATGTCCAAGATCGGTGAGCGGCTGATGGTGCACCCCACGTCCGTGACGAACACCGTGGACCGGCTGGTCAGGTCGGGGCTGGTCGCCAAGCGGCCCAATCCCAACGACGGGCGCGGCACGCTCGCCGTCATCACCGACAAGGGCCGCGAGGTGGTCGACGCGGCCACCCGCGACCTGATGGCCATGGACTTCGGTCTCGGGGTGTACGACGCGGAGGAGTGCCGGGAGATCTTCGCGATGCTCCGTCCGCTGCGGATCGCGGCACACGACTTCGAGGAGCAGTGACCCCGGGCAAGATCTCCCGGAACGGGTGGTTACGCTCGTCTCCATGAAAAAAAGCGTGCTGACCCGCTACCGCGTCATGGCCTACACCACCGGCGTGCTGCTGGTGCTGCTCTGCCTGAGCATGATCGCGAAGTACGGGCTGGACGTCGACGGTGCCGCCGACTTCACCCGGGTCGTCGCCATCGCCCACGGCTGGCTGTACGTCCTCTACCTGATCTTCGCGTTCGACCTGGGCTCCAAGGCCAAGATGCCGGTCGGCCGCCAGCTGTGGGTGCTGCTCGCGGGGACGATCCCCACCGCCGCCTTCTTCGTGGAGCGGAAGATCAGCCGCGAGCTGGAGGCCCGGGTCGCCGACGAGGCGCCGGCCGTCGCCAAGGTCTAGCGGACACCGCCGTACGGACGTGCGGCGGTCTGCCATCGACATTTACTAGGACGTCCAAGTAAATTCGAGGGTATGGACGCTCACGCCATCGAGGAGGGCCGCCGACGCTGGCAGGCCCGCTACGACGCCGCGCGCAAGCGCGACGCGGACTTCACCACGCTCTCCGGCGACCCCGTGGAGCCGGTGTACGGGCCCCGACCGGGCGACACGTACGAGGGATTCGAGCGGATCGGCTGGCCCGGGGAGTACCCCTTCACGCGCGGGCTCCATCCGACCGGCTACCGCGGCCGCACCTGGACGATCCGGCAGTTCGCCGGGTTCGGCAACGCCGAGCAGACCAACGAGCGGTACAAGATGATCCTCGCCGCCGGCGGCGGGGGCCTGTCCGTCGCCTTCGACATGCCGACGCTCATGGGACGGGACTCCGACGATCCCCGTTCGCTCGGCGAGGTCGGGCACTGCGGGGTCGCCATCGACTCGGCCGCCGACATGGAGGTGCTGTTCAAGGACATCCCGCTGGGGGACGTCACCACCTCCATGACCATCAGCGGGCCGGCCGTGCCCGTCTTCTGCATGTACCTGGTCGCCGCCGAGCGGCAGGGCGTCGACCCGGGAGTGCTCAACGGGACCCTCCAGACCGACATATTCAAGGAGTACATCGCCCAGAAGGAGTGGCTCTTCCAGCCCGAGCCGCATCTGCGGCTGATCGGCGACCTGATGGAGCACTGCGCGGCGGGCATCCCCGCGTACAAACCGCTGTCCGTCTCCGGCTACCACATCCGCGAGGCCGGGGCGACGGCGGCGCAGGAGCTGGCGTACACGCTGGCGGACGGGTTCGGGTACGTCGAGCTGGGGCTCAGCCGCGGTCTGGACGTCGACGTCTTCGCACCCGGGCTGTCCTTCTTCTTCGACGCGCACGTCGACTTCTTCGAGGAGATCGCGAAGTTCCGGGCGGCCCGCAGGATCTGGGCCCGGTGGATGCGGGACGTGTACGGGGCGAAGAGCGACAAGGCGCAGTGGCTGCGGTTCCACACGCAGACCGCGGGTGTCTCGCTGACCGCGCAGCAGCCGTACAACAACGTGGTGCGTACGGCGGTGGAGGCGCTGGCCGCCGTGCTCGGCGGGACCAACTCGCTGCACACCAACGCCCTGGACGAGACCCTGGCGCTGCCGAGCGAGCAGGCCGCGGAGATCGCGCTGCGCACGCAGCAGGTGCTGATGGAGGAGACCGGGGTCGCCAACGTGGCCGATCCGCTGGGCGGGGCCTGGTACGTCGAGCAGCTGACGGACCGGATCGAGGCCGACGCGGAGAAGATCTTCGAGCAGATCAGGGAACGGGGCCTGCGGGCTCACCCGGACGGGCGTCACCCGATCGGGCCTATCACGTCCGGGATCCTGCGCGGGATCGAGGACGGCTGGTTCACCGGGGAGATCGCGGAGTCCGCGTTCCGGTACCAGCAGGCGCTGGAGAAGGGCGAGAAGCGGGTCGTCGGCGTCAACGTCCACACCGGGTCCGTCACCGGTGACCTGGAGATCCTGCGGGTCAGCCACGAGGTGGAGCGGGACCAGGTGCGGGTGCTCGCCGAGCGGAAGGCGGCCCGGGACGAGGCGGCGGTGCGGGCGGCGCTGGACGGGATGCTCGCCGCCGCGCGGTCCGGGGCCAACATGATCGAGCCGATGCTGGACGCCGTGCGGGCCGAGGCGACGCTGGGCGAGATCTGCGGCGTGCTGCGGGACGAGTGGGGGGTGTACACGGAACCCGCCGGTTTCTAGACGCCTCCCCGGATTCCGAGGCGCCTCCCCGGATTCCGAGGCGCCTCCCCGGATTCCGAGGCGGCTCCGCGGATGGCCGGGCGGCTCCGCGGAGCCCCGGGCGGTTCCCGGATTCCTAGGCGGTTCCGGCGGACGAGGTCAGGCCCAGCAGCAGGACCCGGGTGAAGCCGCGCACCCACTCCTCGTCCGCCGGTTTGCCGCTGACCAGGGTGCGGTGGACCACCGCGCCCGCCACCACGTCGAAGATGAGGTCACCCGTCCGGGCGGCCTCGGCGGGGTCCTGTTCCTGGGGGAGTTCGCCGCGCCGCTGGGCCCGGGCGCGGCCCGCCAGCACCAGGCGCATCTGCCGGTCCACGATGGAGGCGCGGATGCGTTCGCGCAGCGCGTCGTCGCGGGTGGCCTCGGCGACCACCGCCATCAGGCCGCTCTTGGCCTCCGGGCGGGCCAGGATGGCCGCGAACTGCAGCACGACACCCTCGATGTCGGCGGCGAGGCTGCCGCGGTCGGGCAGTTCCAGCTCGTCGAAGAGTTCCGCGACGGCGTCCACGACCAGTTCGTTCTTGCCGGCCCAGCGCCGGTAGAGCGTCGTCTTCGCAACCCCGGCCCGGGTGGCGACGTCTCCCAGGGTGAGTTTCGACCAGCCGAGTTCGACGAGAGCCTCGCGGGTAGCGGCCAGGATCGCGGTGTCCGCCGCGGCGCTGCGCGGGCGCCCGGTACGGCTGGCGGGGGTGCGGCTCTGCATTCCCCGACCATAACCGGCGGGATCTGTACGGTCGTGAGGGAGATCACCGGGGTGTGGTGTCGCGCGGTGCCCTCCGGGTATTACGCTACGGGTCGTAGCGAAAGCTCGTGTGGGACGTACACGGGCGACAACCGCACGGCGTGGGTGGGGACCCGGCGCCGCACATCGCTTTTTTCACTCAGGCGCGGGATCGGGGGAGGATAGACGCATGCAGCCACGGAACATGTCCATGAGCGGTGTCGTCGACCTCGCCGCGGTCAAGGCGGCCCAGGAGGCCAAGACCAAGGCCGAGCAGGCACGCGCCGAAGCCGCCCGCCAGGGCGGGACGGGGGCCGTCTCCCCGGCCGATCTCGTCATCGACGTCGACGAGGCGGGGTTCGAGCGGGAGATCCTGCAGCGCTCCGCCGAAGTCCCCGTCGTCATCGACTTCTGGGCCGAGTGGTGTCAGCCCTGCAAGCAGCTGAGCCCGGTCCTGGAGCGGCTGGCCGTCGAGTACGACGGGCGCTTCCTCCTCGCCAAGATCGATGTCGACGCCAACCCGATGCTGATGCAGCAGTTCGGGATCCAGGGTGTCCCGGCCGTGTTCGCCGTCGTGGCCGGACAGGCCTTGCCGCTGTTCCAGGGGGCGGCCCCCGAACAGCAGATCCGGCAGACCCTGGACCAGCTGGTGCAGGTCGCCGAGCAGCGCTTCGGGCTGACCGGCCTGACCGTCGACCCGGACGCCGAGCCGGGCGGTGCCGCGCCGGCCGCGGCGACCGAGGGGCCGTACGACGCGTTGCTGAACGCCGCCGCGCAGGCACTGGACGCCGGTGACCTCGCCGGGGCCGTCCAGGCGTACAAGAACGTGCTGGCCGACGACCCGGGCCACCCGGAGGCCAAGCTGGGCCTGGCGCAGGCCGAGCTGCTCCAGCGGGTGCAGGGCATGGACCCGCAGAAGGTGCGCCGGGAGGCCGCCGAGAACCCGAAGGACAGCGCGGCGCAGATCGCCGCCGCCGACCTGGACCTGGTGGGCGGGCACGTCGAGGACGCCTTCGGGCGGCTGATCGACACCGTGCAGCGCACGGCGGGCGACGACCGGGACGCCGTACGGCTCCGGCTGCTGGAGCTGTTCGAGGTCGTGGGTCAGGACGATCCGCGGGTGGTGGGCGCGCGCAGGGCGCTCGCGCGGGCCCTGTTCTGACCAGTCACTAAACGCCACGGCTTGTGATGCCGGGGTGAAAGGTTTGCCGACGCGGCGCCACAGCGACCGCGCTTTGCCAAATCTTGGTAAACGCGGTCGCTGTTACTGCGAGTAAATCGAGGCCGTTGGTCTGTCTGGATTCGTCCAGGGATCAACGGCTTTGCTTTGCCCTTCGACGCCACCGAGCGTTGCACTCCGAGACCGGCCGGTCGTCCTCCGGTTATCCGGCCGTTACTAGCCAGTAACGAACCCCCTTGTGTCCGGGCCGAGAATGCACCACGATCGGCGACGCTCGGTCCATTCCCGTACCCCGGCAGCCGGCCGGGTCACCGGGAGACTGTGGGTCCCCACCGAGCAGAGCCGGCGGCAGTGGCGCCGGCTCTAGGGCAGGGGGGTCTTCGCCGGCCGGTGAAGCCTGTCCAGCAAGGTTGTGCGTGATGCGTGTCAGGCGCGACCAGTGGTTGTCGCTCGGGGGTGATCGCCGGTGATTCGGGCGCGGTTCGCGCCGCCGAGCGCGGGCGCTCTCCTTCCCGAGGACGTAGCACTTCTCCCATCCCTGCCCGGTGGAGCCGCCGTCTGGGGGCGAGTCCGGGCCAGGAGATGTACGTCCGAGAAGGAGGAAATATGGAGTCCCAGGTGCGTGGCGGGACCAGATGGAAGCGGTTCGCTGTGGTCATGGTGCCCAGCGTCGCCGCTACGGCCGCGATAGGTGTCGCCCTCGCGCAGGGTGCTCTCGCCGCCTCGTTCAGCGTTTCCGGTCAGTCGTTCAAGGTGTCGGCGGACCAGCTGGTCGGTACCGGCTTCGCGCAGTACGGCGCGATCGACAGCGGCTACACGATGGACGGCAAGAAGACGGCGCACCCGGTGGCCGTCTCGGCGTTCAAGCACGCGGAGATCACCAACCTGTGCCAGTCCGTGGTCACGCCCGACGTGCCGATCTTCGGCAACGTCAGCCTGATCCTGCGGGCCGGCGGCGACGGTGCCGAGAAGGTCCAGGCCGACAACATCTACATCGACGTTGCCGACCTCGCCGCCGACGCGACGTTCGACAACATCGACATCGGTGTGGCCGCCAAGGACGCCTCCAAGGGTCCGGGCATGAAGGGCGGCAGCGAGCAGTCCAACCCGTGGGGCTTCGCGCAGCAGGCCGACAAGGCCACGCTGAAGAACGTGAAGCAGACGGCGTGGGCGACCACCGCCGGCACCTTCAAGCTCAGCGGCCTGAAGATGTCGCTGTCGACGGGTGTCAAGGAGTGCTTCTAAGCACTCGCTGACGGGCGGGGGAGCCGGTGGCGCCCCCGCCCGTCCACACTCCGGCCGCGTCCTCACGCGCGGCACACATCACCACCACAGCAACGCCGCACCAGGGAGCTGTTTTCCATGAGCGCCGAGACCCCTGCCGCCGAGCCCGGCCAGTTCACCCGCCGGAGGCTGCAGTTCCGCGCCTGGCGGGGCACGCGTCCGTTCTGGGCCGGTCTGTTCGTCATGCTCGGCGGCTTTCTCATCCTGTACTTCCCGTACGCCCACGTGCAGCTGGGCCACATCTCGATGACGATGGGGACGCCCGGCGGCTCCAGTTCCCTGATCATCGGCGGACTGCTCTTCGTCCTCGGGATCATCCTCTGGTTCCAGCAGCACATCCGGGTGTTCGGGGGCGTCGCGGCGATCCTGCTGGCGCTGGTGTCTCTCCCGCTGTCCAACGTCGGCGGCTTCATCGTGGGCTTCCTGTGCGCGCTGACCGGCGGGGCGATGGCCATCGCCTGGGCGCCGGGCGCGTCCGCGCAACCGCAGCCGCCGGCCGGGCCGGTACCGGCCCAGGGCGGTTCGCCCGCCGCGGCGCCCCAGCCGGAGCAGCGCGTGTACGGACTGGACAAGCCGAACGACCTGTCAGGAACGAACCCGGCCAACGGGGCGAACGGGAGGCACAGTGCCGGCTGACGAGGTGACCCGCGGGACCGACGTGGACGGGTCCCGCGCGAGAACCGGGCCCCGCCACGCGGCCCCCAGGAAGCCGCTGTTCACCAGGTTCCACATGCCGGCCGGCAAGGCCATAGCCTCCGTGGCGATGCCCACCGCGGTGCTCATGGGCATGGGCTTCACGTCCACGCTCGCCCTCGCCGACAACAACGGCAGCCCGTCCCCGTCGACGTCGGCGAAGAGCCTGACGGCCGACGAGTACAAGGACTGCGTCAAGGCGCTGGGCGACGACAAGGACGCCTCGGCCTCGCCGTCTCCGTCCGCGTCGCCGAGCACGTCGGCCTCGCCGTCGCAGACCGCCGGGACCGGCAAGACGGAGGAGGGCGGCTCCTCTTCGTCGGGTTCGGAGCCGGGCTCGGGTTCGGGTTCGGGTTCCGACGGCTCCGGCGACAAGAAGACGTCCGAGACGACCGCCCCCTCTGACTCCGGCTCCTCCGGCTCCGAGACGGGTTCGTCCGGCTCCTCCGGCTCCGACTCCGGTTCCTCC
Source organism: Streptomyces sp. NPDC107654 (assembly GCF_055639035.1). NCBI lineage: Bacteria > Bacillati > Actinomycetota > Actinomycetes > Kitasatosporales > Streptomycetaceae > Streptomyces > Streptomyces sp. NPDC107654. The sequence goes on from NZ_JBVKBI010000027.1 coordinate 71,294, forward strand.
GGGTCGGGTTCCGGCTCCGGTGACACGACCACGCCGTCGCAGCCGCAGACCCAGAGCGGCGGCGGGGGCGTCCTGGACACCATCGGCGACACGATCGGTGACATCCTCACCGGTGGTGGTGGCAAGGACACGGACTCCGGCACGTCGACGCGGACCGCGACGCCCACACCGACCGCCTCCGCGTCGTCCTCGCCCACGGACACCTCGTCCGGCGGTGGCAAGGACGCGGGCGGCGGCGCCTCCGACACCGTGAAGGACACGGCCGGGAAGGCCACGGACACGGCGGGGAAGGCCACGGACACGGCCGGGAAGACCTCGGACACGGTGAAGGACACCACCGGCACCGTCTCCAAGACCGGTGAGGACACCGCCGGGACGGCCGGGGACGCGACCGCGTCGGCCACGCCGAGCCCGTCCGCGAGCGAGTCCGCCTCCGCCGAGGACTGCCCGCTGGCCACGGACGACGAGGGCGGCGTCGACAACAAGGTCCTGGTGGCGGACGACCCCTGGTACCTGAACGCCAGCTCCCTGCTCCTCAAGGGCGCCGACTACCAGGGCATAGTCAAGGTGAGGACGGCGGGCGGCACCACGAAGAAGGTGCTGAAGTACGTCATCTCCGGCGGCACGGACATCGGCGACCTGCACCAGACGGTGAACGACAAGCAGGCGGACAAGACCTACCACGTCCAGGCGGCCAAGGGCTCGACGTCCACCATCACCGGCGGCGACACGGTGATGTACACCGAGAGCATCTCGGGCAACCTGTTCGGGCTGATCCCGGTGACGTTCAGCCCCGACAGCCCGCCCCCGCTGAACATCCCGCTGATCTACTTCACCCACGTCAAGGTGGTCCAGGCGGCGCAGTTCGGCGGCAACCTGCACGTGCCCGGCATGCACGTGTACACGACCGACTGAGCGGTCGTACAAGCCGGTTCGGGAGCCGCACACCACCGAGGGCGCCCCCTGTCGAAGGGGGCGCCCTCGGTGTCGTTCAGGGCCCGTGCGGGACGGGTCAGCCGCTCTGGCCGCCCAGGTGGTGGACGCGGAGCATGTTGGTGGTGCCGGGGACCCCGGGGGGCGAACCGGCGGTGATGATGACGGTGTCGCCCGGGCTGAAGCGGCCGAGCCGGGCGATCTCCTGGTCCACCAGGTCGACCATCTCGTCCGTGGTGTTCACGAACGGGACGACGTGCGACTCCACGCCCCAGCTGAGGGTGAGCTGGTTGCGGGTGCCCTCGTCCGTGGTGAACGCGATGATCGGCTGGATCGCGCGGTAGCGGGACAGCCGGCGGGCGGTGTCACCGGACTGCGTGAAGGCGATCAGGCCCTTGCCGCCGAGGAAGTCGGCGATCTCGGCGGCGGCGCGGGCCACCGAACCGCCCTGCGTGCGCGGCTTCTTGCCCGGCACCAGCGGCTGCAGACCCTTGGAGAGCAGCTCCTGCTCGGCCGCGGTGACGATCTTCGACATGGTCTTGACCGTCTCGACCGGGTAGGCGCCCACGCTGGACTCGGCCGACAGCATGACCGCGTCGGCGCCGTCCAGGATCGCGTTGGCGACGTCGGAGGCCTCGGCGCGGGTCGGGCGGGAGTTGGTGATCATCGACTCCATCATCTGGGTCGCGACGATCACCGGCTTGGCGTTGCGCCGGCACAGCTCGATCAGGCGCTTCTGCACCATGGGGACCTTTTCGAGCGGGTACTCGACGGCCAGGTCGCCACGGGCGACCATCACGGCGTCGAACGCCGCGACGACGTCCTCCATGTTCTCCACCGCCTGCGGCTTCTCCACCTTGGCGATGACGGGGACGCGGCGGCCCTCCTCGTCCATCACGCGGTGGACGTCCTGCACGTCCTTGGCGTCACGGACGAAGGACAGCGCGACCATGTCGCAGCCCATGCGGAGGGCGAAGCGCAGGTCCTCGACGTCCTTCTCGCTCAGCGCGGGCACGTTGACGGCCGCGCCGGGCAGGTTGATGCCCTTGTGGTCGGAGACGACACCGCCCTCGATCACGATCGTCCTCACCCGCGGGCCCTCGACGTCCAGGACCTTCAGCTCGACGTTGCCGTCGTTGATCAGGACCTGGTCACCGCGCGAGACGTCGCCCGGCAGCCCCTTGTACGTCGTGCCGCAGATGTGCTTGTCGCCCGGCACGTCCTCGGTCGTGATGACGAACTCGTCACCGCGTTCCAGCTCGACCGGACCCTCGGCGAAGGTCTCCAGGCGGATCTTCGGACCCTGCAGGTCGGCGAGGACGCCGATGGGACGGCCGGTCTCCTTGGAGGCGGCCCGGACGCGGTCGTACCGCGCCTGGTGCTCGGCGTGGGTGCCGTGGCTGAAGTTGAAGCGGGCTACGTTCATGCCCGCCTCGATCAGGGCGACGAGCATCTCGTGGGAGTCGACCGCGGGGCCGAGAGTACAGACGATTTTCGAACGGCGCATGGGGCGATCCTATCGGTTTGTTTCGCTACGGAATATTCCGTCTGGCGGAAGATACAAATGAGTGCCACACCGCTCAGGTGCTATTCAGTTGTTCTTTCCGACCAGTGCGTAGGTCTGCGTCGCGATCTCCAGTTCTTCGTCCGTCGGCACCACGGCGACCGCGACCCGGGCGGACTCCGGCGAAATGAGCCGCGGTTCGCCGCCGCGCACGGCGTTTCGCTCCGGGTCGACCCCCAGGCCCAGCCCCTCCAGGCCCGCGATCGCCGCCTCCCGCACCTCGGCGGCGTTCTCGCCGACCCCGGCGGTGAAGGCCACCGCGTCCACGGTGCCGAGCACCGCGTAATAGGCGCCGATGTACTTCCTGAGCCGGTGAATGTAAATGTCGAAGGCGAGTGCGGCCTCTTCGTCACCCTCGTCGATCCGGCGGCGGATCTCCCGCATGTCGTTGTCCCCGCACAGACCGAACAGGCCGCTCCTCTTGTTGAGAAGAGTGTCGATCTCGTCCATGGACATATCGCCAACCCGGGCCAAATGGAAGATGACGGCGGGGTCCACATCACCGGAGCGCGTACCCATCACGAGTCCCTCCAAAGGCGTCAGCCCCATGGAGGTGTCCACGCACCGGCCCTTCTCGACCGCGGACGCCGAGGCGCCGTTGCCCAGGTGCAGCACGATCACGTTGACCTCGGACGGTTCCTTGCCCAGCAGCCGCGCGGTCTCCCGCGCGACGTAGGCGTGCGAGGTGCCGTGGAAGCCGTAGCGGCGGATGCGGTGCCGGTCGGCGATCTTCGGGTCGATCGCGTAGCGCGCCGCGGACTCCGGCATCGACGTGTGGAACGCGGTGTCGAAGACGGCGACCTGGGGCAGGTCGGGGCGCAGCCCCTGCGCGGTGCGGATGCCGGTCAGGTTGGCCGGGTTGTGCAGCGGGGCGACCGGGATCAGCCGCTCGATCTCGGTGAGCACCTCGTCGTCGATGACGGTGGGCTCGGTGAAGAACATCCCGCCGTGCACCACGCGGTGGCCGATCGCGGCCAGCTCCGGGGAGTCCAGGCCCAGTCCGTCCCGGCTCAGCTCCTCGGCGACCGCCTTGAGGGCGGCCTCGTGGTCGGCGATCGGACCGGTGTGCTCGCGGGTGTCTCCGCTGGTGAGGCAGGTGTGCTTGAGCCTGGAGGTCTGCTCGCCGATGCGCTCGACCAGGCCCACCGCGAGCCGGGTGTTGTCCCGCATGTCCAGCAGCTGGTACTTCACCGACGAGGAGCCGGAGTTGAGGACGAGGACACGGGTGGGGGAGGTCACTGCTGGGACGCCTTCTCGCTGGGGGACGGGGTGCCGCCGGGGGACGGGGCGGGGTTCTGGGCCTGGATCGCCGTGATGGCGACGGTGGAGACGATGTCCTGGACGAGGGCGCCCCGGGACAGGTCGTTGACCGGCTTGCGCAGACCCTGCAGGACCGGGCCGACGGCGATCGCGCCGGCCGAACGCTGCACGGCCTTGTAGGTGTTGTTGCCGGTGTTGAGGTCGGGGAAGATCAGTACGGTGGCCTGGCCGGCGACGTCCGAGCCGGGCAGCTTGGTCGCGGCGATGGACGGCTCCACCGCCGCGTCGTACTGGATCGGGCCCTCGATCTTCAGATCCGGCCGGCGCGCGCGGACCAGCTCGGTGGCCTCGCGCACCTTGTCCACGTCGGCGCCCGAACCGGACGTCCCCGTGGAGTACGACAGCATCGCGATCCGCGGCTCCACGCCGAACTGCGCGGCCGTCGTCGCCGACTGGACGGCGATGTCCGCGAGCTGCTCGGCGTTCGGGTCCGGGTTGACCGCGCAGTCGCCGTAGACCAGCACCTTGTCGGCCAGGCACATGAAGAACACCGACGAGACGATGGACGCCTCGGGCTTGGTCTTGATGATCTCGAAGGCGGGCCGGATGGTGGCCGCCGTGGAGTGCACCGAGCCGGACACCATGCCGTCGGCCAGGCCCTCCTGGACCATCAGGGTGCCGAAGTAGTTCACGTCGGAGACGACGTCGTAGGCCAGCTCGACGGTGACGCCCTTGTGGGCGCGCAGCGCCGCGTACTTCTCCGCGAAGGCGTCGCGCAGCTCGGAGGTGGCCGGGTCGATCAGCCGGCTGTCGCCGAGGTCGATGCCGAGGTCGGCGGCCTTCTTGCGGATCCGGTCGGCCGGGCCGAGCAGGGTCAGGTCGCACACGCCCCGGCGCAGCAGCACCTCGGCCGCGTGCAGCACCCGCTCCTCGGTGCCCTCGGGGAGGACGACCCGGCGCTTGTCGGCGCGGGCCTGCTCCAGCAGCTTGTGCTCGAACATCATCGGGGTGACCCGGCCGCTGCTCGGCGCGGAGACCCGGCGGGCCAGGTCGGCGGTGTCGGTGTACCGCTCGAACAGGCCGAGCGCGGTCTCCGCCTTGCGCGGGGTGGCCGCGGTCATCTTCCCCTCCATGGAGAAGAGCTGCTCGGCGGTGGGGAAGCTGTTGCCGGAGACGGAGAGCACCGGCGTGCCGGGAGCGAGGCGGGCGGCGAGGGTGAGGATCTCCTCGCTCGGCACCTCGTTCAGGGTGAGCAGCACACCGGCGATCGGCGGGGTGCCGGCGCTGTGCGCGGCGAGCGAGCCCACCACCAGGTCGGCGCGGTCGCCGGGGGTGACGACCAGGCAGCCGGGGGTCAGGGCGCCCAGGAAGTTCGGCAGCATGGCGCCGCCGAAGACGAAGCCGAGGGCGTCCCGGGCGAGCCCGGAGTCGTCGCCGAGCAGCACCTTGGCGCCGAGCGCCTGGGATATCTGGGCGACCGTCGGCGCGGACAGGGCGGGCTCGTCGGGCAGGACGTACGTCGGCACCGGCAGCCGGCTGGCGAGCCGCTCGGCGATCTCGTCGCGGTCCTCGCGGGCCACCCGGTTGGCGACCATGGCGAGCACGTCGCAGCCGAGCCCGTCGTAGGCGCGGTAGGCGTTGCGGGTCTCGGCCAGCACGGACTCGGCGGGCTGCCTGCGGCCCCCGACCACCGGGATCACGGAGGCGCCGAACTCGTTGGCGAGCCGGGCGTTGAGGGACAGCTCGTCGGGCAGCTGGGTGCCGGCGTAGTCGGTGCCGAGGACGAGGACGACGTCGTAGTCCCGGGCCACCAAGTGGAAGCGGTCGACCAGGGCGGAGACCAGTTCGTCGGTGCCCTGCTCGGCCTGGAGCGCGGAGGCCTGGTGGTAGTCCATGCCGTAGACCGTCGCCGGGTCCTGCGAGAGGCGGTAACGCGACCGCAGCAGCTCGAACAGGCGGTCGGGGCCGTCGTGGACGAGCGGACGGAACACACCCACCCGGTCGACCTGCCGCGTCAGGAGTTCCATGACCCCCAGCTCCACGACCTGGCGGCCGTCACCGCGGTCGATCCCGGTGACGTACACGCTGCGCGTCACGTGTCCACTCCGTTCCTCATATCGCTCTGTCGCTTCTGTCGCGTCTTCGGCATAAAAATCACCCACCGAGGTGAGTGGAACCCTCTTGACAATACCCCCGCCGACGGATAAGGCGCCCGTCAAGGCTTCACCGGTCCGGCGGACGTGAAACAATCGACACCGGCTCACCGGTACACGACAGCGAGCAGGAGACACAGCACGATGCGCATCGGAGTTCTCACCGCAGGCGGCGACTGCCCCGGCCTGAACGCCGTGATCCGGTCGGTCGTGCACCGGGCGGTGGCGCAGTACGGCGACGAGGTCATCGGCTTCGAGGACGGCTACCGGGGCCTGCTGGACCGCCACTACCGCACCCTCGACCTGGACGCGGTCAGCGGCATCCTGGCCCGTGGCGGCACCATCCTCGGCTCCTCCCGGCTGGAGCGGGACCGGCTGCGCGAGGCCTGCGAGGGCGCGGCCGACATGGTCGAGGAGTTCGGCATCGACGCCCTGATCCCGATCGGCGGCGAGGGCACCCTGACCGCGGCCCGCATGCTCTCCGACGCGGGCCTCCCGGTCGTCGGCGTCCCCAAGACCATCGACAACGACATCTCCTCCACCGACCGCACCTTCGGCTTCGACACCGCCGTCGGCGTGGCGACGGAGGCCATGGACCGCCTGAAGACCACCGCCGAGTCCCACCAGCGCGTCATGGTCGTCGAGGTCATGGGCCGGCACGCCGGCTGGATCGCGCTGGAGTCCGGGATGGCCGCCGGCGCCCACGGCATCTGCCTGCCCGAGCGCCCCTTCGACCCCGCCGACCTGGTCAAGATGGTCGAGGAGCGCTTCGCCCGCGGCAAGAAGTTCGCCGTCGTCTGCGTCGCCGAGGGCGCCCACCCCGCCGAGGGCACCATGGACTACGGCAAGGGCGAGATCGACCAGTACGGCCACGAGCGCTTCCAGGGCATCGGCACCGCCCTCGCCTACGAGCTGGAGCGGCGCCTCGGCAAGGAGGCCAAGCCGGTCATCCTCGGACACATCCAGCGCGGCGGCGTCCCCACCGCCTACGACCGTGTCCTCGCCACCCGCTTCGGCTGGCACGCCGTCGAGGCCGCGCACCGCGGCGAGTTCGGCAGGATGACCGCGCTGCGCGGCACCGACATCGTGATGGTGCCGCTCGCGGAGGCGGTCACCGAGCTGAAGACGGTCCCGAAGGACCGGATGGACGAGGCCGAGTCGGTCTTCTAGGACTCCTCCGCCAGGGTCGCCTCAGGTCCGCTCCTCCACCGCCGCCCAGAAGTTCTCCACGATCCGGTCGAGGAACTCCTGGCCGGACCGGCTGGCACTCCTGCTGCCGCCGCCCCAGCTGAGGGTGGCGGCCATGTGCCCCTGGTAGTCCTGGTGCAGTTCCTGGAGCGCCCCTTCGAGGACATCCGTCTCCACCGGGGCCAGTTTCCGCACCGGCCGCACGTACGCCTGCCAGCGGGTGGTCACCGCGCTGTGCAGCAGCTCGGCCAGCTTCGCCTCACGGCCGGTGACGGCGACGAAGTCGGGCAGGGCGAGGTCCAGGATCCGCGCGAGCGCGGCCGACTGGCGCTCGTTGCCCTTCCACTGCCCGCTCTCCTCCGTCCGCAGGTACGCGCGCAGCTCCATGCCGACGGCGTGGGCGACGTCCTCGGGCGCGACGGACCGGGCGATGCGGTGCTCGCGCAGGGTCTGCGGGCGGCCGAGGAGTTCGCCCGGGGAACACCACAGCACGCCGGCGAGCGCGGTCAGTTCGGGATTGCTCGGGGCGGTGACACCGCGTTCCCAGGCGATCACCAGATCGGGTGTGACGTACGGCAGCCCGTACGAGGCCCGCAGGCCGTAGGCGACGTGCTCGGGACCCATGCCGAGCGCGGCGCGCAGCCGGCGGGCCGCCGGGGCGTTGAACGGAGGAGCTGAGGGTTGGCGCACCCGGCACAAGCTAGGGGGGCCCCGACGGGATGGCTACGGTCCGTTCGGACAGGATCACGGATTGTCGGAACGTACGGGTTGATCGCGCGTAACAGGCTGACACTCCGTGTCACCCGTCGTGACCTGGTGTTACTTCCGGTCACCCCTTGACCGCGCCGCCCAGCGCGAACCCGCCGCCCAGCCGCCGTGCCACCAGGACGTACAGAAGGAGCACCGGTGTCGAGTAGATCACGGAGAACGCGGCGAGCTGGCCGTACGCCACCATGCCCCGGTTGCCGAAGAAGTCGTTGATGCTCACCGAGGCCGGCATCCGGTCCGGGGTGAGCAGCAGCATGAACGGGACGAAGAAGTTCCCCCACATCATCACGAACGAGAACACGGTCACCACGGCGAGCCCCGGCCCCATCAGCGGCAGCACGATCCGTACCAGGGACTGCGGCGCCGAGGCTCTGTCCGTCCAGGCCGCCTCCTCCAGCTCCCTCGGCACGCCGTCCATGAAGTTCTTCGTCAGCCAGATCGCGAACGGCAGCTGCGAGGCGGCGAAGAAGAGGATCGTGCCCTGGAAGGTGTCGATGAGGTTCACCCGGACGAACAGGGCGTACACCGGCACCATGACCGCCGTGACGGGCAGGCTCGTCGCGAACAGGATCGTCAGCAGGAACGGCCGGTTCAGCCGGGACCGGAACCGGGACAGCGGATAGGCGGCGAGGGCGGCGCACCCCACGGTCAGCGCCGTGGCGCCCCCGCACAGGAGCAGGCTGTTGAACAGCGGGGTGTAGGTGACGTCCGGGGTCAGGACCGCCCGGAAGTTGTGCAGGGTGAGGCCGTCCGGGACCCTGACCCGGAGCCCGGCGTGCGGGTCCACGGCCGACAGCAGCACCCAGGCCAGCGGCAGCGCGAAGGCGGCGGCCACGGCCAGCAGCGACAGATCGGCGGCGAGCCGCCGGGCGGAACGCCTCCTGGCCATCAGACCTCCGTCCGCAGCAGCCGCAGGTAGACGACGGAGAACAGCGAGCCGACGACCAGCAGGAGCAGGGCGACCGCGGTGGCGTACCCGATCATGCTGTTCTGGAAGGCCTCTTCGTACATGAACAGCGGCAGCGTCTGGCTCCGGTCGCCGGGGCCGCCCCGCGTCATCACCCAGATCAGCCCGAAGACGGAGAGCGTCTGAAGGGTGTTGAGCATGAGGTTGGTGCCGATGGAGCGCCGGATCATCGGCAGCGTGATGTGCCACAGCCGCCGCCACCCGCCGGCCCCGTCCACCTCGGCGGCCTCCGTGATCTCGGCGGGGATCTCGTCCAGCGCGGCGGAGTACACGAGCATCGAGAACGCCGTCCCGCGCCAGACGTTGGCGAAGGACACGGCGAGGATCGGCAGCGTGAACAGCCAGTTCTGCCGCGGCAGATGCAGCAGGTCCAGGACCGCGTTCAGGGTGCCCTCGCGCCGGAAGAACGCGTACAGCAGGAAACCCGCGACGACCTCCGGCAGCACCCAGGCGGTGACGACGACGGCGCCGGTGAGCGTGCGGACGGGCTTCGAGGCACGCTTCATGAGCGCGGCCAGCGCCAGTCCGAGCGTGTTCTGCCCGACCAGCGAGGACACCACCGTGAACACCAGCGTCAGCCAGACCGCGTTCAGGAACGCGTCGTCCCGGAAGGCCCGGCGGAAGTTGGCGAGGCCGACGAAGGAGGAGTGGGCCTGCCCGGTCAGCTGGAGGTCGGTGAAGGCGATCCAGACGCAGTAGGCGATCGGCCCGGCGAGGAAGAGGAGCAGCAGGACGACGGCGGGGGCGAGGGGGAGCGCCCTGACGGTCCGGGCGGCCCGGTGTCCGCGCCTCACTTCTCGACCACTTGGCCGCCGGTGACGTCCTTCACCGTGGCGTCGTAGCCGCTCGCCGCCTCCGCCACGGACAGATCACCGGTCGTGACCCCCTCCATGGCCTCCTGCACGGCGGTCGACACCTTCGGGTAAGCCGGGAACGCGGGCCGGTAGTGCGTGCTCGCGACCAGATCGGTGAAGAACTTGATGCCGGGCTGGGCGCGTACGTAGGCCGGATCGGCGGCGACGTCCTTCCGCACGGCGATCCCGGAGTTGGCGATGTACCACTTGCGGGCGTTGTCCTTCGTCTGCATCGTCCGGACGAACTGGAAGGCGAGGTCCGGGTTGCCCGCCTTGGCCGGAACGGCCCAGGTCCAGCCGCCGGACATGCTCACCTTGCCGGGCGCCTGCCCGTGCTGGGTGGGCATGGCGGCGAGCCCCAGCCGCTTCGACCACTCCGGCCACGCGTGCCCGCTGCCCGGCAGCCAGGCCTGCGGCAGCCAGGAGCCGTCGAGCGCGATGCCGAGTTTCCCCTCGGGGAGCAGCTCGCCGTTGACCGTGGTGTTGAAGTTCGGGTCGAGGGCGTCGGAGACGTCGGGGCCGAGCTTGTCCTTGTAGACGGTCTCGACGAAGCGGAGGGAGTCCTCGAAGGCCTGCGACCCCGTGATCCACTTCTTGCTTCCGCTGTCGTAGAGCGGATCGTGGGTACCGTCGCCGGTGCCGTACAGGAGCATCTCGAAGCCCTGCATGGTGGCCCGTTCACCGGCCGGCTTGCCGGTGTAGACGTTGAGCGGGACGACGCCGGGGACCTTGCGCTTGATGGTCCGGGCGGCGTCGAGGATGTCGTCCCAGCTCCTCGGCTGCCAGTCGCCGGGCAGCCCCGCCTTGGCGAACACCCGCTTGTCGAACCAGAGCCCGCGGGTGTCGGTCCCGTCCGGAACGCCGTACGTCTTCCCGTCCTCGCCCCTGGCCGCCGCCTTCGCGGTGTCGATGAACTGTCCCCAGTCCGGCCACTTCGCGAGGTACGGGTCGAGCGGCTTCAGGTACCCGCTGGTGATGTCGGAGTTGATGAGGAAGGTGTCCTCGTAGACCAGGTCCGGCGCGGTGCGCGGCGACCGCAGCATCTGCTGGAGCTTGGTGTAGTACTCCGCATCCGGCGCCTTGATCGGCACGAACTGCACTTTCTTGCCGGGGTGTTCGTGCTCGAACTGCTTCCTGATCCCGGCGAGGTAGGTGTCCATCACCTTCACGGAGTTGTCGGTGGACTGCTTGTACGACACCTTGATCGTGTCCGGGTCGCCGCCGGATCCGCCACCGCAGGCGGTGAGGGCGGTGGCGGCGAGGGCGAGGGCGGCGAGGGTGGCGGCGGTGGGGCGCACGGGCATGACCTCCTGAGCGCACGTGGGGGTGGCGCGGAGATTGCTGCCGTGTGAAGGTAAGAGGAGTGGTCTAGTCAGGTCAATGCGCGTGCGCGGTATTGGCCACCGGTGGGCTACAGGAGGTGGTCCGCCTTGCCGGCCTTGATTTCGCGGATGAGGGCGCGGAGGGCTTCGCGGGAGTCGGTGAGGTAGTGGTCTTCCTGGCCGGCGACGGCGATGTAGGCGTTGCCTTGGGGGTCGGTGCCTATGCGGAAGCAGTTGGCGCCTTCGCCGCAGAAGGGCTTTTCCCAGTTGACTTCGGTCATGGTGGCTCTCCTAGAGGTCTTGGGCCAGGGCGCGGATGAAATCGCGCGAGGCGGCCGGTGCGAGCGCCAGGGCTTGCGCGGCGTCCAGTTGGGCCCGGTACTTGTCGAGTTGAACTTCCGAGTCGATGAACTCCGGGCCGTGCGTGCTGTCGAGCTCCACGGTGTCGAGGCGGGGGACGGCACCCTCGGCGTAGACGACGGACTGCCCAGCCCCTGGGAAGCCGCCCGCCTTGAACGGGATGACCCGCAGGGTCACGGTCTCGCGCTCGGACATGTGCAGCAGGTGTTCAAGCTGGCGCCGCGCGACTGAGGGACCGCCGAACTCCATGCGGAGGGCGGCCTCGTGAAGGATCACGTCGAGCGTCGGAGGGGTCGGGCGGTCGAGTACCTGCTGCCGGTCGATCCGGTGGGCGACGCGCACGTCGACCTCGTCCGAGGAAAGGCGTGGGATCACTGCTTCGAAGACGGCGCGCGCGTGGTCCTCGGTCTGGAGCAGCCCCGGCAGGTGCACGGTGACGGCGATGCGCAGACGCGTGGCGTGCCACTCCATCTCGGCGATGTCCAGGAAAGCGTCCCGGAGTTGTTCCCGGTACGCCTCCCACCACCCCTTCTGCCGCCCGCCGGCCATGGAGGCTAGGGCATCGACCAGGGCCTGGTCCGCGCAACGGTAGTTGCCCGCGAGGGTGCGGACGCGTTCGGCACTGATGCCGGAACGCCCCGACTCCATGTTCGGCACGTTCGTGCGCGGGACGCCCAGAAGTGTGGCGGCTTGCTCTGTGGTGATCCCGGCCGCGACACGCAACCTGCGCAACTCGGCACCGAGCCGACGCTGACGCTCCGTCGGGGCGCTCCTCGGTGGCATCCGTCCTCCCGTTCGGTGTGACGGTGACAGTCTGCCGCCGGTGCGACTGGTCGGTCCAACGTGACTTCCGTGAAGAGTAGTACGTGTACTCCTATTTTCCTCTACAGTCGGTGATGAGTCGCTTACACCCCGACGCCGTCGGAAGCGCATCGCGCGAGCCTGCCCGCGTTCTCCTCTCCTGGGAGGGGTGGGCCCGCGCCAGGGAGACAAGCCACCGGCCGCCGGTCGAGTCGTCGGCTCATCCGGCACCACACCCACCTGTACCTGTCGAAGGAGTCGCCGTGTCCGCACGGGTCACCGTCTCGGCCTGCCCGCTCTCCACCGGCGAGCCGCAGGCACCGCCGCCGTCCCCCGCCGCACTGGCCTACAGCCTCACGCTGCCGGCCGAGCCGACCAGTCCCCGCGTCGCCCGCGCCGCCGCCGAAGTCGTCCTGCGGACCCACGGCCTCGCCGACATGACGGACGCGGTGGCCCAGGTCGTCGGCGAACTCGTCGCCTGCGCGTGGAAGTTCACGCCCGACAGCGAGGTGTACGTGTCCCTGCGCCACCGGGACGGCGACGTACGCGTCATCGTCTACGACGGCCACCCCCGGCACACCCACCCCCGGCTGGCGGCGGCCTGCGACACACGGAGGCGGGCGGCGCTGCGGGTGCTCGGGTGCGTGGTGCGGGCGTGTGAAGGGGAATGGGGGTTCGGGGAGGCGCGGGAACCCGGAGGCGGGACGCGGATGTGGGCGGTGGTGCCTTGGCGGGGGGCTCGGGGGTATGCGGGGGTGGGGTGAGGTGGGGGTGTCAGTCCGGTAGTTCGGCGGCGCGGGCGCGGGCCTGGGCGGCCTGGTCAGGGGCGTTGGCGCGGGTGAAGGCGTCGGCGGCCTGGAGGTAGGCGGCGCGGGCTTCGGCGGGGCGGTGGGCGATCTTGTGGGCGAGGGCCAGGTTGTGGAAGGTCAATCCATCGCCGTACCAGTCCTCGAACTCCTGACGGTATCCGAGGGACTTGACGTACGCCTTGATCGCCTCTTCCACCCGACCCGCCTCCCGCAAGGCGATGCCGAGGTTGTTCCACCCCATGGCCTCACCGTGGCGGTTCCCGACGGTCTGGTACAGGCCGAGGGCCCGTGTATGGGCGTCGATCGCCTCTTCCACCCGGGCCGCCCTCACCAGGGTGATGCCCAGGTTGTTCCATGCGCTGGCTTCATCGCGGGGTTTCCCGGCGGCCTGGAACAGGTCGCGGGCCCGGGTGAGGGCGTCGATGGCCTCTTCCGCTCGGCCCGCCTGCCGCAGGGCGAGGCCGAGGTTGTTCCATGCGCTGGCTTCATCGCGGGGTTTCCCGGCGGCCTGGAACAGGTCGCGGGCCCGGGTGAGGGCGTCGATGGCCTCTTCCGCTCGGCCCGACTCCCGCAGGGCGATGCCGAGGCTGTGCCACGCGATGGCCTCGCCCAGCTGGTCCCCCCTGAGGCGGGCGGCCTTCCGTGCCACCTTCGCCACTATGATCCAGTCGTCGAAGTACCGCCGCCAGAGCAGGTACTCCCCCAGACACTGGGCCAGCCTCACCGCCGCGTTCGCGAACCGCTCCTCCCGCCCCCACTCCACCGCAGCCACCAGACCCGCCCGCTCCCCGTCCAGCCACGCCAAAGCCTGGCCCCGCTCCGCGAACCGTTCCGACTCCTCCATCCCCGGCAGCCACCGCAACCGGTCGTCGGCCGCATCCGCCCACCGCCAGTAGAAGTCCAGCACCCGTTCCCGCGCCGTCTCCGCCTCCTCCCGCAACCCCGCGTCCCCCGTCACCACACGGGCCCCGAACCCCCGCACCAAGTCGTGCAACCGCCACCGCACTGCGGAAGCCGCCCCGCCTCGTACCGGCGCGACGAAATGGGTGGCGGCCAGGTCCTCCAGCAGCGACAGCACGGTCTCCGTGCCGAGGCCCGCGAGAGCCGCGACCGCCTCCGTCCCGGTCTCCGCGCCCGGAGCCAGGCAGAGCAGACGTAGCAGGCGAGCCTGATCCGGCGGCAACCGGCGATATGAGGTCTCCAGTACCGGGCGCAGGACAAGCGAGCGCCCGTACAGGTCTGTTCCAGGACTGCCGTGGTCGAGGACCGCGGTCGCATCTCCGGCGTCCCGAATCTCGGTCACCACGGACGAGATGTCCCGATGGCGGCGCCGGCGCAGCATGCCGGCCGCGATCTGCAGCGCCAGGGGGAGGTGGCCACAGAGGTCCGTCAGTGCACGCAGTGCAGAGGGTTCCCGTACCGGGCGGTCGTCACGTTCGTCGGTGCCGTGCAGGGCACGGGTCACCAGGGCGACCGAGTCTTCGGGATCGAGCGTCTCAAGGTCGATCAGGCGTACGGGAAGGGCGTCGGGACGGTCCCGGGAGGTGATGAGCACCCGGTGCCGGTCCGTACCGGGCAGCAGAGGCACGTACTGGGACGGGTCCGACGCGTTGTCCAGGATCAGCAGCATCCGGTCCCTCCGTTCGGCGAGGAGCGCACGGTAGGCGTCGTACTGGCGCTCGGTCGTCGGCGGCAGATCCTGCTCCCGTACGCCGAGCGCGTCGAGCAGCGCCAGCACCGCCTGGTCGGCCGTGGCCGGGTCGTCGTCGTACCCGCGCAGGTCCACGAAGAGCGTCCCGCCCGGGAACCAGCCCTTCGCTCTGGCTCGGTGCGCCGCCTCCACTGCTAGCGCCGTCTTGCCGATGCCACCCATGCCGGTGACGGCGAAGATGAGGAGCGGGGGAGCGGCCTCGCCGTCTTCACCGGGTGCGAGATGGGGGAGCAGGCGGTCCAGCTCCGCCGAGCGGCCGGTGAAGCCGAGGGGGCGGGGCGGCAGGGTGGCGGTCGCGCGCGGGACCGGGCCGTGGACCGTGCCCTTACCGCTCTCCGACCTGCTTGCCGATGACCGTTCCGTAGAAGGTCCCGCCCCGGAAGTCGATGTGGTCGCCGTCCCCGTGGCGTGCTTGGGGCCCCTCCTCGGAGTCGCCGGAACCCCCGCCCCCGCGGCGGTACTTGTGCAGCACCGCCACCGCGACGGCGGCGGCCTGAGCCGCCGCCCGCTCCTGCGAGCCGCCCTTGTCGGCCGCCGCCTTCCCCGCGTCGGCGTGGTCGCTGATGCCACGGATGACCAGGGCGTCCCGGCCCTCCAGGTGGGCCGCGTGGGCCGCTCCCGAGCCCTCCATCTCGAACGCGACGGCGTCGTTGTACCGCTCGCGGACGTGCCGGGCGACCTCGGACTCCGCGTGGGCGAGCACCACGTCTCCCGTGGCGATCGGCTTGAAGTGGGCCCGGACGTCGGGCATGTCCCGTACGGCGGCACGTGCGGCCGAGAGCAGGGCGTGGGAGCCGTGCCAGGCCTCGGGCCGGTCCAGCAGCCCCTCGGGGGTGACCTTGCCCCCGTGGATGCCGTACACCTTCGTGCCCACCACCACGTCCCCCAGGACGATGTCCTCCTTGAGGCCGCCGGCCACACCGACGAAGAGGACCGCCCGGGGGCGCAGCCAGCCTATGAGGGAGGAAGTGAGCGCGGCGGTGTTGCGGGAACCCTCGCCCAGCTCGGCGGCGGCCACCCGCCACGACGTACCTCGCAGGCGACCCACCTCCACGAAGGTCCCGTTGTCGGGGTGGGACCGTTCCTCACGGTCCTCGATATACGCCCGTACGGCCGCGTATTCCAGCGCGAGCGCGGTCAGGACCAGAACGGTGGGTCGAGTCTCCGGCACACTCATAAGGTACTGCCGGGGGAAGGGGTTCGCGTGCCGGAACGAGATGTCACCGTGGGGCAGTTGCTGCTCACCGAGTACCAGACCGTCAAGGACGAGCAGAAGACACGGATCGGCTTCCGGGACAACCTGCTGTACGTCACCCTCACCGTCGTGGCCGCCGTCATCGCCGCCGCGGCGCAGGCCAGGCAGACGGCGATGCTGCTCGCGCTGCCGCCGGTGTGTGTCGTCCTCGGCTGGACGTACCTGGTCAACGACCAGAAGATCTCCGCGATCGGGGCGTACGTGCGGGGCGAGCTGGCACCCCGGCTCGCCGTGCTGGTCCAGGCCGAGGGGGGCGAGGTGTTCCGCTGGGAGACCGCGCACCGGGGGGACGCCCGGCGTGTCTCCCGCAAGGTCGTGCAGTGCGTGGTGGACCTGCTGGCCTTCTGCGTGGTGCCGTTGAGCGCGCTCGTCGTGTACTGGGCGGGGGGTGACCTCTCGGCCGGGCTGGTGGCGGTGTCCGTGCTGGAGGGGGTCGCGGTCGCGGGGCTGGGGGTGTGCGTCGTGCTGTACGCCGTGCCGTTCGGGGTGGGGGGCGGGGCCGGGTGAGCGATCACGTCGAGTTCCGGGGCGGGGACTTCCGCGGGCCCGTCATCGGGAAGGCGGAGTACCGGCAGCAGGCGCCGGCGCCTACGGCCTTGGACGCGCTTCCGCCGCCGGCCGCGGGATTCACCGGCCGGGACGTGGAGTTGGCCCGGCTGCGTGCCGCACTGGACCCTGCGGGCTCAGGTCGGCAGCAGGCCGTCCTCGTCACCGCCGTCTCCGGGCTGGGCGGCATCGGCAAGACGGCACTGGCGGTGCAGGCGGCGTACGCGGCGCGGGAGGCCGGGTGGTTTCCGGGCGGCGTGCTGTTCGTGGATCTGCACGGGTACGACGATGCTCCGGTCACGGCGGACCAGGCGTTGCAGTCCCTGCTGCGGGCGCTGGGCGTGGAGCCGGAGCACATTCCGGCTACGGCGGACGAACGGGCCGCGCTGTACCGGTCGGTGCTGGCCGAGCGGGAGGCGGTGCTGATCGTCGCCGACAACGCGTCGTCCCCGGAACAGGTGCGGCCGTTGCTGCCCGGTGGCGGGCTGCACAGGGTGCTTGTGACGTCGCGGGACCGGTTGGCTCAACTCACGGCCCGGCTGGTGCCCTTGGGCCTGTTGACGTCTCGGGCGGCGTACGACCTCCTTGATTGCGCGCTGCGGATCGCCGACCCGGCGGACAGCCGGGTGGTGGCGGAGCCGGAGGCGGTGGCACAGCTGGCCGGATTGTGCGGACACCTTCCACTGGCACTCCAGATCGCGGCGGCGCTCCTCGCGGAGGATTCCGGCAGATCAGTGGCGGAACTCGCCGACGAGCTGGCCACCTCGTACGACCGGCTCGTCGCCCTGGACGATGGCGAGCGCAGTGTGCGCGCGGCATTCGACCTGTCGTACCGGCGACTTCCTGCGGACGAGGCACGGTTGCTGCGTCTGCTTGCCCTCGCACCGGGACCCGACGTGAGCGAGGAGGTGGCGGCCGTAATGGCCGGGGCGGACGCCCCTCCCCTGCGGCAACTGAAGGCGCTGGCCCGCGCTCACCTTCTGGAGCGGGTACGCGGGCGATGGCGCCTGCACGACCTCGTGCGGGCGTTCTGCGCGGGGGTGACGGCGCGTACGGCCGAGATGTGCGAAGAGGGTGATGCCGCACGGGAGCGGGTTCTGGCTAGCTACTGCCGGTGGGCGTACGCGGCCGACGACCGCTTGCGGTGGTTGCCGGGGCACGTGCAGCCCGACGGCTTCGGCGATCATGCGCAGGCGCTCGCGTGGCTGAACACGGAGCGGGCGTCGCTCGTGGAGGCCGTGCTGTGGGGGCGGGAGGAGCGCTACGCGGCCGGGGCGGTGGTTCTGGCGCAGTGTCTGGCGATATACCTGGAGTGGGGGCGGCACTTCGACGACTGGTTCATCGTCAGCCGCACCGCTCAGGAGGCAGCCCGCCGCATCGGGAATCGCCTGGGCGAGGGCCTGGCGTGGACCAGCCTCGGGTGCGCCCTGCGTTACATGGGTCGTTTGCACGAGGCGGTCGACGCGCACCTGCACGCCCGCGACATCTTTCAAGCCGTCGGGGACCGTGTGCACGAGTGCGCGCTGTTGAACAACCTGGGTCTCGCGTTGCGTGACGTCGGCCGAGTGGAAGAGGCGGTCGAGGCGCACAAGCGTGACCGTGACCTGTGCCGCGCTGACGGCGACCAGCACGGCGAGGCCATCGCCTGGACGAGTCTCGGCCGCGCCCTGGAAGCCGCGGGTCGCAGTGCGGAAGCGATCGACGCGCTCATGCGGGCCCGGGAGCTGTTCCGGACCCTCGGGGACCGCCGCTCCGAAGCCGTGACATGGTTCAACCTGGCCGACACCCTGCGGGAGACGGCCCGGGCGCCGGAGGCGATCGAGGCGTTCCGCACGGCTCTGTCGCTCTACCGGGAGAGCAAGGATTGGTACTGGGTCGCCAGGACCAACGCACGCCTGGCCGAGATGTACATGGAAGCCAGCCAGTTCTCCCGCGCCGGCTCCCATTGCCTTCAAGCCGCCGACGCCTACACCCGTGCCAACGCTCCCCAGGAGGCCGCCGAAGCCCGCGCCGCCGCCGCCGCTCTCACCCCCCTTGAGAAACCCACCGATATACCAGCTCAGGCCTTCCGACCTGCCCATACAACGGACTCCGCCCAGCCCTCCCCGCATCCACCAGATGCTCCAGATACCGCCGCGCGGTGATCCGTGAGATCCCCACCGCCTCGGCAACCCCGGCCGCCGTGAGCCCTTCCTCCGCCTCTCGCAGAGCGAACGTCACCCGTTCCAGCGTCGGCCCGCTGAGCCCCTTCGGCAGCGCCGCAGGCGTCGGTGCCCGCAGGGTCGCCAACGCGCGGTCCACCTCGTCCTGGCCGCTCGCCTCGCCCGCCGCCGCGTGGAACTCGGCGTACCGCACCAGGCGGTCCCTCAGCGTCGCGAAAGTGAAGGGTTTGAGGACGTACTGGACGACGCCCAGGGAGACGCCCTCCCGCACCACCGCCAGATCCCGCGCCGAGGTCACCGCTATCACGTCGGCGTGGTATCCGGCGGCCCGCAGGGAGCGAGCCAGTTGCAGGCCGTGCACGTCCGGCAGGTGGAGGTCCAGCAGCAGCAGGTCCACGGCCGTACGGTCCAGGACGCGGCGCGCCTCCGCGCCCGTGTGCGCCTTTCCGACCGCGACGAATCCCGGGACCCGGCCGACGTACATCACGTGTGCGTCGGCGGCCACCGGGTCGTCCTCGACCACGAGGACGCGGATGGGCTGCTGCCCGCTCGTCATCTGCCGTCACCCGCCGACGTGCGCAACGGCAACCGCACCTCGAACACCGCTCCGCCCTCGCCGTCCTCGCCGGACTCCGTCACCGTCAACGTCCCCCCGTGGCGGTTCACCGCCTGGCGGACCAGGGCCAGCCCGAGTCCCCGCCCGCCCGGTCCGGCCGGCTTGGTGGAGAACCCCCGCTGGAATACCAGGTCGGCGTGGGCCGGGTCGACCCCCGGGCCGGTGTCCGAGACGCGCAGGACCACCTCGGCGGCCGTGGCGTACGCCGTCACGGTCACCCGGGCGCGGGCGCTGCCCTGTGCCGCGTCCACCGCGTTGTCGATCAGGTTGCCGAGGATCGTCACCAGGTCGCGGGCGGACAGGTCGTGGGGCAGTACGCCGTCGTCCAGGCGGCTGTCCGGTGAGACCACCAGCTCCACGCCCCGCTCGTTCGCCTGGGCGGTCTTGCCGAGCAGCAGCGCGGCCAGTACGGGCTCGCGGACCGCCGCCACCACCTGGTCGGTCAGGGCCTGCGCCAGTTCCAGCTCGGCCGTGGCGAACTCCACCGCCTCCTCGGCCCGGCCCAGCTCGATCAGGGAGACCACCGTGTGGAGGCGGTTCGCGGCCTCGTGCGCCTGGGAGCGCAGGGCCTGGGTGAAGCCCCGCTCCGAGTCCAACTCGCCCATCAGGGATTGGAGTTCCGTTACGTCGCGGAGGGTGGCGACCGTCCCCCGGCGTTCGCCTCCCGACACCGGGGAGGTGTTCACCACCAGGACCCGGGAGGCCGTCAGGTGCACCTCGTCCACCCGGGGCTCGGAGGAGAGCAGGGCGCCCGTCAGCGGGGCCGGCAGGCCGAGGTCGGCGACCGAGCGGCCGACCGTCTCCTCCTCCGGACCGACGCCCAGGAGCTCCCGGCCGCCGTCGTTGATCAGCGCCACCCGGTACTGGCCGTCCAGCATCAGCAGCCCTTCCCGGACCGCGTGCAGCGCCGCCTGGTGGTAGTCGTGCATCCGGCTCAGCTCGGTGGCGTTCATGCCGTGGGTGTGACGGCGCAGCCGGGCGTTGATCACGTACGTGCCGACCGCGCCCAGCAGCAGGGCCACGGCGGCCACTCCGAGCAGGGTCGTGAGCTGGTCCTGGGCGCGGGCGCTGATCGTCTCCACCTTGATGCCGGCGCTCACCAGGCCGGTGATCCGGCCGTGGTCGGTGACGGGGGTCACCGCGCGGACGGACGGGCCGAGCGTGCCGGTGTAGGTCTCGGTGAAGGTGCGGCCGTGCAGGGCGGGGCCGATGGTGCCGAGGAAGCGCTTGCCGATCTGGTTCCGGTCGGGGTGGGTCCAGCGGATGCCGGACGGGTTCATGATCGTGACGAAGTCGACGTTCGCGTCCCGTACGACCTGGAGGGCGTACGGCTCCAGCCGGGCCGTGGGATCGGGGGCGCGGATCGCCGCGCGGACCGAGGGGGAGTCGGCGATCGACCGGGCCACCGCCGTGGCCTGCCGGGCGGCGGAGTCCTCGGCCTGCCGCTGGTCACTGACGTAGGTGAAGAGCGCGTACCCGGCCACGACCACCGCGATGAGCACGGCCTGCATGGCGAACAGCTGGCCGGCCAGGCTGCGGGCTCGGGGGAAGGCGGGGACGCGCATGTCAGCAGTGTGCCTCTCCGGCCAAGCGTGAACTAAATGAACGGAAGGGTGACCGCCCTCACAGGGCGGGAGATAGTCACGGCATACCCCAACAACGCCCGGACGTGAGCCGCACGCCGGTTGTTCGCCGACGAAGACGTCAAGGAGGGCAGTCGTGGCCGCCAGCACTGCCGACACGGCACCTGCCGCACCCCGCGTGAAGCGGGACCGGACCCATTACCTGTACATCGCCGTCATCGTGGCGGTCGCGCTCGGCATCGCCGTGGGTCTCATCTGGCCCGACGCGGCGGTGGAGCTGAAGCCGCTGGGCACCGGGTTCGTGAACCTGATCAAGATGATGATCTCGCCGATCATCTTCTGCACGATCGTGCTCGGTATCGGTTCCGTGCGGAAGGCCGCCAAGGTCGGTGCCGTCGGCGGGATCGCCCTCGGCTACTTCCTCGTGATGTCGCTCGTCGCGCTCGCCATCGGCCTCGTCGTCGGCAACGTGCTGCACCCCGGCGACGGGCTGCACCTCACCAACGCCCTCAAGGCCACCGGGCACGACCAGGTGTCCTCCGAGGCGCTGCCGCCCGTCGACTTCGTGCTGTCGATCATCCCGACCACGTTCGTCTCCGCCTTCACCCAGCAGCAGGTGCTCCAGACCCTGCTGGTGGCCCTGCTCGCCGGGTTCGCGCTCCAGGCCATGGGTTCCGCCGGACAGCCGGTGCTGCGCGGCATCGAGCACATCCAGCGGCTGGTGTTCCGCATCCTGTCCATGGTGATGTGGGCCGCGCCCATCGGTGCGTTCGGCGCCATCGCGGCGGTGACCGGCTCGGCCGGCATCGACGCGCTCAAGAGCCTCGCCGTGCTGATGCTCGGCTTCTACGTCACCTGCTTCCTGTTCGTCTTCGTCGTCCTCGGCGCGCTGCTGCGGATCGTCGCGGGTCTGAACGTCTTCTCCCTCTTCAAGTACCTCGGCCGGGAGTTCCTGCTGATCCTGTCGACCTCGTCGTCGGAGTCCGCGCTGCCCCGCCTGATCGCCAAGATGGAGCACCTGGGCGTCAGCCGGCCGGTCGTCGGCATCACCGTGCCGACCGGGTACTCCTTCAACCTCGACGGCACGATGATCTACATGACCATGGCGTCGCTGTACATCGCGGACGCGCTGGGCACGCCGATGTCGGTCGGTGAGCAGATCCCGCTGCTGCTCTTCCTGCTGCTGGCGTCCAAGGGCGCGGCCGGCGTCAGCGGCGCGGGGCTCGCCACCCTGGCCGGCGGTCTCCAGTCGCACAAGCCCGCGCTGGTCGACGGCGTCGGTCTGATCGTCGGCATCGACCGGTTCATGAGCGAGGCCCGGGCGCTGACGAACTTCGCGGGCAACGCGGTGGCGACGGTGCTCGTGGGCACGTGGACCAAGGAGATCGACACGGTCCGGGCGCGCGGGGTGCTGGCCGGGGAGCTGCCGTTCGACGAGACCACGCTGGTGGACGAGGGCCGTCCGGCGGTGGACGAGGCCCCCGGGGCGCGGGAGGGCGGGAAGGAACTCGCCAAGGCCTGAGCCACCCCGAGTTCCGGACGTCCGGCCCCGCCTGAACCCGGGCCGGGCGTCCGGTACCGCCGCCGGGCGGCCGAGGGTACCCCTGTACCCCGGCCGCCCGGCTCCGTTTCCGCCGGTGACCTTCCGGCTACGACACCTCGGCCACCAGCTCGGCGGCCCGTGAGGCGGGTACGCCCGCCGCGGTCAGTACGGCGACCGTGGCGGAGCGGCCCGCCTCCTCCGCTGCCAGGAGGCCGTCGTTCACCGCCTCCGTCACCGCGAACAGCATCTGCTCGACCACGTATGCGAGGGCCGGCGCGGGCAGCGGGGAGACGAAGGCGCCCTCGTCCAGTCCGCGCCCGAGGAGGCGGACCTTGTCGTCGCGCAGCGGGGCGAGGCGGTCGCGGATGCCCTGCACGGTGACCGTGCGCTGGGCCAGGGCGATCAGCAGCCGGTAGCGGTCGGCGACCGGCCACAGGGCGAGCACCGAGCGGGCCAGCGCCTCCGCCGGGTCGGTCACACCGGCGCGGGCCCGCGCGTCCGCGTCCGCCAGCGCCGCCACGGCCCCGTCGACCAGGGTGCTGATCAGCGCCTCCCGGTTGGGGAAGTGGCCGTACACCGTCCGTCGTACGACGCCCGCGGCGCGCGCGATCTGGTCCATGGAGGCGTCGGGATCGCGCAGCAGTTCGGCGAGGGCGACGTCGAGGATGCGGCGTCGGTTGGCGTCGGCGCGGCTGCTGTTACCCGTGGTCATGGCGGTCATTCTGCCTCCCCGTGGTCTCTCGACGCCCTCCCGGGCGGCCCCGGTCGACTTGCACAGAGATGTGCAACGGACGTACATTGCACATGGTTGTGCAATTGCATGCCACTGTGCAAGTCCTGTCGCGTACCGAGGAAGGCGATCCCTGCCATGCGACTCGTCATGACCGATCCGGTCGAGAGGACGGACCGGCCCTACACCCGGCGCTGGTGGGCGCTGCTGGTGCTCTGCCTGAGCCTGCTGATCATCGTGATGGCGAACACCGCCCTCACGGTCGCGGCGCCCGACATGACCCGGGACCTCGGGCTCTCCAGCGCCGACCTCCAGTGGGTGATCGACGGCTACACCGTCCCGTACGCGGCGCTGATGCTGCTGCTCGGCGCGATCGGCGACAAGTACAGCCGGCGCGGCGCGCTCGTCCTCGGCCTGGTGGTGTTCGGCGGCGGGGCCGTCTTCGGCTACCTCGCCGACACCTCCGCGACCGTCATCGCGGCCCGCGCCGTGATGGGCGTCGGAGCGGCACTGATCATGCCGGCCACGCTGTCGCTGCTCGCCGCGACCTTCCCGCGCGCCGAGCGGGCCAAGGCGATCACCCTGTGGACCGCCACCGCCGGGCTCGCCATCGCCGCCGGGCCGGTGGTCGCCGGCGCCCTGCTGCGCGACCACGGGTGGGCCTCGACCTTCCTGATCAACGTGCCCATCGCGGCCGTCGCCATCGTCGGCGCCCTCGTCCTGGTCCCGCCGTCCAAGGCCGGCCACCACGACCGCATCGACTACGTCGGCGGACTGCTGTCGGTGATCTGGACCGGCGCGCTCATCTACATGATCATCGAGGGTCCGCACTTCGGATGGGGCGCCAAGGCGGTGACCGCGGCCGTGGTCGCCGGGGTGGGCCTGGTCGCCTTCGTCGGCTGGGAGCTGCGCCACCCGCGCCCGATCCTGGACGTGCGCCGCTTCACCGGCCGCCGGTTCGCCGGCTCCAACCTCGCCGTCGCCCTGTTCTTCCTCGCCGTCTTCGGCGCCTTCTACTACCTCACCCAGCACCTGCAGTTCGTCCTCGGCTACGACGCCCTGGAGACCGGTGTGCGCATGCTGCCGCTCGCCGGTGCCGTCTTCGCCGGCTCGGCGCTGACCGGCTGGCTCACCCCGCGGGTCGGCATGAAGTGGACCGTCAGCGCGGGCATGGTCGGCGGTACGGTCGCCCTCGCCCTGCTCACCCGGGTGGACGCGGGCTCCGCCTACGGCGACTTCGTGGCGCCCCTGGTCATCCTGGGTCTCGCCATCGGCCTCGCCCTCTCGCCCTGCACCGACGCGATCATGGGTGCGTTCCCGGAGTCCGAGCTGGGCGTCGGCGGCGCCGTCAACGACACCTCGCTGGAGCTGGGCGGCTCGCTCGGCATCGCCATCCTCGGCTCGCTGCTCGCCACCTCCTACGGCGACCACCTCTCCGACGCCACCGCCGGCAGCAGGCTCCCGGCGAGCGCCCTGGACACCGCGCAGGACTCGGTCGGCGCGGGGTACGCCGTCGCGCACGGCATCGGCGAGAAGGCCCAGCAGGCCGCCGCGCAGGCCCAGCAGGCGGGGGACCCGCAGCAGGCCGCGCAGCTCAAGCAGCAGGCGACCGAACTGGCCGCCGGCGCCCGGCAGATGGCCGACGCGGTGGGCTCCGCCTTCTCCGACGCGGTCGCCCACACCAGCCTGGTCGGCGCGGTGATCCTCGGCATCGGCACGGTCCTGGTGGCCTTCCTGCTGCCGCGCCGCGAGGCCCTGGCCCCGGAACCGGCGAAGACGGAGGAGCGGGAACCGGCGGACAGCACCGCCGGCTGACGCCCCCCGGCCCTCCCGCACGGGCCGCGGCCCGCCCGGTCCACGAGCCCGGACGGCCCGCGGCCCGGCGCGCTGCGTCCCCGGCCCGGGTGCCCGGCACGGCCGCACCCCAGTAACGTGCCGTACCGATCAACCGGAACGGCATGTTCGAGTCCGGCGTCAGTACATGTGTGTCAGTGACTACGTGGAGGCACGGGGGATGAAGATCGACTGGGACCGGCGGACCTGCGCGCGCAAGGGACATGTGACCTACGCGCCCGACGATCCCCGGCTGCGCATCCGGCTGCACGCCCGGACCCCGCTCGGGGACGTCTGGCGGTGCCTGCGCTGCGGTGACTTCGCGCTCGGCGAGCCGCGCGGCTCGGGACCGGCCGCCGACGCCCCGTTGGTGCCGCGCGGCAAGGTGCTCCGGGACCTGTTCGTCCTGCGCTTCCTCGCCGTCGAGCGGGCCGTGCGCGGGGTGTTCATCGTGCTGGTCGCGGTCGCCGTGTGGAAGTTCAGCAACAGCCGGGACGCGGTGCGCCGCCTGTTCGAGGAGTACCTCGACGTCTTCCGCCCGGTCTTCCGGCACTTCCACTACGACCTCGACCACTCCCCGGTCGTCGGCTCCCTCCAGAAGGCCTTCGGCTACCAGCACTCCACGCTGCTCCTGGTGGCCGCCCTGCTGCTGGCCTACGCGCTGATCGAGATCGTCGAGGCGGTCGGCCTGTGGTACGCCAAGCGCTGGGCGGAGTACCTGACGGTCGTCGCCACGGCCGCCTTCCTCCCGCTGGAGATCTACGAACTCACCGAGCACGTCAGCTGGCTGAAGATCGCCACGCTGGTGCTGAACATCCTCGCGGTCCTCTACATCGCCCTCACCAAGCGCCTCTTCGGCCTGCGCGGCGGCCGCCGCCGGTTCGAGGAGGAACGGCACAGCGCCTCCCTGATGGAGGTCGAGGAGTCGGCGGGGCTGGTCGACGCCTAGGGCCTCTCTTCCGGATCCTGCCGGGGTCGCGGGGTCCGGCACGCACGTCTGCGGCGTTGTCGTCGGTTGTCGACTCGCACTCGACGTCGCTCGCGCGGGGGACCCCCATCGCGTCGACGCCCTCCTCCGCCTTGCGGCTGCACACGCCGGACCCCGCTCGGGTCGGCCGACAGGCACCGTCTCCGCAGCCGGCCTGATCCGGAAGAGAGGCCCTGGCGGCGCCGCGGTCTTGCCTTGACGTCGGCGTCAAGCCGTACCGTCGGGTGCATGCGAATCGGCGAGCTGGCCGCGCGGGCCGGAACCACGACACGCACCCTGCGGTACTACGAGTCGCGAGGGCTGCTGCCGGCCCGGCGGGACGGCAACGGACACCGTACGTACGACGAGAGCGACCTCCGGCTGCTGCGGCAGATCCGCACGCTGCAGGACTTCGGGTTCGACCTGGAGGAGACCCGGCCGTTCGTGGAGTGCCTGCGGGCCGGGCACCCGGAGGGCGACTCCTGTCCGGCCGCGCTCGTGGTCTACCGGCGCAAGCTGGCCGAGCTGGACGCGCTCATCGGACAGCTGACGGCGGTGCGCGAGACGGTCGCGGGGCAGTTGGCGCGGGCCGAGCGGGCGCGGGACGAACTGGCCGTCGAGGCGCTGGTTCCGGGAGGTCCGGAGCCGTTGTGCGAACTGGGAGGGCAGGAACGGTGACGAAGGCGGCGGGTGTACCCGAGGTGGGGGACGCGGACTTCGACAAGGAGGTACTGGCATCGGAACTGCCGGTGCTGGTGGAGTTCACGGCGGACTGGTGTCCGCCGTGCCGGCAGATGGCGCCGGTGCTCAGCGCCCTCGCCGCGGAGGAGGGCGAGCGGCTGAAGGTCGTCCAGCTGGACGTGGACCACAACCCGGAGACCACGAACGCGTACAAGGTGCTGTCGATGCCGACGTTCATGGTGTTCCAGGGCGGTGAGCCCGTGAAGTCGATGGTGGGGGCACGGCCCAAGCGGCGCCTGCTGGAGGAGCTGGCCGACGTGCTGTAAAGCGACCCCGTTCGCAGAGAATCCCCCGGGCAATTGCGCCCGGGGGATTCCTGTGCGTATATTCAATGATTCGTGACTTCATTTCGGCGAGCCGTGCATGAGAGCCACGAATGACGTTTACTGAGCACAGTATATCCGGGCGGGAGCGGAATTGTCAAACACCGAATTTCCAGACGATGAAATCCGGCACGAACAGGAATTCATCGACGGACTGTACGCGCGCGTGGACGTGCTGCGCGGCGAGACCGAGACCTCCGTCGCGGACGCGCTCGCCCAGGGCGACAAGCCCATGCAGGCCCGGCTGGAGCGGGACATCCTGGTCGCCGAGCGCTCGGGACTGCTCGCCGCGCTGAACGCCGTGGACGGCTCGCTCTGCTTCGGCCGGATCGACCTCGCCGACGGCACCAGGCACCACATCGGCCGGATCGGGCTGCGCGAGGACGACACCGAGCACACTCCGGTCCTCGTCGACTGGCGGGCGGACGTCGCCCGCCCCTTCTACCTGGCCACCGGCCACACCCCGATGGGCCTGCGCCGCCGCCGGCACATCGCCACCGAGGGCCGTACCGTCACCTCCCTGCACGACGAGATCCTCGACCTCGGTGACGCCACCCGCACCGGGCACGAGGATCACAACGGCGACGCCGTGCTGCTCGCCGCCCTGAACTCGGCCCGCACCGGTCGGATGAGCGACATCGTGCAGACCATCCAGGCCGACCAGGACCGCATCATCCGGGCACCGCACCGGGGCGTGCTGGTCGTCGAGGGCGGCCCCGGCACCGGCAAGACGGCGGTCGCCCTGCACCGCGCGGCCTACCTGCTGTACGAGCACCGGGAGCTGCTGGCCCGCCGCGCGGTCCTCATCGTCGGCCCGAACCCGGCCTTCCTCGGCTACATCGGCGAGGTGCTGCCCTCCCTCGGCGAGACCGGCGTCCTGCTGGCCACCGTCGGTGAACTGTTCCCCGGCGTGAAGGCCACCGCCGTCGACAGCCCCGAGGCCGCCGCCGTCAAGGGCCGCGCCGGCATGGCCGACGTGCTCGCCGCCGTCGTACGCGACCGGCAGGCGCTGCCCGACCCGGTCATCGCGATCGAGCACGACCGCGAGGTGCTCATGCTGGACGAGGGCCTGGTCGGTGTCGCCCGGACACGCACCCGCGCCGCCAGGCTGCCGCACAACGTCGCCCGCGAGCACTTCGAGGGGCACATCCTCAACACGCTCACCGAGCTGTACGCCGAGCGTGTCGGCACCGACCCCTACGACGGCAGCAGCCTGCTCGACGCCTCCGACATCACCCAGATCCGCGACGAACTCGCCGAGAACCCGGAGGTCTGGGACGCCATCGACCAGCTGTGGCCCCGGATCACCCCGCAGCGGCTGGTCGCCGACCTCCTCGCCGAGCCGGACGGCTACCTGCCGAAGGAGGACGCCGACGCGATCCGCCGCCCGGTGACCCGCGCCTGGACCGTCGCCGACGTGCCCCTGCTGGACGAGGCGGCCGAACTCCTCGGCGAGGACGACCGACTGGCCAGGGCCCGCGCCGAACACGAGCGCGAGACCCAGGTCGCCTACGCGCAGGGCGTGCTGGACGTCTCCTACGCCTCCCGGACGTACGAGTTCGAGGACAAGGAGGCCGACGACCCGGACGCCTCCGAGGTCCTGTCCGCGCACGACATCATCGACGCCGAGCGGTTCGCCGAGCGGCAGGAGGAGGCCGACCACCGCAGCGCCGCCGAGCGGGCCGCCGCCGACCGCACCTGGGCGTTCGGGCACATCATCGTGGACGAGGCGCAGGAGCTGTCGCCGATGGCCTGGCGGCTGCTGATGCGGCGCTGCCCAACCCGCTCGATGACGCTGGTCGGCGACCCCGCCCAGACGGCGGAGGCGGCCGGCGTCGGCTCCTGGGCGGACATCCTCGCCCCCTATGTCGAGGACCGCTGGGAGCACACCCGCCTCGGCGTCAACTACCGCACCCCCACCGAGATCATGGACCTCGCGGCGGCCGTGGTCCGCGCCGGCGACCCGGACTTCCGGCCGCCCAGCTCGGTGCGGTCGACGGGGGTACGGCCCTGGGTGCGCCGGGTCCCGGACGACCTGCCCGGCGCGGTCGCCAAGGCGGTCGCCGAACTCACCCCGGCGGAGGGCCGGCTCGCGGTGATCGCCCCGCGCGCCCTGCACCGCTCCCTGGCCGCGCACCTGGACGGCGTCACGGCCGGCGGCGAACCCGACCTGACCCGGACGGTCGTCCTGCTCGACCCCCGCCAGTCCAAGGGCCTCGAATTCGACTCCGTCCTGGTGGTCGAGCCGGGCGCCTACGGCACGAGCGACCTGTACGTGGCCCTGACCCGGGCGACCCAGCAGCTCGGGGTGGTGCACACGGGGGAGCTGCCGCCGGGCCTGGCCGACGCGGAGTGACCGGGGGGCGGGCGTCCGGGGGCTGCCGACCCCGGACGCCACCGCTGCCCACCCCTACGGAGTGCCGGGCGTCTTCCGCGGGTCCATGCCCCGCGTCGACGTCAGCCCCTTCCCCACGACCGACCGCCGCATGTCCGCCCCCTCCGCCCCACCGGCGCCCGAGCCCAGCCGCAGGCCGGGCGGACGGCAGAAGGCAGGTCAGGCGGGGCGCAGCCACACCGTCGCGAGTGGGGGCAGGGTCAGCCGGATGCTCGCCGGGCGGCCGTGCCACGGGTGCGGCTCGGGCTTGACGACGTCCGGATGGGTGACACCGCTGCCGCCGTAGCGGGCCGCGTCCGTGTTCAGGACCTCCACCCAGGCCGGCACCTCCTCCGGCACCCCCAGCCGGTAGTCGTGGCGGACCACCGGGGACAGGTGGGAGACCGCGAGCAGCGGGGTGCCCTCGGCGTCGTGGCGCAGGAACGCGAAGACGTTGTCCTCCGCCGCGTCCCCGGTGACCCACTCGAAGCCCGCCGGGTCGGTGTCCCGCTGCCACAGCGCCGGAGCCGACCGGTACACCGCGTTCAGGTCCCGCACGAGGTCCCGCACGCCCCGGTGGTCCGCCTCCGCGCCGTACTCCGGGTCCAGCAGCCACCAGTCCGGGCCGCGCACCTCGGACCACTCGGCGCCCTGCGCGAACTCCTGTCCCATGAAGAGCAGTTGCTTGCCCGGATGGGCCCACATGAAGCCCAGGTAGGCGCGCAGGCCGGCGCGCTGCTGCCACCAGTCGCCCGGCATCTTCGAGACCAGGGACCCCTTGCCGTGCACGACCTCGTCGTGGGAGATCGGCAGGACGTAGTTCTCGCTGTACGCGTACACCATCGAGAAGGTCATCTCGTGGTGGTGGTACTTGCGGTGGACCGGCTCGTGGGACATGTACTGCAGCGAGTCGTGCATCCAGCCCATGTTCCACTTCAGCCCGAAGCCCAGACCGCCGAAGCCGCTCGGGCCCCTGTGGTGGGTGGGCCGGGTCACACCGTCCCAGGCGGTGGACTCCTCGGCGACGGTCACCACGCCCGGGCAGCGCCGGTACACGGTGGCGTTCATCTCCTGGAGGAACGCCACCGCGTCCAGGTTCTCCCGGCCGCCGTGCTCGTTCGGCCTCCACTGGCCCGGTTCGCGCGAGTAGTCCAGGTAGAGCATCGAGGCGACCGCGTCCACCCGCAGCCCGTCGATGTGGAACTCCTCGCACCAGTACACGGCGTTCGCGACGAGGAAGTTGCGCACCTCGCGCCGGCCGAAGTCGAACTCCAGCGTGCCCCAGTCGGGATGGGCGGCCCGCAGCGGGTCGTGGTGCTCGTACAGCGGACGCCCGTCGAACGCGGCGAGCGCCCAGTCGTCGCGCGGGAAGTGCGCCGGCACCCAGTCCATCAGCACCCCTATGCCGGCCTGGTGCAGCCGGTCCACCAGGTACTTGAAGTCGTCGGGGGTGCCGAGGCGGGCCGTCGGGGCGTAGAAACCGGTGACCTGGTACCCCCAGGAGCCGCCGAAGGGGTGCTCGGCGACCGGCATCAGCTCGACGTGGGTGAAGCCCATCTCGCGGACGTAGGCTGGGAGTTCCTCGGCCAGCTGGCGGTAGGTCAGCCCAGGACGCCAGGACGGCAGGTGCACCTCGTACACCGAGAAGGGCGCCTCGTGCACCGGGGTGTCCGCCCGGTGCGCCAGCCACTCGGCGTCGCCCCACTCGTGGTGCGAGGCGTGCACGACCGAGGAGGTGGCGGGCGGGACCTCGGTACGGCGGGCCAGGGGGTCGGCGCGCAGGGTGCGCGAGCCGTCCGGCCGGGTGATCTCGAACTTGTACAGCTCGCCCTCGCCGATCCCCGGCACGAACAGCTCCCACACGCCGGTGCCGCCGAGCGAGCGCATCGGGAACGCGGTGCCGTCCCAGAAGTTGAAACCGCCCGTGACCCGCACGCCCCGCGCGTTCGGCGCCCACACCGCGAACCGGGTCCCCGTCACCCCCTGGTGGGTGGTCACGTGCGCGCCGAGCGCCTGCCACAGCTGTTCGTGCCGGCCCTCCCCGATCAGATGCAGGTCCAGCTCGCCGAGGGCGGGCAGGAAGCGGTAGGCGTCCTCGGTCTCGTGCACCGTGCCGTCGTACGTCACCAGCAGCCGGTAGACGGGATCCTCGGTGAGCGGCAGCAGACCGGAGAAGAAGCCGTCACCGTCGTCGTGCAGCTCCGCCCGCAGGTCGCCCGCGGTCACGGTGACCGCCTGCGCGTGGGGGCGGAAGGCACGGAAGGCGACCCCGCCCGGGACCGGGTGCGCGCCCAGCACGGAGTGCGGGTCGTGGTGGGTGCCGTGCAGCAGCCGTTCCCGGTCGCCCGCGTCGAGGGCCGGGGACAGGGCGGCCTCCACGGCCGGCGCCGGAGCCTGCGCGGGGACCCCGGTCTTCTTCTTGGCCTTCGGGCTCACGGACGAACCTCCTGGTCGGGCAGGGAGAGCCGGTGTACCGCGCTCAGCGGCACGGGCAGCCAGTCGGGGCGGTGCCGGGCCTCGTAGACGACCTCGTAGACCGCCTTGTCGGTCTCGAAGGCCCGCAGCAGCACCGGGTCGGTACGCGGATCGCGGCCGGCCACCTCCGCGTACCCGGAGCAGTAGGCGGCCCGGCAGACGCGCGCCCAGTCCGGGGCGGGCGGGGTCGCCGAGTGGGCCGCGTAGTCGAAGGAGCGGAGCATCCCCGCGATGTCCCGCGCCGGCGGCTGCGGCATGCGCCGCTCGGCCAGCGGCCGGGCCGGCTCGCCCTCGAAGTCGATCAGTGACCAGCCCCCGGACGGCGAGCGCAGGCACTGCCCCAGGTGCAGGTCGCCGTGCACCCGCTGCGCGGTCCAGGTGCGGCCCTCGGCGGCGAGCGAGCCCAGCGCCCGGTACGCCGAGCGCAGCCCGTCCTCGTACGGCCGCAGCGCCGGAACCGCCTGCACGGCCGCCGCCAGCCGCTCGGTCATGCCGTCCACCAGCAGTTCCAGCTGGGCGCGGCCGAGGGTGACCGTGGGCAGCGCCCGGGCGAGCGCGGTGTGCACCTCGGCGGTGGCCCGGCCCAGCTCCCGGGCCTCGGCGGCGAAGTCCTCGCCCTTGGCCAGCTCGCGCAGCGCCAGTTCCCAGCCGTCGGCGGCACCGCTCACAAACGGCTGCAGCACGGCCAGGACGTACGACTCCCCGCCCACCTCGGCGTGCAGCCAGGCCGTCGGCGCGGGCACCCGGGGGCAGCCCTCGCGGGCCAGGGCGAGGGGTATCTCCAGATCGGGGTTGACGCCGGGCACGACCCGGCGCAGCAACTTGAGAATGAACGTATCTCCATAGACGACCGACGAGTTGGACTGCTCGGCGGTCATCAGCCGGGGCACCAGCCCCGCCCGGATGTCCCGCGCGGGGTCCCGTTCGAAGCGCAGCCCGCCGATGCGGGCCCGGCTGCGCAGGGCCTCCAGCAGTACGTCGGCGGGCCGGGGGTCGTACAGGGCCTCGTACACCGTGCGTCCGGTGAGCGGGCCCTTCGTCACATGTCCGATCAGCGCGGGCGCCAGCCGTGGTGGCAGCGCCTCGCGCACGCCTATGAGGAGCTGGTAGCAGTCGCCGGGATGCGGCGGCGCGCCCGGCGCGGCGGGCTGGTGGACGCGCAGCAGCAGGTGGTACAGGCCCAGCCGGCCGTCGGGAGGCAGCAGTTCGGTGACGGACACGGGGCTGAACCCGCTGATCGGGCGCCCCTTGCCCGCGAACCAGCGCTGCCGGGGCAGCCAGGCGCGCAGCAGGGGGTCGAGCGAGGTGAGCAGTGAACCGGTGGTGCCGGAAGAGATGACCGTTTCCGCCATGGGCGTCAGTCCTTTCCCCGGAGGTCGTCGGGGTGTTACTGATGCGTGCCCCGGGTGGGGCGGTGAAAACGCCGCACCGCCCCACCGGGCCGCTATACGGGTTCCCGGCGCAGCCGGAACCAGTAGAAACCGTGTCCCGCGAGGGTGAGCAGGTACGGCAGTTCGCCGATCGCCGGGAACCGGACCCCGCCGAACAGCTCGACGGGGTGCCGGCCGCCGAACCGGCTCAGGTCCAGCTCGGTCGGCTGGGCGAAGCGGGAGAAGTTGTGGACGCACAGCACGAGGTCGTCCTCGTACTCGCGCAGGAAGGCGAGGACCGCCGGGTTCGACGACGGCAACTCGGTGTAGGAGCCCAGTCCGAAGGCGAGGTTCTGCTTGCGGATCTCGATCATGCGGCGGGTCCAGTGCAGCAGCGACGAGGGCGAGGACATCGACGCCTCGACGTTCGTCACCTGGTAGCCGTAGACCGGGTCCATGATCGTGGGCAGGAAGAGGCGTCCCGGGTCGCAGGACGAGAAGCCGGCGTTGCGGTCGGGCGTCCACTGCATGGGGGTGCGGACGGCGTCCCGGTCGCCGAGCCAGATGTTGTCGCCCATGCCGATCTCGTC